>JADFZM010000024.1 GCA_015232535.1 Candidatus Omnitrophota bacterium
TCCCTATAAGATACCTTCTCCAAAGCCTCTTCGGCTCACGGCAAAGGCGAAAAAGCCATTCCAGCCCGCTTCTTTGCATCCACAAAGGCGCCTGCGGCTTGGCTCCGGATAAAAAATCAAAGGCCGCTCCGACGCCGATAATAACCGGGGCATTCAGCTTCTCCCGGTGATTCGCCATCCAATAATCCTGCTTAGGCGAGCCTAGTCCCACCCAAAGCACATCACAATTAGAAGTGTTTATTTGCTCTATTATAGCACTGTCCTCTAATTCGCCTAATTTTCTTTCTCCCGGAGAAAAGCATCCGGCAACGATCAGCTTCGGAAATCTTTTCCGGAGACTCTCAACAAGAAGCTTGTCATTATCCTCTTTGCCGCCGAAGAAATAATGCCTATAACCTTTGTCTTGGCTAAGATCGCAGAGATCGAGCATCAGATCCGGGCCATAGGTCCGGCTGATATTTTTAAAACCCTTGATCTTCCCGGAGATAACTACCGGCATACCGTCGGGTGTGACAATATCCGCGTTATTGACGATTCTACGGTAATCAGCGCTATCCCGGCAATCAATTACTGTCGAAACAGGGCAAACGCAAACGTAAATCTTCTTTTTCCTTTCAATCGCTTCCATAACTGAAACAACAGTTTCTTTTAGGTTCGTCGCAGAAACATTAACTCCAAGAAGTTCGAATTTATTCATAGAATAAAGATATAAGCGGAAATTTTCTAAGCTATTAAAATATCACAGTTGGAGGGATTTAAAAAGGATTTTATTTATACTACTGCGGAGTTAATCGGAAATATTTTTTCTAGAACCACTTATCTTGCCCGCAAAATATTTTTATTCCATAAATCTCATTTCCCGGTAGTTGGCCAAGACGTCTTCAAAGCGATATTCGGAGGGCCGCATTTTCTTCTCTTTAGGAGAAAGCTTATAAAACTGAATCCGGCACTTATTCAAAACACTGCCAAGCTTATCCGGAACAGATTGGTCCTTGTATTTATCTAACATAAGGCTGCAATACTTTTCCTGGAAATTGTTACAAAGGATATACTTTGGGAATAACTGCTTTTGGGCTTGCAGGACCGATACGACCTTATTCTGGTAAAGCGCACCCTTAATTGATTGTGAAAAACTTAACCAGGAAGGAATAAAAAGAAACAATATCCCAGCGGCAATAAGCCAATTCGGGAAGCACCATCTCCAACTTTTAAATTTGGTGATAACCCAAACAAATGCCCAGGCCATGATGAAAACGTTATAACCGATCATAAACCTTTTAGCGACGCTGCAGTCAAACAAGAAATAAAACAAGAAAATAAAGAGCAAAATCAATGTCGATGGGGTAAACAATTTCATTTTCCTGAAGTTAAAAATGCTCAATCCAAAAGCTATGATTAAAACCGGAAGAACAAAATAAACCCATAAAAGGCCGTTACCGACATCCCAGGGGTCAGCGGTAACAAACCCAAGCTGATAATCCTTGATCCATGAGTTGATAATTTGTATCGGTTTAAAGTCCGGCAAGCTTGCGTTATAACACTGCGAACATATACCGTCTTTTCCTGTGAGGTGAAAAGTCTCAAAAGCCTTGTAGCCCAGCATAGGGTAGAAAGGTGACCCTTTTAAAAGCCAAATGCTTATGTAATGCTTAAAGCAATAACCCAAAGAAGGTACTAAAATAAGAAAAGCCAGCAAAATTTCCTTCGGTTTAAGTGATTTTAAAGATATCCAAAAGCAAATAATAATCGCAAATAAGGCAAGGAATACAGATGAAACTTTCGTCAGTAAACATAATGCGCTTAAAAAAGCAGTGACAGAAATATTGTAAAAGTTACGGCTAGATGGGAAACTCAGCAAATCGGAAAGCTTAAGAAGCGTCAAAGCGGCAATTACCCCAGTAATCCCGTCGACATAAGTTGAAGAGGCCTGAGACCAAATAATCTGCATCGATAAAATAATAACGGCGGATAAGAATCCTGGATATCCTACGACATTACGCTTGCGGAAGAAATCAACAAGCTCCCGCCACAATACAAATACGGGTAAGGATTGAAATAATACTATAATAAAATCCCAGCGAAAAATTCTCCAGGCAATCCCGTAAATATTCTCCGTAAAATCCATAAAGAACATTCTTACTTCGTCCCTTATCGGGAAAATCTGCATCTTGGAAAAGAAGCTGTTTTTAATGCTAAAGGCAACAACTTTATAGGTATGGTAATTATCATCTATCGTCCCTACCTGAAATTTATATTTGAGGTTTAAAGTGAGAAATACGGCAACTGCCAGCAAACCCAAGCCTAAACAATAATCTTTGGTTTCCTGAATGCTTTCACGTAAAAGCTTTACAGAAAACAATAAAAGCGCAGGAATAAGAAATAAAAAGCCATAATCAAGCCAGTTAATTCCGTTAAATATATAACTTATCTGGACACAAGAAAGCCCGATAATGACCAACATAAAAGCCCAAAAGCCCGAGCGGAAATCAATCAGCCTGCTATTGCTTTTGTCCATAAACAGCTTCCTTTCTTTTTTCCTTAATTCCGTTAATTCCGGGGACGCGTACCTAATTACCCCTACCCAATTACCTTGCCGCCCGAATAATTAAAAAGTTGTCTTCAGAATTTCTTTTTTCGTTTTCTACATTTACTTATTTATTCAGAATTATAAACTTTGCCACATACGTGGCATTTCCACGAAACAACGTATCCGCACACAAAAATAAATAATTCTCCCGACTAATTAGGTACGCGTCCCCGGAATTCGGAATTCTGAATCGTCGATAATCGCGTATTTGATTATGGTTAAAATGGCCTTGACGCCGTCTTTCCATCCGATCTTCTTCCCTTCGGCATATGTCCTTCCACGGTAGCTGATGCCGACCTCAAATATCCGGCACTTTCTTCTGGCTAACTTAGAGGTTATCTCCGGTTCAAAACCGAAACGCTTAGATCGGATTGGGATAGTCCTAAAAATATCTGAGCGGAAAGCCTTGAAACATGTTTCCATATCGGTCAAATTAAGGTTGGTCGTCATATTGCTAATAAGAGTGAGCAATCTATTTCCAATATAATGCCAGAAGAATAAAACCCTTTTTGCCTGAGTACCGATAAAGCGCGAGCCGTAAACGCAATCAGCATGCCCGTCGATTATCGGCTGTAAGACCAAAGGGTATTCACCTGGGTCATATTCTAAATCGGCATCCTGTATTATGCATATATCTCCGGTTATCACCTGCCGAGCGGATAAAATCGCCCCTCCTTTTCCAGTATTTTGGGAGTGGTAAACTGCCTTGATAACCCCAGAGTTATCTTTGGCCAATTTTTCTATCAGGCCTCGGGTCTTATCACTTGAGGCGTCATCCACAATAATAAGTTCCATCGAATCTATGCCGCTGATTCTCTGCCTGATGACCCGGTTAACAACATTTTCAATATAAGCTTCCTCGTTATACGCCGGCATGATAACTGAAAGTTTCATAAATTTTGCCTTTCCTATTTAAACTGCTTCAAAACATAATCGGAACCGTAATCGATTGAATCAACCTTGAATTCCGCGAACGCAACATCGTGAAATACGGACGTTACAGTTTCTCCTTTTCTTACGGCTTTTGACATTTGAAGGAGAATTTTATCTTTGTCCCGTAAAACATCGTAATTGTTCTTTCCGAAATCGCTTTTATTTGCCCGATAAACCGAAGCAGCGGTTAAAATCAGCGCTATTATCAGCCCGGTATGCATAAGGCGACTTTGAAACTCGTCTTGCGACAATACAATTATAATCATCAAAATCAATGGCACATAGAGAAATCTGCTTTGATGCGAACCCATCCACCAAACCGTCCAGAAAACTATAACTATTAACGGGAGAATGGCAATCTTTCTTTGCCTAAAACCTTTTATTATTGTCCCAAAAAAAGGGCCTAAACATAAAAGGTAAACCAATCCCAAAGGATAATCAAATTTATTGTTAACTTCTTTTTCCGGGACAGCGATAAGCCAGATGTGTTTAACAAATTCCTTTATCCCCCGTCCGTACCCGTAAGAGTCTTTGGCCATAAGCATTTGATCGGATTTTGCTTTCAATTCATTAATCTGCTGCTGGGTGTTAGAAGTTTTTACTAATCCGGTAAAAAGCGGGAATAAAGGCGTACCGGCCGCTTTCATCGATTTATAAACAAACGGACCGGCGACAAATAAACTTACGGCCAGAAAAAATAATATAAATCGCTTAATTTCGCCTTTAGGTTCGATATCCGAGCTTAAATTCCAAACTATTTCCTTACATTTAAATCTTTTTATCAGCCAAACCGAAAAAATCAAAAGCAGAATAATTAGGACAGCCTGAACAGGCATAAAAGGCTTGCTCCAGAAATAAAAAGCGAATTCTATCGCCGAGCGAAATACTTTCCCTTCGATAAAACTATCCAATGCGGCGATAAACAAATAACATAAAACAAGATCCAGCATAGCCGTTCCGATTTGGATGCCTACGGAATGCGTCCCCAATATACCGAACATTATGCATATTCCGGATGCAGAAAGCCTTCCGCCGATTTTTCCGGCTAAGGAAACCGATGCTAGGATCAATCCCAAAAGAAAAACAAACTGCGGGATTTTGTTAGGCAGTTTTGTGCAAAACCAGAAAGGTGCCAAAGCGAAATCTACCGGGAGAAGGTAAAGGTCGGCAAATGACCAGCCGATATGCTCGAAGCTTCCCCTCAATAGAAGCTGGCGCGGTATCGTCATATGATATGAAAAAGCATCCGATTCCTGAATCAAATGCGGAGGTAAAAAAGAAGCGTATAAACCGATTGCCAGGATCAAAATAACCAAAATAAAGCCGGGAATCAAAATCAGCTTGGATAAAGGCTTCTCGTCATTTTTTGACGGGTTAATGGCTGGTACATTAAGCCCAAGATTTGCATTACAACTAAAAGCGCGACATTTAAACGCGCATAGAAATATCCAAAGTTTATCCCACAGCTTCGGGCTTGCTTTGCGGGGTAACCCATCAGGGTTCCCGCTCTGCCGGAAGGCCGCTGCCCTTTGGCCGGATTTTGCGTAGCCGCCCCTATCCGGGTTTAATCTGAAATCCGGGATAAATATAAAGATGAAGGCAAAAAACAACAATAAAATTAAGGATATTCCGGCCGCCCAAAAAGAAGTATGCGTTTCCCCTCCTCTAAAGAAGAGTTCCGCCCAGAAAGTTATATATCCGACAATCAATATTTGTGTCGGGAAATGGGCCAGCTTGTTTAAAATCTTCTCAATAATACTATAGCCCTCCAGATAAGGTAAACAACAATAACGATTATCCAGTAAATTCCCAAGAAATTTGTCTTTTTTAATCCAAATTTATCTTTATTCATTCTTTTCTTCCAGGAAAGCAAACTTGGCTAAATGATTCTTATGTAACAAATATTTCGCGGTATTGAAGATTATGCCTAAGCCGTACTCAATGCTCCTTTTTAAGTTTATTGACGAGCAATCCGTATTATAATTGCAGGGTGCCGAGAGCTCGCCGATCTTAAAATTACGGTTAAATATCTGCAAAAGTATCTGGTTGTCGAATATGAAATCATCCGAATTCTTCTCGAAAAGGATACTTGTTAAAACCCCCCTTGAATAGGCCCGGTATCCGGTGTGATATTCGGAGAGCTTATTGCCGGTAAAGATGTTCTGAAAAAAGGTCAACAAGCGGTTTGAAATATATTTATAGATCGGCATCCCGCCTTTTAAAGCATACCCGGCTAAAATTCGCGAGCCTAAAACCGCGTCGAATTCACCGTAAGTTATCATGGCCGCCATGGCCGATACAAGCTTAGGCGGATATTGATAATCGGGATGTAGCATAACAACTATATCCGCCCCTCTTTTTAAAGCCTCCTTATAACATGTTTTTTGGTTCCCTCCGTAACCTAAGTTTTTTTCATGAGCGATAGTGGTTATCCCAAGCTCCCTCGACTTCACGATCGTTGAATCGGAAGATTTATCATCCACTAATATCACTTCATCGACAATTTCCCTCGGGATCTCACGGTATGTCCTTTCAATAGTCTTTTCGGCATTGTACGCCGGAAGCACAACTATGATTTTCTTCCCGTTTATCATTTCGATAGCCTCCTCTCAATAAAAATAGCTATTGTTATCAGATATAAAGAAGCAATAGGCAAAGCGTATCTTGTAATAATAGAAAACAATGAATAAAGAGCGGTAAAAGCGAGAATAATAAAGAATATAAAGAACTTGCAACTTAATACCTCGTCTCGCTCACTTGGATTAAACAACCGGCCAAGATTCCGCGCCAGATAAAAGAACAAATGAAAGAAAGATATTATGGTAAGTGTTGAAACAATAAGCCTTAACAGATCCTTGAAAATAGCTTTTTTATAAATTTTATCCAGCCAGCTCGGATATGTGACAAAACCGATCTGTGTCGATTCCCAAAAAGGCATTTTAAAGTTCTCCAAGAAAGTAAATAATATATATTGCCCCGGATTACTGAATACCTTTTCTAGAGCCAAGGACAATGTCCTTTTAGGAGCTTCAAAAGGGTCGACACCGGCTAGAGGAACAGCAAGCTCGACCCCGCGGATAGCATCAACTTTTTGAAAATCGGCGTACCAACAATCCTCTTGCGAGAAAAACTTTTGGCAAAAACCCTGCCCCGGAATGATAGCAAGATGGGGAAGTATTTTGCTTAAAGTCTCGGGCTTTACCCTTTTAGAGGAATTGCCGAATAAAAGCTCGTATGAGCGGCTGGTAAACTCATAATAACCGTTATATTTTTTGTTCATCAGCTTGTAGGAAACTAAAGTCAATTGAAACAGGACAAAAGCAGTGATAGTAAAAACAATTGTTTTCTTGGCGATTGCATAATCGCGATCTTTTATGGAATACAAAAACCGTAAGATAAAAACAAATATTATCGAATAAAAAACATAAATAAAAATAGCCTTGCCAAAGCTGGCGGCCAAGAAAAATAAAGCAGTTAAGATTGCCGCGGAAATTACTTTTGCGTACCCCCTTCCCTGAGCAGCTTTCCAGGCAAAATTTAGAGAAAGTATCAGGCACAGGGCAAAAGGAAACGACGCGATTTCCGAGAAAAGGCTTAGGGAAGCATTTAATAAAGACGGGGAAAAACCGAAATAAAGAACGGTTGCCAGGATTATTGTTTCCCTCACCTTCAAACGCCGTAAAATTGTAAGCAGCAATATCTGCGTCACAAAAAGAAAGCTTATCTGGATCATTTTTAAAATTGGCTGATAAGAACCGGCCTTAAAAATTGCGGCTAGCCTGACCGATATGGAAATTAAAAAAGGATAAAGCGGCTCACGGTTGGGGCCCGTCTTAAAATATTGTACCCAGCCCTCATTAGCGATCATTTTACCTAATGCTTCATAGTCAAGAGAATCAAACACAACCGGCATTTCGGTATTAAAGATCAAATAAACCCAATAGACAATACAAAGAAAAAACATAAAGATAACCGGTTTAATCTTTCCCGTAAAAACCGTTATTCCCTTAAGCATTGTGCCTCGCCTCTAAAGTTCTTTTATAAATGTCGCATAACATATTGAAACTCGCCTGCGGGCTATATTTAATCCGGTATTCATTGAACGCGTTTTGCGACATTTTATTTATCAGCGTATCATTGTCCCAAAGCGCTTCGGCCTTTTCCTTTAAATCGCCGTTTATACGGATATCAAAAAGAAGGCCCGTTTTTCCGTCAGAAATTATTTCTATTAAACTACCTGTTTTGTTAGCAATAACCGGGACCGCCATTGAAAACGCCTCGGAAATAATTCTTGGGGAATTCTCATAACATAGAGACGGGACTACAATAAACCGGGCCTCCCGCAGCAAGTTTATTTTTTCAGAGCCATCAATATATCCTAAGAATTTAACATTGCTAATATTTTTTTCTTTTACAAGCCGGAAATAAAATTCCTCCTCCGGGCCATTGCCGGCCAAATATAAAGGAATCCCCTTTATCTCGCGCCAGGCCTCGATAAGCTTCTCAACCCCTTTTTCGCCGCTCATCCTTCCCATGTAAAGAGCATACCCCCCCTTTTTTTTTGGCAGAGGCACATCGACATCTGTTGGAAAAACAAAATTAGGGCGGACCATTATCTTTTCTTCCTTTATCCCGAATCTTACAAACTTTTCCCTGGAAAACTCCGATAAAGCGATAAAAGTGCTTATTTGTTCATGCCATGTTTTCTTTTTATTGTGCTTAATCAACATTTGATATATCAAATAAGTCAAAAAAGCTGAGCTACGGTAACACCTATGGAAAACAGCCTTAAAACTAGGAAGTTCCAGGCATATTTCGCAATTTAGGCCACGCCTTAGCATTAAACCGTTAGAGCAAAAGATACGGAAATTATGCAAGGTCTGAACTACAGGTACACCTTCTTCCTTGCAGGCAGAATATACCGAAGGGGTAAGATGATAAAAAATATTGTGAAAATGAGCAATATCCGGCTTAAAAGCGCGTATCGATTTTTTTATATCGCTATATGATTTATTCGACCATCCCAGATTAAATAACGCTTTGATTTTTCCCGGAATGCTTAACGATTCAAAGTAATCGTTGTTTCTTGTAAACTCAAGAACCTCAAATCCATTAGACCGCAGTAACGACACCTCATCCCTATAAACAAGGTCCTCCCCTCCGGAGTTTTGATAATAATTATGGCCTAATAATATCTTCATATCGTTCTTTTAATCTTTTATTTCTTTATTCTCTAAGGAATACCGGATAGTAAGCCCAAATAAAGCCCAAAATGGGATAGCGTTGTACGGAAATTCCAAGAAAACATTAAAATTAGAAATTATTATCCAATAAACAAATATCCCAATAATGATCAGCCCGCTAAAATCCCTCTTAGCGTAAAGCCTTATGAATAAATCGAAAAACAAGGAAAAAAAGCAACAGATAAAAACAATTCCCAATATTCCTGCGCGGTAAACCATATGGAGAAATGAGTTGTGCGGCGTTATCCATCCGTCCCTCTTCCACTCGGAAGCGGCCCAGTTTAACATTTCAATTGAATGAGAACGTTGGGGTTTCCCGAAATTTATGCCAAGCAAAGCTTTGTTATCAATAAGCTCATCAACCATATCTATCCAGATAAATATCCGAAAAGCCGAATTTCCGTAAGCAGAATCCAAGTCCCTGTATCTTTTTGTCTTTTTTGGCGCAATTCTATATTCAGTATCGAAAGCTCCCTCCATCAATTCCTGAAAGTCCTCCCGGCTTTGTATGTTCTTTACGTATAAAGCCGGTTTAGAAGACTTTAGCGGAAGCGGGGGCGGAATCTCGTTTCTATACTTATAAAACCTTTGCTCTAATTCTAACGCTCCCAGAGATATTTCCCTTTCGTGAATATCTTGAAAATGTTTCTTAATCCGGACAATATTTCCGCTAATGTCAAGAAGGCTTTTAACGGAATTCTTGTCCATATAGATGTTGACCCCAATTAGTGAAATCAGCAAAATTACCGCAAAAGCGAATATTTGCTGTTTTTTATTAAGAACGGGTTTAATCGCCACAATAAAGAGAAAAATCACAGCACTGATTTGACCCAAGGCTCTTCCTCGGCTGGCCCTAACGCAGAAAACCAGTAACCCGCTTGGTTCATAAAACTGAGGAAGATATAACGACAATAAAACAAAAGCGATTTTACCAAAGTTATTCTTTATTTTAAGGCTCAATGCCAGGCTTATCAGGCAAAGAGGTAAAACATAATAAGCATTTAAATTAAATAAAAACTTGGCAAGGACAGCGATAGTAACAAGATAGCTAATAGCCCTTTGGGTTAAAAACTCCCGGTCGTACAAGTAATACCCGGCAATCGCAAAAAAAGCATAATAAAAGATAGCCGCATTACGTAAAGCCAGCGGCCCATAGCTGATATAGCCGTGAACTGCTTTGGCAATTATAAAAGTTATCGATGCAATTAATAAAAGCAAATGCTTCCTGGGCCAGTTAATAATATTCCTATAGTGACAAGTAACAATGGTAAGAACAGAAAATAAAAGCAACAATTCGCTTATAAAAACCGGGAAATCAAAGTTAAATATTCTTATATGGAGTTCGGCAAAAGCCCGGTAAAATATAGCAGAAAGAAGAGCGTAAGCCAAAATGAGTAAAAGGATAATCCTCTTTATCCATACCTTTAAAAAGCCATCGGGGATAATGTTCATAAAAGTCTCTCTTTCTTCAAATATGATTCCAGTTCGTTTATATCCTTCACCAGAGATAAAACCTTAAGCCCGGAAAATGTGTCCGGATATTCATCGTGTATTCTTCCAATAAACCTTAATCCCGTTTCCCGGGCCGCATCATAATCATTTACCGAATCTCCGATGAAAATAAGATCGTCCGGCTCTAATCCGTACTTACTCATTACGTTTTCGATTATTTCTTTCTTTGTGGTAGGAGACCCGAATACTCCGTTGAAATATTTTTCCATCTTCCGGCCTTTAATTATCGAAAGCATTTCGTCATGAGGAGTGCCTGTCGCGACAAAAAGCAGGAGTTTCTTATAATACTTTTCCAGGAACTCATATGCTCCGGGCACATACTCGGCGTTAAATACTTTCTCATAACAAAGCTCGGTAAACCTCTCGCCCAAGAGTTTGTTCTCTTTTTCTGTCAATTCCTTTTTCAGAACAGCCCGGAAAATAATTTCAAACTTACGGTAACGGCTTGTTCCGCCATTATCCAAATGAACTTGAACGATATCTTTCAGCTGATCGGGGTAATCGGCAAAAAGCGCCCGGAAAGCCTCGGTCTTAGCTTCCACCGATTCAAAGATAACCCCGTCAAAATCAAAAACTATTGATTTTATTTTCATTTAAACTCTATTAGGCCGCTTAAAATTTTCCTTAAATACCCGCGGAAAAACAAATATAAAAAAAGGATTCCAAGCGCCTTAATACTGAATGGATTCATTCTTAAAGCTATGCCGAATTCCTTGCGCATATTCTCATGATCCTCTTTGACAAAATAGCATTCAGCAATGCCCAAATGATGCTCGGCATAAGCCATGCGGCGGGTTATAAACCCGGCATCTTTATTTCTTTGGAAGAATGAATCTAAAACAATCAGAGCTTCTTTATTGCTGCGCTCGATATTACGAAAACACCCTAATGAAACAACCCGATAAGCGCATAAAACTTTATCAATATATCCGGCCTGAAACTTTTCCGAAAGCCGAAGCCACATGTCCCAATCCGCAGGAGGAAAAATATCCTCGCGGTACAATCCGATTTCGTCTAGGCAGAATCTACGCATTATAACCGAAGGATTGCCGATAAAATTCGCGACAGCTAATTTTTTCTTAATCCAACCATGGTAAGGCCGTTTATTCCAGGAAAAGTGATTGCGTATGGCTATATCATTTTCATCAATATAAGCCACGTTTGAAAAAACAAAGCCGTATTCCAGGTAATTTTCAAGAAATCTAACGCTTAATTCTACTTTTTGAGGATAATACATGTCGTCACAATCCAGAAAACCGATATATTTGCCCTTCGCCTCCTTTACCCCGCGATTTCGGGCACTGCAGGCTCCACCGTTTTCCTTATAAATATATTTTATTTTTCCGCCGAATTCCTCCATCTTCGCTCTTGTATTATCTCTTGAGCCATCATCTACGACGATAACCTCAATATTCTTGTAAGTCTGCCTGAGCAGGCTGTTAACGCACCTTACAGTATAATCCGCCATGTTATAGGCGGGGATTATTATCGAAACCAATGGTTCATTGCCTTGCATCGGTTACTTATCCTTGTTTGAAGCTATATATTCTTTCAGAGATTCCTGCCAATTCGGCATATTATTCAAGCCTAAAAGCTCAAGTTTATAATTGCTCATCATCTCCGAATCAGCCCTTGGGGCAGGAAGCGGGAATTGGGAAGAACTAATGGGTTTCACTTTGACTTTATCCTTTACCCCCATAAATTCGACGACCTTTAAAGCGATATCATAACGCGAACCGGTCGATTTATTGGTCATGTGGTACAAACCGTAACGTCCCGAATTTATAACACTCATTAAATTATTGGCAAAATCCTTGGTGAATGTCGGGCTGCCGATTTTATCGTTCACGACTTTTAATTCTTTCCTGCCCTCCTTTATCTGTTGGACCATTTTATATACAAATTTCTTATCGATGGCCCATCCGCCCACCATCCAGCCGGCACGGAGTATAAAATACCGGCTTAAAAGCCTCATTACGGCATATTCTCCTTGCAGTTTACTATGGCCGTAAATATTTGCGGGACGGGGCAAATCAAACTCGTTATACGGCTCATTTTTATCGCCCCAGAAGACTCCGGCGGTACTGATGTACAAAAGAGGGATATTTAACTTCTGGCACACTAAAGCGACGTTCTCGGTCCCCAAAGTATTAGTTTTAAAAGCATGGTCCGGTTTTTCCTCGCATAAATCGACGTTTGTTTCGGCGGCCAAATGAAAAATATAATCCGGTTTGGTTTTTTTAACGGCTTTTTCAATTTCCGCCAATTCCCTGACATCTAAGAGGGATGTTTCTTTGTTAGCGGGCTTAAGGTCGGTGGCGAAAACTTCGAGCTTCTCTTTTTTAAGCTTTGATACAACATCCGTGCCCAGCATTCCCGAAGCCCCGGTGATGAAAATCTTCATAACAACCTGCCTTTCTATGGCTAAAAGTAAACGGCTTTAAACTCTTCTTTCAATTTGTCGTAAATTTTGTTTCCCTCAATTGTATCTTCTTCGGCTTTTTTTATCTCATGCCATCTGGATTCGGGGAATTTAACGTATAAATTAAAAGCCTTAACCAGCCCTTTGATTTTATCTGCTGGAAATTGCGGCATATTAAGCATTACCCTCCCGACGACCAATGATTCCGAAATCGCATCCGGCTTAATGAAGCCTAATTCTTCGCAAACCGCCCTTAATTTAGTGCCGTGAAACGGCGTAAACTGATAGGCATTGCGGTCTATAGAATCGATCATCCGGTTAAGTTTTATCGTGTCAAATGCTAACTCATAAGTCTCGTACGGAAAGCCGATTATATTGTTCACGCTAAAAGGAATGCCGGAATCGTTTATTATCCGGCAATTCTTGATGATTTCATCGTTTGAAATATTGCGCTTTAAAACATCTCTACGGAACTTTTCGTTTCCGTGCTCAATCCCTAATGACATACGTGCGCATCCTATGGCCTTGAGCTTCTTCATCCTCGATTCCGTTACCGTTTCCAGCCGTGTCTGGCACCAAAAAGGCAAGTTTATCTCGCGGTACATTTCCGCGAATTCGTAGAACTCCTCGTCTTTCCCGCAAAAAAATGTATCCGCCCAGAAATACAGGTATTCCGCTTTCATTTCATTCTTATAAAAAAGCAGTTCGCGGCGTATTTTATCAGCCGATTTCCTTCTTAAGAAATTCTGATTGCATTCTTCGCGGTACATCCTGACCTGCGAGGGCGAATTGCAATAAGTGCACTGAAAAGGGCATCCGCGGTTTGTTTCTACAGGAAACATCCTGTAAACCTTTCCGCCCATCGGCCGGTAAAACCTGGCCTCTTCGAAAATAGACATGTCGATAAGCGGATTGCTGTCCATATCAGCGATTTCAATACGGTTTTTCTTTATCTTCCCGCCGGTACTTTTGATCCAAAGATTAGGAATGTCGTCTATGTTCTGTTTGGCGGCTATTCTATTACAAAGCTCTTTTAGCGAAAATTCGCCCTCCCCGCGGCAGATGATATCTATTTCTTTGAAACTTAATGCCAGATCCGGCGCAAAAGTAGCGAAGACACCTCCTAAAATCGTCAGGGGCCGTTTTTCTCCTAAAGATTTGATGAGTTTAACTCCCAAAAGAAACATGTCTTCAGTCGCGGATACAGCGATCAAATCCGGAGAAAATTCATTAACTTCTTTACGAAAATCATCAAACACGTTCGATGTTTTTAAAGTGATTTCCTGCGGCATTTTAAAGGGCCGGGCCATCAATAAATCGACCTTGGTCTGGTCGGAATCAGCCTCCGCGCTTTTATCATCCAAATGCTCGTAATAGGTCGTATCAAAAAGGCGTATGCTATGGCCGTCACCTTTCAATACTGCCGAAAGAAGACCGATAGCCGGCGGAACCATGTTCATCCCGCGTAAATTAGGATATAAAAACATTACCTTCAGCTTCAAACTTTCTTCCCCTTTATAACGTGCTTGGAATGAAGTTCATCTAGTATATTTAAAATCCCCTGGCCCAAATCCAAATATTCGTCGGCGAAGATCTTGCTCGCTATCTGCGGCTTAAAAACATAAGGCGTCATTTCATAATGCAGGTTCTTTTTCGCTTTAACGTATTCGATCTTCACTTTTCCTTTCAGGATCTCTTTGATCATGACCAAAAGGTCTTTGATCTTAAAAGGCTCGTTACCGGCAATGATCACTTTACGGTTCTTGAATTTTTCATCAAGGATATCAACACTCAGCTTCGCGGCGTCAACAACATGGATATATTCCCTTATCTCCTCGCCGTCGCCTTCCCGGATGATTTTCCCCTCGAGCAAGGCCTGTTTGAGAGTGCGGTAGATCCAATTCGTCTCGTCGCAGCGAAGCCCATACAAAGAGCCGTAGCGTAAAATCGTGTAATCAAGCCCGAATTCCTGATGATAATCCTCTATAAAAAGCTCGCAGGATTGTTTACTGCTCCTGTAAAAAGACCCCATATCGCTATAAACATAAATCGAACTCGAGAAAACAAACCTTTTCACTTTATTTTCCCGGGCCGCCTCCAGGGCATTGATATTGCCGATTATGTTGACTTCGGCTGTTTCGGACGGCTTCTCGCAGGATAATTCAATATCCGATAAAGCGGCAAAGTTATAAATGATATCCGTATCCTTGGCGGCCTTCATGACTGCTGCCTTATCGAGGATGTCTCCGACAACCATTTTCTGAGAGGGAAGCAGGTATTTCGATCGATCCTTATCGAATATGGTCACCTTATGCCCTTTCTCCGTCAATATATCGGCGACATGGCTGCCCAAGAAACCGGAACCTCCGAAAATTACGACTTTCATATTTACCTCGGCTATTTTAAGTATTTTAGTAAGTTTTTAACTGCTTGATTTTCCATTTCAATCCTTGTTTCTTTCGCATAAGAGCCGATATGGGGCGTAAGGACAATATTGTCTAATTCCCTTAGCCGGCCGTTATAAGGCTCGTCGATAAAGACATCCGACGCTGCAGCGGCGATATTCCCTGACTTCAAGAACTCATACAAGGCTTTTTCTTCGACTACCCCGCCGCGCGAACAATTGATCAAAATAGATGTGCTTTTCATTAAAGACAGCTCTTTTTCCCCGAACAGGTTTAATGTTTCTTTTCCTCCGGGGACATGAACGGTAATTATATCCGCATTTTTAAGTATTGCAGTAAAATTATTCGGTTTTCCGAACTTCTTATCCTTTACCTTGGGGTCAAAATAAATAACCTTCGCGCCTAAAGCCATAGACAATTTGGAAACCGCCGCACCGATCTTTCCCATCCCGATTATCCCCAGTGTCTTGCCTTCAAAAAGAGTTCCCATTTTCTTTTCCCAAAGGCCTTTTCTAATCCCTTTGTCGCTTAATGTTATATTCCGCAACAAATCTAAGATAAGCCCGATAACCAACTCCGCAACAGCCCTGGTCGGCCCGTTCTCAGTCTTTAAAACTCTTATTTTTCTTTTTTGAGCCTCATCAAAATCAATGCCGTCGGTACCCGATCCGCAGCGGGAAATCACCTTTAAATCGGGCAATGCCTCAAAAACTTCCTTTGTATAGGCTTCCGTCCCGGCAATTATTCCGGAGCAACCGCGGCAAATCTTTATCAAGGATGCCGTATCCAATTTCTTTCCTGTTGCATTAAAGGTCAGTTCAAACCCGCGCTTCTTAAGGGCGTCTATCGGCCCATTCGAATATTGGCCGAAAGTGCTTGTGGTTATAGCGATTTTTGTCATTTATTGGCCTCTAATTGATAATATAATCTTTCCAATAACTTTCATCCGGCCGCGCGAAATACTCGTTGCGGAACTCCAGGGCTTTTTGTTCCAGCAGCCCTTTTTTCTGTTCAACGTTTCGCCCGAATTCTATTAAGCCCGAAGACAGGTCCTCGGAGTTAAAACAAAGCTTCCACAAAAGCGGGTCTTCTTTTAATACGAGATAATTCATTGTAAGCGATCTTTTATCGGCTATATGCAAAACCGGGATCCCGCGGCAAACAAGTTCGACAGCCGTCCCGGTTGCCCCGCAAATTCCTATTTTTACATCCGGAAGATAATCCTCAAGCCTGCCGTCAATGAATACAAATTCCCTTGGCATCCGCATCCTTATCAGGCGCTCGATTTTCCTTTTTGATATCCCTGAAGCCGGATGCAATTTTATCAAGATCTTCGAAAAACTTTTTAATGAATCTTTAACCTCCGACAATAGCTCAAAGACCCTTAGAGTATTGTGAATCCCGTATCCGGTAAGCACGATCAAGCTGCCAGAGCCTTCTTTCACCGATAATGGCTTAAAAATCCCTTCATAACGAAAAGCCGGCGTGAATTCGGCATTTATCTCGGAAGAAAGCGAATTAAGGTATCTTTGGTAAATATTACCCAAAACAAGAAATCTATCGGGAATTATTTTAAGTATACTGTCCTGACGAGACGGAAATAATGACAGGTGATTAACCGGCCCGATAAAAGGCTGAGACCCGATCACTTTAGCCTGGGGATAATACTTCCTTATCCCGAATATCAATCCCTTTTCAAAGTCCTGGAATTCGGACCAGTTAATTAGGCAATTCACGCCGATATTTTTCTTTTTGAGCCGGTAGGCGAATCTGGCATATAAATGGGCATCTAAAAATCCCTGATTAGCGATAGAGTTAGCGTAATCCTCATTGCATAGATCCTTAAAATTGAATAATCCGACGTTCAAGTTCTTAGCCTTAACAAACAAAGATTTGATTATAACGGGAATTGCCATTAAATAGTCCGAAAAGCATAACGCCTCTTCGATCAAAAATATCTTTTTGCCCGAATCGAGAATATTCTTAAATAGCCTTTGATAACTGCCATTTTTTAGAATCACCGGGAGATAAACGGCATTCTTCCCTTGGCTCTTTAAAAAAGAATAAAGGCCGGGGAAAAAATGGGTTTCCATAATATTATCTTCATCCGGGGTGAATTCTCCCGAGATATAAGAGCGGATAAAAACCACCTCTTTCCCTAGGAATTCGGCGATATTACGCTTTCCCAAAACTATCCTTACGGCTATAAGCCGGGATATTTTATCCGCCGCATACATAAATATTTTTAACAGCACAAATAGAAGCTTTCTTATCCCTTCCATAAAAGCGAACACAGCGGATATTTTCGATAAAGCATATTTGTTCTTAAAATGATCCGCAATAAATTTGATCAGCGCCGGAGAATCGACAAATATTATATCTATCCTTTTCTCTTCAACGGTCCGCTTAAAGGCGAAGAAATAACAAATATTAAGGAACAGGCGGCTCGAATAGGGATTTTTTACCGAAGGGGCTGAAAACAGCCACTCCGGGTTCGGATGCTCGCGAAAAGAAACATCGTCAATTGCTTTTATAAAATCATTGCGTATATAGCCGCTGATCCGGTAAAGTTCTTTTGAATAATCAACCTCTTCCGCCTTTTTCCCGAAAAACTTGCTTAACTTCTTTCCCCTTTTATGGTCTTGGCCGAGATAAATCCAAAGCTTCGCCTTCTTACGGTCAATAAGCAGTTTTAGTAAGAAATTCGGAATGCCGGCAAAAAATAGCATAATCCACTTAACCCTTAGAGATTATTTTCTTTAAAGCTTTGATAAAGATACGGGAATCGCTTATTCCCCCGACGCAAACCAATATCCACCCGCTTACAGGCGGCTCGGAAAAAGGGCGGCGTATTAAAATTTTTCTTTTCTTAAACTCACCGCATATGTCCTTCGAGGATAATCTAAAGTCCTGTTTTATCATGATAAAATTAGCGTGAGCATCCCTAAATTCCAGGCCTAATCGCGATATTTCAACAGCCAAATATTCTTTTGAAGCTTTAACCTCTTTTCGATAGTCACGAAGAAGCTTTGGATTATCCAAAACCCATTCCATAGCCTTAGCGGACAAGCTAGATATCTCGTGCATAGGCCTGACCCTCGAGATATAACTTATCAACTCTTCATTCCCTATCAAGTATCCGGCCCTCAACCCGGCCAGCCCGTGCATCTTCGAGAACGTTTGGGTTATTATCAAATTCGGGAACTTTGCGATTAATTCAACCGTTTGGCTTCTTTCCTCGTCGAAATAAATATATGCCTCGTCCAAAAGTAAAATCACGTCCTTTTCAAGCAATTCTTTTGCACAGCGTTTTACATCCACAACCAAAGGCCTCGTACCAACAAATCCGTTAGGATTTTCTAAAATAAAAAGTTTGGTCTTTTTATTAACCAGGCTCATCATTTTATTAAAGTCAATTTGCCAATCAGGCCTTAAAGCAACTACATGGGCCTTTGCGCCGAACATATTCGCGTATACTTTTGACATGGCATAACAGGGGCTGTGCATAATAACTTCATCGCCTTTATTCACACAAGCCTCATAAACAGACTTGATAGCCAAATCAGAGCCCGCCGCTAAGAATATTTGCTTAACATCAACTCCTAAATATTTTGCCAATTTTCTATAAGTCGGCCCTAGCTCGTAATAAGCCGAAAGGTCCTCAAAAGAAATGCTTTTCCTAAACTGCTCAAGAAGGTTTTTATCAAAAGGAAAAAGCCGTTCTTTTTTATCAAAGCGCAAATAGTCATTTCTGTTATCAAATCCGTCGTGAATCCGGACCAAGTTCTTTATTTCATCTTTTATGACTTTTTCCGCTAAGCTTTTTGACATATAAACCGCCTTTTAAATAACCACGCACCGGTTACAGGGATGCTGGGTTTTTCTTTCTTCCTTTAAATGCTTTAAGCGAAGTGCTTCATATTTCTTCCCCCGCCAAATACTTCTGATATCGTTTTTTTCTATATTCCCCACAGATAGGCTTGATTTATAATCGGTGTCGCAAGGGTTAATTTTCCCGTCATACCAAATAAACATCCTTCGCCATAGGTCCGAACAGGGAATATCCGTATCGCTCAAATCGGCCCGATAAACATTTTCCCAAGGGTTATACTTAACAAATGTAATCTGGTCGGCAAATTCG
>JADFZM010000025.1:0-12783 GCA_015232535.1 Candidatus Omnitrophota bacterium
GGTTGACTCCTAAAATTGTCGTCCACTCACCGACCTGGGCGGAACCAGCTCCGGTCATGATCGGCTGCCCCAAAGTCCCTTTCTCGAAATCGTCGAAGACGATGATGTTCGGGCCGGCAACGCCAAACCCGCTTCCGCTAATTGTGATCGCGCTGCCCTGCTCCAGCGTCCCGCTGACGCCGGTAATGGCCGGCTCGGCCTGGGCTGGTGTTTGAATTCCCGTCACAAATAAAACCAGTACTGCGAAAACTACGAATAATAACAATTTGTTTTTCATCTGACCCCTCCTCAATGAGCGCATAAGTTACGCGACCGTAAGGGAGCGTAACTTGAAGCGCGAATTGATCCTTGACCTCCGTCAAGAAACTTTGTTGATGTCAAGGATACTTTTAAAAAATAGTTATGATTCATTTGTGGCTAACCCGCAAAAAAAAAGCCCGGTCACCTTTTGGCAACCCGGCTATCTTAGATAAGCTCTTCTGTTTTCGTCTCGTTGTCGTTTTCGGCAACCCGGCGATCATAGGTAGCTTTACCTTTAGACCCGTGGCTTTGCGATCCACTTGCTAAGCGAGTGTTTCCGCCTCAGGCGGAACCCTAGTACGCTAGGCTCATGAACCCTCGTTTCCGAGGTCCCATCCTTTCGGATGGTTTGCCCTTATCGTTTTGTAATCTTTTTTCCTACATAATCTACTCCAATTTCCCCGCTCTTCATCAATTCATCTCCGCAGTGGGGCGGATCTACTGCTAAAGCCGTGTCGATCCCTGAGAATAAAAACAACTCCCAAACAATAAAGAATAAGAAATATTTTCTATTCATATATTCTCCTGTCAATATGCAACGTTCCAAATCCAACCTGTGAATAACTGATTTGAAGCCTTGCCTTTTAAACAAATTATAGAATAAAAAAAACCCGGCCACCTTCACGGCAACCCGGCTATCATAGGTAAGCAAAAACTTCTTATATTAAGATGGCTCTACGATCAAGCCAATAAAAATCTATAAAGGCTGAACCGAACATTTTAGTAATCAAACTATCTTAACTGCATACCCTTAGACCCGTGGCTTTGCGATTTACGAGTTTTAAAAAAGATACAATCGTAAATCCCCGTCTTTGGGGCCCCTGCCTTTCGGCTCTGCAACAAAGAAAACTTTTTCGCTTAAAATCTTACTTATGAATCGAAACAAAACAGGTTCTACTTCGCTACTCTTCATAAATAATTCTCCTACTAAAAAGGATAACACAAATTCCAATAGAAACAAGGTCACGACAAAAAAGACAAGGGAAAAAACTCAAGTTAACATAGATTAAGCCGAACTTTTGTAAACTTTGTTAAGGATAATTTACTCGCAATTAATGTTAAAATCGTTTTATCAGAGTGCGTAACTTTATGATTACAATGAGTTTAAGAAAATACGCGAACATAACTGCCAAAGGCACAAAAAACGTTTACAATGGCTAAATTTGGCTTTTAACCCAGAATCGAGAAAACCCCTATCTTCTGCAGGCCAATCTTTAACTGTTTTCCTAAATTCCGCGCAATCAAAGGCCCTCTTAAACTACATGATAAACTAACACTCCTTAAGCTTATATCTGGATAATCATTACAAAATTATCCCGGAGCGGTCTTTTTATCGCTCTCAATTAACAATAAAGTCAACGGCAAAAGTACCATTGCCACCTGTTGAAATTATGTCAATGTCACAGCTATATGAGCCCGACAACAAACCATCTGTTTGAACCGTAACGGAAATACCGTCATATTCACCAACCGATATTCCATTAGCCGGATATACATCAAGCCAATCGCAATCATGACGAAATTCATATTCCAGCAAAGTGCCTGAATTATTCCAGATATCAAAATAGGTATAAAATGAACCTCCCGAAACAAGTTCGCCAAAAGAATAGGAGCTCGGGGAATAAGCAAGTTCCGGGTTTAACTCCGGTTTAAAATCCGCAGAAAAACCGCAAGGTGCACTTATAATTTTTTCATAAACCTGTATGCTTCTAGAAGGCATAAAGTATACAAGATAAAACCTCCCTTGCTCATCAGCATCCATCCCTATAGCGTAATTCCCGCTGCCGGATGCAAATCTTTGTAGATACTCATAGTTATTCCCGCTCTTTTGAAATACATTTACACTGCCAGTCCATTGGTCGACAGCATATACCCTATCACTAGTGGCATAAATGCTTCTTACTAATGTAAATTGGCCCGGCCCTTCGCCATATGAACCAAAAGAACGTATATACTCAAAAGCATTGCCGTTTTTACGGAATACTCTAATCTCACTCCCATCCCCTACGTAAACCAGATTATCATACGCATAAATATGTCCGGGACCGTATATAACTCCGCTTCCAAAAGACGTAAGATACTGGATTTGGTCCCCGTTAAGCTGATAAACTTTAACATCTCCCGGGCCCGTGGGATTATAGTTACCTATATAAACTAAACCATCATGTACAGTAATATCCCTGGATCCTCGAAGTCCGTTAATGTTAAAGGAATTAACAAATACTATATCGTCTCCCTGCACATTGAAAATCTTAAGATTAAAGGCATCATCAAGCACAAAAAGCCTTTCATCATAGTAGTCAAGCAATATAGCTGAACTACCGGTATAAAAGGAACCTATAAATTCTAGATTATCGAATTGCGGCTCGTATATTCTAATTCTTCCACCACTTTGAATTAAATACACCCTGTTATTATTATCTTTGTTAACAGCTATATTGTAAGGAGTTCCGGTAATACCCTCGTTTGTTTCATAGAGATGCCTGTAGCTTTCAGAGCTTCCCCCAGAAGGGTTCAGGCAGCAGCTATTTCCTACAGGATATTCTTCTAAGTTATCGCCACAACAACCCAACTGACCTAATTGATCATAATCTCCAAAAGGGCTTACTTCTCCGCTAACCAGAAGGGGATAACTGCCGCAAATATTTTCTAATCTGCAGGCGGTTATCATATTGTCTGAATCATCGCAGTCAGGAACACCATTGCCTCGGCAATAAAGAGGACAGCTCTCCGGTTTTTTACTGCCAATACCCCACCAGCAAAATCCGTCATGATCGTTATCGGTACAATTAACTGTGGGTATATCAGAAGTCACGGGATATGGTACGCCTGCATTTGCATGAACATATAAAGCAAAATCTTCTGTAAATTTCCCATAACCGTTTTCGCCCCAATCTTCTCCCCAGCTGTTCTTAATCAACCAATAGGTCTTCCCTACAAGAGGATTTCCTTCCTCAACGGGAAATGGAAGGTATACCCCCGGGGTTATTTCTCCGAAGCCTACCAATACAACCTCATGTGTCCACGACGGCAGCATACATGATACCGGGCCTTTTTCGGTTAATAATAATTTCTGAGCAAAGCCTCTCATGTTCGTTGGCTGATCCGCAAAATACTCAATTTTCCACGCGTCTTCTTCCCAGTTGGAACAACGTTCACTGCATGATTCCTCTTGAGCAGCATATGGGAAACACTCTTCGGAAGATACTCCAAGCTGATGTATATATGAAAAATGAGACTCTAAGTGAAAGCAGGACATCAACTCCTGCTCGGAAAGGTTAACATCAAGGTTTTGGTTATAGTGCAAGTTAACTACCGATTCTAAAGCTCCTAAAGTACCGAAAGACGTACAACTACCGTAGTCTCTAAACTCATAGCCGGCATTAACACACTCGGTTTGATCCCACCCGCACTCTATATGATCAATCACCCAGCAGCCTTGCTGGCAACTAACAGGGGTCATCCAATCCTGGCCATGTTTGTTTCTCCAGCTGAAGCTAAACGTTTCATCGCGATTATTGTTTTCATCCCCGGATGGCACATAAGAAGACGGTTTTTCTATCTTGGCAGGAGATTGAATCCTAGGAGGCGAAAAATAACCCCCTTTATATTGTAAAACACCCCAGTTATTATCCATGCGGCCATTAAAAAGCTTTTCCTTATCCTTAAAAGAAAGCCTTGAAACAGCGGTATCTCCGGCGACCCAAAGCATATTGCTTGATTTGATTTGGTTATTTAGAAGCTCGATACTCGCTTTATGTTGTTCCTCTTTAATCACCTTTTTCGACTTCAAAAAGTTATTAACTGATGTTGAATACTTAAATTCGTTTAAGGTCAACTCTGCTCCCTTTAACTGAATCTCCAAGGTTCCGGAAGCGACATTATGACCGATATTGCATGTTTCAAAACAGATATTATCGAAAGTATATTCTGTCATCGATATAAGTTCGTCTGTGCCATAAACAAGCAACCGTTCATTATTAACGTTTAGTATTATCCTTGCATACGCTTCTTTTGAAAAAAGAGAAACTTTGCCTGAAACAGCCAAACTGGCAATATTTGAAATTGGCAATGTTATAGAGGTATCTTCTGTGAAATTTGTTCCCATTTTATGGCTATTTAGAGTATTGGTAACCGGAATGGAAAAAGCCACCCTTTCCTTATAATTAACCTTAGCTGTTGCCGTTATCGGCATATTATTACTTTCTGCTTTGCTCCCTTGAAAAGCGATAACCAAACAAAAACTAAGAAGTACTGCCTGATAAAGTGTTTTATTTCTCATAAAATGCCTCCGTATTTACAATTGATTTATTCTTGACAAATCGCAATGCCAAGCAAACTGAGATAAAAACTAATTATTTTCGGTAAAATTCCTTTCTCTAAAAATCTTTCTAGAAAACAGCCTAGAGGCCAAAATAACATTATAAGCACTACACTTTAAGCTAAACGTATTATATTAGTGTTTTCAATAGAGAAGCTTCAGTTGAAGAAAGCCTTTTCTTTTACTCGTAACATCAAAAAACAACATGGATCACAGGTAAGGAAGAAAGGCTTATTTGTCTCCTCCCTTACATATAAAACTCTGAAAGTGGCTAACAAGAAGTGTTATTTGAGGCTAAACAACAACACCATTTCTCCTTTAATACCCTTTTGGGCAAAACGGCCCAATAGGTCGCTAGCTTTTCCGGTGATAACTTCCTCAAAAGTTTTGGTAAGCTCTCGGGCAATAACAACCTGCGGATCGGACAACACATCGCGGATATCTTGTAAGGATTTTTCTATGCGGTGAACGGATTCATAAAATATAAAGGTCCTTTTTTCCTGTGTTAACGCTTCCAGCTTTTTCCGGCGCGCCTTAGGCTTTACCGGAAGAAAGCCTTCAAAGATAAAACTGTCGCTGGGAAGGCCGGACAAACTTAGCGCGGCAATCAAAGCGGTTGCCCCGGGAATAACAGTAATCGGTACATGGTTTTCCCGGGCTAATTTAATTAATTTATACCCCGGATCGCTTATACCGGGTGTTCCGGCATCAGTAACCAAAGCAACCCCTTTTCCTTCCTTGAGGACTTTTAACAACATTTCTCCTTTAGAAAATTCATTATGCTGAAAATAGCTTGTGGTAGGCGTTTTAATACCGTAATGATCTAAAAGTATTTTAGTGTGGCGGGTATCCTCGCAGGCGATCAAAGAAACGGCTTTAAGGGTTTCAACCGCCCGGAAAGTAATATCGCCCAAGTTGCCGATTGGAGTGGAAACTATGTATAACATTATAAAGTCACCGTGTAAGAATCACACAAGTCAGAATTATGTTTTGCGGCTTGTATTTTGTGCGCCTGAATCTTAGCGAATTTATTCAACTGTAACGCTTTTTGCCAAATTCCTCGGCTGGTCAACATCGCACCCGCGCTTGACGGCAATATAATAGGCTATAAGCTGTAATGGCAAAGCAACGGTCAACGGGCTTAACAATTGCCCTGTTTCCGGGACATAAATAACATCGGCCGCATGCTTTTTGATGTTCAAATCACTGTTTGTCGCAATCGCAATGACCCTCCCTTTACGGGAGCGTATCTCCTGGATATTCGAAATCATCTTCTCATAGATGTCGGACTTATTGACCAGGCATACAACCGCCCGGTATTCATCAATTAAGGCTATAGGGCCATGCTTCATTTCTCCCGCGGCATAACCTTCCGCCGGGATATAGGATATTTCCTTAAGCTTAAGAGCACCCTCGAGCGCGGAGGGATAATTGAGGTTCCTCCCCAAAAAAAGAAAACATCCGTAATGGGAATTTCGCTTGGCAACTCTCGAGATCAAGTGTTTATCTTTAAGGATGCGGCTCAGTACAGCCGGAATGCCTTTTAAATTCTTGGCAATATTCTTGATTTCTCGGGCAGGCAAAGCCTTGTGCAAAGATGCGAGTTTAAGAGCAAGGAGATACAGCATACAAAGCTGGGCCGTATAAGCCTTTGTCGAGGCAACCCCGATTTCCGGCCCGGCATGGGTGTATAAAACTCCCTGTGACTCCCGCGCCAAAGACGACCCGACCACATTGCAAATAGAAATTATTTTAGCCCCCCTGACCTTAGCTTCGCGGACTGCCGCTAAAGTATCGGCTGTTTCACCAGACTGGCTGATCGGCAAAATAACGGTCCCTGCCGGAATTATCGGGCTGCGGTAGCGAAACTCGCTGGAGAGATCAACCGTAACCGGAACTTTAGAAAAAAGCTCGATCAAATACTTCCCCACCATTCCCGCATGATAGGCTGTCCCGCAGGCAACAATAATAATATTTTTTACGCGCTTTAATTCATCATCGGATAATCCGATATCCGGAAAAGATATGCTCTCCTTGCGCAAATGAGCGTTAAGCATCCTTTGGATCACTGCCGGCTGCTCGTGTATTTCCTTCAACATAAAATGGGGAAAACCCTGCTTCTCTACCGAATCAACTTTAAAAGAAACCTTGTTTATTTCGGGCTTTATTATCTTTCCGTTAAACCCGTAAACCTCAACCTTTTCCCTTCTTAAAACGGCAAGCTGTTCGTCTTTAAGATAGATTACTTTTCGGGTATGCTCTAATATCGCAGGAACATCGGAGGCAATAAAATTCTCTCCCTTGCCCAGCCCGATTATTAAAGGAGAACCTATGCGGGCGGCAATTAAAATATCGGGATGATTGGACGATATAATCCCCAAAGCAAACGCCCCTTTGAGCCGGGCGATCGCTTTCTTAACCGCGTCGATAAAATCCCCACGGTAATATTCCTGAATCAAATGAGGAATTACCTCGGTATCGGTTTGAGATAAGAACTTATGGCCTTTTTTTATCAAGGACTCCTTTAAAGTTTCATAGTTCTCGATAATGCCGTTATGAACCACAAGAAATTTACCTGAACCGTCAAGATGGGGATGGGAATTTATCCGGTTAGGTTCGCCGTGCGTAGCCCAACGGGTATGGGATATTCCGCAGGTAGCTTCCGGCAAAGGCTGGGACTTCATCAATTCGCAAAGATCGCTTATCTTCCCCTTGGTTTTTCGGAAAACAAGCCGATTATCGCGGGAAGAAATAACCCCAATACCGCTTGAATCATAACCTCTGTATTCAAGTTTCTTTAAGCTTTCAATCAGTATTGGGGGAGCTTTTTTATTTCCTATGTAGCCGATTATGCCACACATTTTTATTTCTTAACTTCTTGTTTTACCGGCCGGATATTTATAAAAGTCGCTTCTTTCTTGAAAGTGCTTTTTTTGCGGGTGAAATAAACTTCCCCGTCGCAGGCCGCGGTTAAATGCATTCTTCCTACCACATTTATCCCCGGTTTCCATTTATCTCCTTGCCGAGTTAAAAGAGTGCCGGATGTGACTTGCTGGCCTCCGCTCACCTTAACCCCTTTAGTTTCGCGATAAAATTTTGCTGATAGACCGCCTTTTCGTGCCATATTACTTTCTCCTTATGAGCCCCATAAAATAGGGGGCAAATCAATTCCTTTTACGATTATTAATGTATTTTGATGCCTCTTAATTCAACGTCCCAATCTCCCGTTGATATTTAGCCTACTTCTTTATTAATTTATCAATTTCAGCCTTAAAGCCGTTTATATCCCTGGCAGCCGTTTTTCTGCCGTTTATAAAGAATGTCGGGGTTCCCCTAACCTCACTCTTCGAGCCTAAAGCCATGTCTTCTTTTATAGCTTCTTCCCATTGAGCGTCTTTTTCTTTTAAATCTTTCACAAACTTATCCACATCAATCCCCAAAGACTTAGCTATCTCTTTAAATTTCTCTTCCCCTAATTGCTGGCTGTTGGCATACAAAGCATCCACCATCTCCCAATATTTCCCCTGTTCACCTGCTGCCATCGCTGCTTTTGCGGCCGGTTTAGCCTGCTGGTGGAAAGATAATGGAAAATGCTTTAAAATATATCTTACATCCTTAGGATAGGCCTTCAAAACTTCTTCGATAGCCGGATGGAACCTGCCGCAGAACGGGCATTGAAAATCACTGAATCCGACAATAGTAATTGAAGCGTTCTGCTCCCCGCGTATAGGCGATTTCCCGATATCAATCGTATATACTTTGCTGAAATCTTCCTGCGGGGGCTGTTGCGGCTGCCTTCCTTGCTGCTGACCGCCGCCAGTCATTAGCTTTTCTATAAGATCTAATTTTGCTTCCAACTTGCTGACCCTTTCTTTTAAAGCGGCAACAGAAGAATCCGAGCTGTCGGCTTTGCCTCCCCCGGAGAACTCTTTTTCTAAATTCATCTGGGACTTAATAATAGTATCTTGCTGTTTCAGGATCTCCTGAATAGCCGGAGTTTTGATATTATTCTGCAATACTAAAAGGCCCAAGAGTATCCCCACAACTACAACGATCGCCAACTTAATGCTATTGTTCATATTCCTTCCTTTCCTTGGCCATGCCAAAAAGTGAGTGCAAATAATGTATCATAAAAAATATCGTTTTCAAAGCTTTTTATCTGTCCCGCCTTAGAGTTTGACCCCGGAATATTTTGTTATAATATGCCGTATGTCGCTCCATCTTTTCGAGGAACAACCGAATATACCTATTATCAGCTTGCTATCGCCTTTTTCAACATGTCCGAGAAAACAGCCTCCGGCTTTCCTCGTCCATCCTGTTTTTCCGTAAACAGCCTTTCTCCAATCAAAAAACAGCATCTTGTTGTGATTCTTGAGTATCAGCTTCCTCCCGGAACGGGAATAAATCACCTTGAACTTTTTTTGCACTCCTTGCTCAAAAAATGCGTTTTTTAAAGCCTGCCGGTATATCAGATACATATCATAAGCACTTGAGTATTGATTTGCCGCTGAGGGTAGGCCGTGGCAATTTGCGAATCTGGAATTTTTCGCCCCCAGCTGCTTAGCCCGGGCATTCATCATCCGGACAAAATTCTCTTCGCTTCCGGCAACCGCCTCCGCCAAAACAACACTCGCGTCGTTCGAAGAGCTTAAAAGTAGAGCGTATAGTAAATCCCGAACTTTATATTGTTCTCCGGCACGTAAAAAAAGCTTTGAAGGCTGGACCACTGTCGCTTTGTGCCCGACCGTCACATATTGATCAAGCGGCAGATTCTCCAGAACCAACAAAACAGTCAAGACCTTTACCGTACTTGCCGGCAAAATCCTGTCATGAACTCGGGAGCCAAAAAGGCGTTTTCCCTTGGTGCTATCGGAAAAAATAACCGTGCGGTAAGACGTCCGGTAAGCCCCGCGGGATTTCTTTGCGTGGCTTATCCCCGTCGGTAAGAATAAAGACAGGGCCAGAATAAATATTCCGGCTATTTTATAGATTTTTTTCATTCTTTTACGGTTGCCAGGGCCGCCTCATAAGCCATTTTTAAAGCTAATTTTAGCCCCTCGGTCGGAAAAATTGTTTGGCCGTCAGCTTTGGAGAAATACCATTTTTCGTTTCTTCTATCGATAAAAATCCGAAAGTGCTGGGTTAATTCTTTCTCTGAAACGATAAAATACAAAAGCCCCTTGTTTCGTATTTTGTCAAAAATGAAATCTTTAAGGATTACGGTTATTTTCCCAGTCAAGTCTTTAAATTCGAATTTATCCGGATTGAAATCCTTTAACTTATATGATTCCAAAACATGCTCCTTTGCCGTTTTGATTATCTTATGTTTATTCTTCACAAAATCAAGCTCAAAAAATTTTTCCTGGCCTTGAGCCTTCCATTTCCTCTCGTATTTGGTGTCATAAACAGCGTCAATCTCTTCTTCTGTCCGGTCAAAACCGGTATTTCGCGCTTCCTCCACAACCCACAAGGCAAACATCTTCGAATCAGTCACTATCCTTAATCTCCCCGTATCTTTAAGCCGGTTATTTACAAGATTAAGAAAATCGCGAGAAAAAAGCCGATGTTTAACATGCGCTTTCTTCGGCCAGGGGCAGGGGAATAAACAATAAATATTGTCGATAATCCTGCCGGAAAAAACATATCTAAAAACTATTTTGGCGTCAAGCTTCAGGATCCGGATATTCTTGATCTCGCCTTTTCCCTCCCGGGATATTCTTTTTAACGTCTTGTAAACCCTCTCCCAGTCCGATTCGATTCCTATGTAATCGCGGCCGGGGTTCTGTAAAGCCGATCTAAGCAAGAATTCTCCCATGCCAAACCCTATCTCGACATCCAAAGGAGAGTCTCTTTTGAATTCTTTATTCCAGTCAAGGGGTAAAGAGAAGCGGCTGCAGGGAATAAGCGGGGTTGTGTCAAATTGGAATTTCTTCACGGGAATTAAAGTTTCTGCTTATTTCTTTAACTTAATAAGGAAATCCCATCCCTTACCCACAAGTTTGTTTTTCTCGAAGATTAAGGGAGTCAATTCATCGTCGGCAATTATCCCGTCTGCTTTTCTTATGCGGGTAAAGTAATATTTCACGGAATATTCTCGGCCCTGAACATTTAAAGCTTCCTCTTTGAAAGGGCTTTGTACGGTAATCGCCTTCGTCCCTCCGGAATTGTCGCTGGTATTTTCGTATCCGATTATCAGTGCCTCTCCCATCTTTGCCGTGACTTCAGCAAGGCTCATGCCTTTAACTACCTTCGATATATTGGTAAGCTCCTTGCTCACCTCAGGGTATATCGTACCCGTCGAAGGGCCCGGAGCGATAACATCGCCTGCGATATAAGAACATCCTGCCAATAAAACAAATAAAAGCAAAAACACGATATTTTTCATTTTTCTTTCTCCGTTAATATTTTTTCCTTTTTTTGTTCTTCCCCCATAAGACAAATAATTCCGCGTTTTCCGAAGGCATAAATTTTGCCTGTATTTTTACTTTGCTTCTTCCTAAAAATTTCATAGACCTGGAAGATAACTTTAACTCATTAAAACCCGCGGACTGAGCGTCTTTTATAGACGATCCGTAAACAATTTTATCGATCCGCGCCCAGTGGCAGGCGGCAAAACACATCGGACAAGGTTCGCATGTCGAATATATGATACAGCCAAAGAGGTCGACAGACTTTAATTTTTGACACGCTTTTCTTATAGCCTGTATCTCGGCATGCGCGGTTATATCGTTTTTTTTCCAAACCGCGTTATGCTCGCAGGAAACCATTTTCCCGTTTTTAACGATACACGCGCCAAAAGGAGTTTGCCCAAGACCGATTCCCTCTCTTGCCTTGGCAATAGCTAAGCCCATAAATTTTTTGCTAATTTTATCAATCATAATAGAATCTGTATTAGAATAACAATAGCATTTTATACATATAGCCTTAACATCTCAAGAGAAAATATTTTTATCACCCTGTATCCTGGGAGAATACTTTATGTTGGAAAATATTGTTTTAGGGCTCATCCAGGGGATTGCCGAATGGCTGCCTTTAAGCTCCGACGGACTGATCGTACTCGCAGGAAAACACTTCTTTAATAAACCGGGAAATCTCTTGGAAAGCATGGAGTACGCGCTTTTCCTACACCTAGGGACTTTCTTCGCCGCCTTGATCTACTTTCGAAAAGATGTCTTCGCCATTTTAAAGGCGGTTTTTGCATACCCAAAGCAGTCGGCAGAGGTTAAGAAATTATTTCAATTTTTGTGCGTTTCAACTTTGCTGACCGGGATTCTGGGAGTGATAATTTTAAAAACCCTTTCCGACTATCTGGAAACATATTCCGTTGGAAATATTATTACCGCTCTTATCGGATTTTGCCTTATCATTACCGCTTTTCTGCAGATAAAAGCCAAGCCTTCGGGATTCAAAGGCGCGCCTGATTTAAAATTGTCCGACGCTTTCCTCTTAGGTGTCGTACAGGCATTTGCCCCTCTGCCCGGCTTATCGCGCTCCGGATTAACGATATCAACGCTATTTTTCTTGCGTTTCGAGAAAGAACAGGCGCTGCGGATCAGCTATCTGATGAGCCTGCCGGTTATTTTCCTCGGAAATATTGCCCTGGCGATTTATGACGGGTTTAGCGGCTCCGGAAATATCGTTTTTGCCCCCTATTCCTGGCTGGGCCTTTTAACCTCTTTCGTGGTCGGAATAGGCACAATAAATATCCTTTTTGGCCTGGCGCGAAAAATCAATTTCGGATACTTCCTTATTATTTTTGGTATTTTAACCTTGGTCTCTTCGCTATACTAGTGTTATAATCACATTATGAGCGCACTTCATATTCTTCTGGTCGAAGATAACGAAGCTGACATCATGATCACCCAGCGGGCTCTGCGCGAGGGGAAGATCGAGAATACCTTATCGATAGTCAACGACGGCGTCGACGCGATCGACTTTCTTAAAAAGCAGGGCCCTTTTGCGGACCGCCAACGCCCGGATATAATCCTTCTTGACCTTAATATGCCAAAAAAAGACGGCCATCAAGTCCTGGCCGAGATAAGGTCCGACGAGAACTTACAGAACATTCCCGTTATAATACTAACAACCTCCTACACCGACCGGGATATTGTTAAGGCCTACAAATTGCGGGTCAACGGCTACATCAAAAAGCCCGTCGATAC
>JADFZM010000025.1:12882-19024 GCA_015232535.1 Candidatus Omnitrophota bacterium
ATTGTTAAGGCCTACAAATTGCGGGTCAACGGCTACATCAAAAAGCCCGTCGATACTAAACAGTTTTCCAAAGCAGTGAATAATTTAAAAGTTGATGATTTTTTCCTCCCTTACTTCAAAGAGCCGGGGAAATAATCTAGCTAAATCTAGTAGCCCCAACTGGATTTGAATGGTTTCATCAAAGATTAAAACCACTCCCTCCCCTGCGACTCAAGTTGTTTGCTCAAGGTCGGTCGCCGTAGCTTCAACGACTACGAAACTTATTGATTGAGAGCAGCGAAAAAAGATGAGTTTGTATCGGAATTGACTCAGATTCCCCATGAGGAATCTGAGCAAGATTTTGCTTTAATTTTCGTCGCTTTGCTCCGTAAATTAAGCAAAATCTAATAGCCCCAACTGGATTTGAATGGTTTCATAAAAGATTGAAACCACTCCCTCCCCTGCTTACGCATGGTCGGTAGCTGTAGCTTCGCTTGCCGACTCAAATGGCTGGAAAAGCGTATGGTTTTATTGGCGGAGGCTTGACCCTCCGCCAATAAAACCATAGCCCCAACCGGATTTGAACCGGTGTTCCATGGCTGAGAACCATGTGTCCTGGACCAGGCTAGACGATGGGGCCAAAATATTAAAGACAAAACTTCTTAAGGAAATCCTTCGTCGCTTCACTCCTCAATCAAAATACGGGATAAATAATATCACATTTTTAGAATCGGTCAACAATAAATACAAGGGGGGGGTCAAGTCTGCTCCTGCCTAAGTAGCTTATGCTTCGATTTTAGCCAATTTCAAAGTGATGCGCTCTCCGTCGGACCACGGCCAAAGCAAGGCGATCAGCTTCTGCCCGGGTAAATCTTTTTTGAAAAGAACCTGATTCTCCCGGACCCCACCGAAGTTGCGGGCCAGCTCAATGTGATCTTTTTCAGGTTTAGCTTTAGGAGGTTTAACAGCGCTGCCGAAGAACTTGGATAAAACATTATTCCATTTATCAAGATCTTTCGCGAAAAAAACTATTTCTTTGTAATCTTCCGTGTCCGCTCGTTGTTCAAAAACATCCAATCCTCCGAATGAATTCTTGATTTCAGCTAGAGTCATATTATATGTTCTTTATGGGTGGGATTATGTAAATATTCTCCACCTCTTCAAGGAAAGATATCCCGCAGGTAAAAAGAGAGTCGTTGATCTTCTCTATCCATCGTACCTTTCCCACTCGATTTATAGGAACAGTCTTATCAAAAAACTCGACCTTTATCTGATACCTTTTGCCACTGATTAAATACTCGGATGCCTCTAAATCAATACAAATCCCGCCGAAAGACATATCAACGCACCTGGCGCGGATCTCTCTTGCTTCCTCCAGCCCCCTTAAAGTCGCTGTCCCAAGTATATATTTTCTCTCCCAAAGCCGGCGCTCCAAAGCCGCACCCATTATCGCAGTTATTGTTTTTTGAGCCAGAGCATAATGCCGAACTTCATCATCAGCGATGACCTTAAGCCTGGCAATCAACTCTTTATCCTCAAGCATAACCATAGTGTCCTGCAGCTCAAAGATCATGTCTCTTTCTTTTAAGCTTACCTGCTGAAAATATTCGATAACATCCTGTTTAGTATACATCTTTGTCTTCTTTTTGTATGTCCGCTATAAGCTTCTCAAAGTATTCTTTATGGCGCTGGCAATCCTCGCTTAAAGAGCGAAGGGTGGTTTTTATCTGATTTATTCTTTCCGGAGTGAAGCCGCGGAAAAAGAAAGAATCATCAATATTCTTCGAGTAAAAAGGAATGGCGTTTTCCTCATCCTTTATCAGCTTCTCGATTTTTTCAATTATTTGTTTTTTAGTGAACATTATTTATCCCGAAGATTTATTACGCTTTATTGTATGCGCAAGTCCTTTAGCCTGCAAATCATAAAAAATATATTTTCTAGCTTTTTATTCCGAAAAACCAAAGTTGCGGCGCGAACTGCCCTCGTCCTGTCGCGCAAAGAACAGACAACTGGATAAATATAAATAAAAGCAACACAAGATACGGATAATACACCGCCCTGTATAAGTATACATTAAATCTTTTTAAGGCAATAATTCCGTTTAAGGTAAGGAACAAAATTATCGGCGAAAAAAAGAGCGATGTGCGCGGAACGGTAAAAGGATATTTTTTCAGGGCACCCATAAAAACAAGCTCTAAAAAGACAATCAAGGCTATTGTCTTGACGCTGCGGAAATAATAATTTTCCTTCTTAAAAAAAGCAAAAAAACTTCCAAAAGTGTTAAAAAGCCCGAAGACAAAGAAAAAAACGAGTATTTTTTTCAATATACGCGGGCGCTCTACCAGATAGCGGGAAAAAAGGTTCATAATCCCCTCTCCCAGGGTCCTGAAAAAGTCTCCCGCTGAAGTGAAGTAAATAAAATAATCATCGTAGTTACAAACCTTCCTCAATCGCATATCAAAGAAATAGCCAATAGCACAAAATACCGCCAAGGAAGACAGATAGATAGCAATATGCCTTGCACCTCCTCCTTCCCTTTTATGCATTACTACCATATTGTGCAGAGGAAAGATAAAAAAGAAAAACGATGGGTAGGAAAAAAGGATCAGGGCAGGCAAAAGAAAAAGGAAGGTTTCATAAAGCCTATTATTTTCTCGGCGCAATCTTTCCTGATTATACAAAAACAGCACGAATAAAGAACTGCTAAGTACATCCATAGAATACTGCTTCAGCTCAGCAGAATAATAGATCAGCGCCGCCGAAGAGCACCAGGATAGCAGGTACGCCAAAAATTGTTTTCTGTCCTTAAACTCAAGGCTGAAAATCCTCCTCCACACAAAAAAAGCGGTTAGCATAAAGACAAATGAAAGAAATCTGACCGATAGCAAGGAGAAATCAAAAGCCCTTGCTATTTTTTGGACAATGAATAAATGCAGGCGCGGGAAATTCTGGCCGTTCACCAGTTCGCCAGTAAAGAAATCTGACGGTTTCAACCATAGTAGGCTGCTAAAGACCGCCTGCTCATCGTTCCACAGCGGCCGCTGGTAGAAATAATGAAGGACGCAAAGCCCTAAATACCAAACCGTAATCGCAAAAATAAGACAGTTAATTGTTTTTTCCGATGATATTTTTCTGTATAAGCCTCTGATCATTGGTTCACCCCTCTTTTTTCGTTTATCGCCCCCACCGACTGTAGGTACAATACTTTTTCCTTTATCCCGTCAACCCCCAGGACCTTATCCATTTGTTCGTCTATAAAAGCCCCGACGCTTACCGAACCAAGCCCCAAAGAAACAGCTTCCAGGTAAATATTCTCGCTTATATGACCGGCCTCCATATAAAGGTATCGCCATCCCCTTTGGCCGTACCTTTCTATCATCTTATCCGGAGATACCGAAAGGATAAGAACCACGCTGGATTCTTCCATGAAGTCCTGGCCATAAGAAGCACTGATGATCTCTCTTAAGAATTCGCCTCCCCGTAGAAACTTAAGCGAATGCGTAAGCCCGTCGTATTTATAAATGCCCGGGGATATCTCTTTAACATTATTAACCGCGGCATATATCTCAAAAGGATATATCGCTCCGGCGGACGGGGCCGAGCGAAGCGGCCGGTCAAAATCTTTTCCGGTAACTCCATATGCGGCGAAAAGAAGCTGCGAAAGCTGTTCAACGCTTATCGGCCTTCCGGTATAATCTTTCTGTGAGCGGCGGGAAGAAATTGCCTGCTCCAGCGTAATTCCTTGAAATTTCGGAATGGGCAGTTTGATCAAAACTTCCGTGCTTTTCTTGTCCTGCTGCGGCCGCTTCAATAAGAAAATAAGCGCGGCGGACAACAGCAATGCAGTACCGAGCAATATAAACGTTTTTTTCTTTTGCATTAAGCCTCTTTCCTCGTATATTTAACTCGGCCGGCGAAAAGTTTACTTGCTTTCCGGAAGTCTAATAACTCAATGCCTTTTTCCCGCATTAAAGAAATAGCATCTGCGGAAGCTTTCGAAGAAATACCCTTAACGGCGTCTTTCAAAAGGTATACTTTGAAATTCTCCTTAATAGCTGAAAGAGCAGAAGCTTTTACGCAATAATCGGTAGCCAGCCCTCCGATGAAAATCTCTTTTACCCCGATACTTTTAATAATTCGGGATAATTTCTTTTTATTATTGTCCCTGGCGTCGAAAGCCGAATAACCGTCCTCGGAAGGAATGGTTCCCTTAGACACAATCTTTGCCGAAGCTGGTAAACATAACTTGGGATGAAACTTCGCGCCATCGCTTTTCACAACGCAATGTTTTGGCCATACACCTCCGTTGGACTTAAAATGCTTGGAGTCCTCGGGATGCCAATCCCGGGAAGCGACAATGGGAAACCTGTTTTTTTTAAAAAGAGAAATATATTTGTTAAGAACGGGTATTATTCTTTCCCCGTTTGGCACCGGCAAAGCCCCTCCTGTGCAGAAATCTTTTTGAACATCAATTATTATCAAAGCCTTATCTTTTTTCATGCTATTCCTCTTTTAAATTGATCAATCTCTTTTTCATATCCCATAACTTTTCCGACAAAGACACATGATATACATGAGGGTTAATCAGCCTTTTTACCCCCGGATAAAGGCATCCGAGGTCCTTTTCCCGAAGCTGCCGGGCCTTTTCTATAGAGAATCCCGGGGTTTTCCTTTTGCCTTTATCTAAAACATTTTCCAACAATGGCTCGATCAGCGAAATATCTGTCTTCTCCATCTCCCGCCTTTGAGAAGCGATAACCGGGTGGTGAAGAATTATCTTTTTAGCCACTCGAGGGTCTTCTTCACCAAGAGTTATTAAGTCATCAACCGCTTTATTCTTCATATCATAAATCCGCCAAACCTTTTTGAGCCCGGGGTTAATAATCTTTTCTTTGGTCTCGGATATTTTTATCGACGGAACCCATCCGCTCTTTTTTCTTACTGCCGTCAGCTTGTAAACTCCGTCAAGAGAAGAATGTCCCTTAGATGTCACAAGATTAGTTCCCACCCCATAAACAAGCCTTTTTATCAGCCTATCCGCATCTAATCCATAGCGGGAAGCTTCCGTCCCTATTTGCGTTATTATCTGCCAAATTACCAGCTCATCAAGCTGGTTTGAAAGCACAATCGACGTATTTTCAAACCCGGCTTCATTGAGCATTTTAGCAGATTGTATGCAAAGATATGCTAAATCTCCGGAATCAAGCCTGATACCTATCGGCGTATGCCCTTTTCTTTTAAGGTCTGTAAAAACCTTAATCGCATTGGGGACACCGCTTTCTAAAGTGTTAATAGTATCGACTAAAAGCAAACAATCTTCAGGATAAATATCAGCATAGGCCCGAAAAGCCCCCAATTCCCCTTTTCCTTCAGCCATAAAAAGCTGTACCATGCTATGCGCATGCGTCCCCTTGGCCGAGAAACCCATTTTATGCGATAGCCCTTCGTTTGAAGTAAAATCCGCCCCGCCTATCAGGGCGGCCCGAGAGCCGGCGTTTGCCCCAAAATCCTGCGCCCTCCTTAAACCAAACTCCAAGACCACATTCCCCCGGCCGGCCTCTTTAATGCGGGAGGCCTTAGTAGCAACTAATATCTGATAATTTATTTTGTTTAGCAATGACGATTCAACAAGCTGGCACATCGCTAAGGGTCCCTGAACTACATTCACCGGCTCGAAAGAGTGGATTACCCGCCCCTCGGAAATAGCGTTAATTGTTAAAAAGTCATAAGGCGATTTTCCTTTTAGCCAGCGGAGAAAATCGTCGGCAAACAACTTCTTTCCCCGCGCTGATTTTTGTTCCTTTAATGCGGATATGTCGGCGGTAGTAAACTTTACCTGTGAAAGCCAGTCTAAGAACCAATTAATGCCGGCATTAATACAATATCCGGCTTGATGCGATCCATAGTTGGGGTATTCGCGGAAAAAATGCTCGAACTGCACCTCTTTCTCGTGAAAGCCGTAACGAAAATACAACTGGGCCATCGTCAATTGATATCGGTCTGTAAATAAGGCCCCTTCTTCAAGTTTTTTTCGATAATGCATAAGATAGCTATTTTACCCTTGCTCCGATGATATGACAAGGATAAAGTGGCGATAGAAAGATAGATAGAGATTGTAAGTTTAATTGAGACAAAAAAGAAAAAGGCTCCAAAGATCTTAAA
>JADFZM010000026.1 GCA_015232535.1 Candidatus Omnitrophota bacterium
TACGCCTTTTTTTAAAGCTTTAAAATCAATTTACACACAATCTAATATACAACCAGTAAAAGACATTATATTGTTTTGGCGATAAGAATATGCTAACATAGCGGCATGCTTAAAGAGCTTAAAAAACGCATCGATTGTGAATTAAGGAATTTCGTAAAATCCGCCGAGAATACTTTTGGCTTAAAAAGCCTCTCCCCTCTTTTGTTCCGCACAATAGAGAACTATATACTGCGTGACGGGAAAAGGATCCGCCCCATTCTTTTTATCGTCGGATACCAGGGGTTCTCGAAAAAGACGCCTAAAGCTCTGTATCAAAGCGCCCTCGCCATAGAGCTGATGCATGATTTCATGCTTATTCACGACGACATCATAGATAAATCCGAACTAAGGCGCGGCCAGCCCTCTCTACACACTATTTATAATAAATTCCTTCAGGGCAAAGGCAAGGCCAAATTCTCCGGAGAAGACCTGGCTATAGTCGCCGGCGATATAATTTACGCCTTATCAATAAATGCTTTTCTAGCTATAGATGAAGACCCGAGGAAAAAAGAACGCGCTCTAAGAATGCTTACCGAAACCGCCGCTTTCACCGGCTGCGGCCAATTCATCGAGATCCTTAACGGAGTAAAAGATATTAACCGGGTCAAAGAAGAAGATATATACAATATTTATAACTATAAAACCGCGCGTTACACCTTTGCGTCTCCTTTATGTATCGGAGCAACTTTAGCCGGAGCATCCGAGCGGGAAATAGACAATCTTTTCGATTACGGGTTATTCCTTGGACAAGCATTTCAGATCAAAGACGACATTTTGGGCATGTTCGGGGATGAAGCAAAAATAGGCAAATCAATAACTTCCGACTTGCAGGAATCAAAAAAAACATTGCTGATCCTAAAGGCCTTCCAAAGAGCTTCGTTTGAAGACAAAACTTCTTTAAAAAGAATCCTCGGCAAAGAAAAAATCAGGATCAGTGATATCCGAAAAGCAAAGAAAATAATCAAAGATACCGGAAGCCTTGAATTCTCTATGGAGAAAATCAAGCAGTTACAAAATAAAGCCCAGGCAATATTGGCCTCCTCATCGATAAAAAGAAAACAAAAGGATTTCCTCGCAGATTTCTCCAAAAAGACACTAAATTTATAGGCAGGCTACATCGTCATTGCCGCAGGTTTGACAAATAAAATGAATTAACCTTAAACCGTTCTTGCGGCTAACTTCAAAAGCTCCGCTGGTGATAGAAAGAAGATTCTCTTTTTTATCCTTAGTTAAGACATGTAGGTTACGCTTCAGCGTCAATTTGCCGGAAATAATTTCTTTTTGCATCTCCATAAACTTTAATTTGTCTTTGTCAGAAATAAAATCCGCAGACTTTCTTCCGACAGATTCATCCCGGGAATATCCTAAGAGCTTCTCAAACAGATTATTGCAATCAACAATAAAACCATTCTCATCCGTTTCAAAGATTACAATCGGGGCATTATCAAAAAACAACTTGTATTTACGCCCGGTAGTTTCATAGGCATACTCAATGCTTTTTTCCCTTGTCAAATCGCTATAAAACGAAATTATATCCCCGGAGGAGAGCCTATAAACATGATTCTCCCTCCAGCCGCTTATCCTTTGGTCAATATAAAGAGAGACCGGGAATATCTCGTCTTTTCCGGTTTCCAATACCCGCCTAAAAACATCCAATAGCCCGAATTTCTCAACTCCGGGGAAAATATCCAAAACATTTCTCCCGATTATATCTTTTCTTTTCACATTCTCGACTTCCTGGGCATATCTGTTGAATTCTTTGATAATAAAGCTTCTACCTTCGTCCTGTGCCTCATAAACCGCTATACAGCATTTAGCATTCTCGACAATTTCTCCGTATTGCCTTTCGATAACGGTGTTTTGGTATTTTAAAGAATCTATTTCTTGATGCTTTTTGTCTAATTCTGCCAATAGTTGTTCTTTGCTCAATGAGCTGTATTTCATTTTTATTCCTCCAAAAAGAATAAAGGCATCATTTTATGAAAGGATGCCTTTATTAACTTTCTTAATTAGCCACAACCTTACCCCTTAGGTTTCGGCCGGAACTAGTTCCTTGATCTTGTCAATTAGAGCCTGCTGGTTAAATGGTTTATCAAGGCAATAATCCGCGCCGATCTGTTTGATCTTTTCTTTGCCATCCTGGTCGAAGAATGCCGAAATCGCGATGATTTTTATATCTTTTCCGCCCTCGGACTCTTTGATGCGCCTCGCCACTTCATAACCGTCTAAGCCGGGCATTCTTATATCAAGTACAACCAAATCCGGCCTCATCCAAACAATCTTCCTTCCGGCATCAAATCCGTCATAAGCGATATCTATTATGTATTGATTTTCTTGAACAAGCAGCCTTTTTATGGAATTAGCCATATTCTTATCGTCATCGACTATCAAAACTTTCCTCTGCCCTGAGAAATCCTTAAATTTAGAAGGAATAGGCATGTTATACTGCTTTAGGAAATCTAAAAACTCTTTTAAGCTAACCCGATTATGATTACCGGGAGTACGAAACGATTTTAACTTACCAGAAGTTACCCATTTTAATACCGCCCGATGGCTTACATGGCAATATTTAGCGATTTCCCCTGTTGTCAAAGGCCTATCTTCCATAAAATCTCCTTGGTTCCTTATTTTCTTATAGTTCTTTTTCTTCTAGTATTTCACATTTCTTATATTTGTCAAGGCTAAGATTTTTGCAGACAAAAAACTCCATGCAAAAATTGAAAAGTAAGTTGAAAGCCTTAACCGTCCAATCTCGAGCTTCCAATAAGCTAAAATATTAGTAGGGGGACCGAAATTTATCAGGGTAGGCTTTAACCCTTCTGCCTTATTCCATTCATTATTGATACAATTTAAGGCCTGCGCCATAAAGCTATAGCCGATTCCTCAGTATTTACAAATCTTTTCTTCGGCTGAGAAATGACAAGTTATAAAAGACCGGATCTTCCCGCGTCAGAGACTAAAAAACCATGCTACCCAAAAAGCGCTACAAGCAATTTAACTTATCGGCCGAAAAGGCAGGCAAAGAGGGTGTTCTATCTTGGAAATCCATTGACTAATGGGGAGCACCCCGTCAGATTTGCTTAGCAAATATATGCCGCGAGGCAAGTATATTTCCCCTATATTCTTTCATCGTGCTAGCCTTTTGCTCGTTTGCTCAGAGTATACCATAATCTCTCCTGGCTTCAGCTCAAGGCTAGTCTGGGCAGGAACCGCCCATCTTCATCTATTAATCACACCGTACTTTCTTACAGTTGCTTTTCAATAATCCTTGCTGAACAGCCGCTTTAATCTTATTCGCCTGCGAAAAATCGCCGCCATAGCGGCCAGTACTCATAACTGGCAATAAATCTTGATATTCCACGGCAATATATTTATACCGCTTTAATCCTTTAAAACCATTACGAATGGCATCTTCGTCTCTTTCTTTCAATAAATAAACAAAATCCGTAGCAAAAAAAGGCTTGGTATTTGCCCCCCAAACCATAAAGGTTATAAACTTACCTTCGCTTATTAAAATAGAATCGGCCAATTCAGCAGAAGCAACAGGAACTGCTTTAAACGTATGTGGGTTTGTGTCTTCGCCCACTATTGCGGTTTTGCTATACAATGGAAAACCCGCAGGGACAATTCCTGAAGATTTAAGCTGATTGAAAACAGCTTCAATTAATTTTGTTTTGTCTTCAGATAATCCTTCCAGACTAAAACATTCGTTACGCAGAGAAGATTTATCTCCGGCATAACTAAAGTTTGACAAAAATATCAAGACGATTGACAACAGAATTCTTTTTATCATATTAATCCTTTCATATTCCCTTCAGGCTGCCCTTCCATAAATCAATTTACAAGTTTTTTCTTAGAGTAGCTTGTTTTTCTCATTCAAATCAGCTTAAGCGTCCTGTGTCACCATTTTGTCCGAGGCTATATTAATTTCCCGGTCAAATGTTTTGGTTTTCCGGATTCTCCCGCTATTAGGGGCCTCCTGTTTTAATAGCCGGTATTTATGCTAATGCCTGCTCTTCTTTGTGTCCACTACTCGCAGAAGATCAATTACAATTCAACCATTAAAGAACAGAAATAAATTAAACAATAATTTGCAGAAGGTTAAATAGATACCCGATGAAAATGATTCCTAATGCGGTAATACCGAAGAATATCGCGATTAAACTCAAATTCATAACTCTTCTTAACATTATCGCCTCAGGAAGGCTTAACGCGGCAATCGCCATCATAAAAGAAAGGGCTGTTCCTAAAGGTACTCCTTTATTGAACAGGACAACCGCAACCGGGACAATAGCCGCGCAACTCCCGTACATTGGAACCCCTAACAAAACCGCTATCGGAACGGAAAAAATACCGGTACGGCCGATCGCCGCCTGAACCGCCTCCTGCGGAATATAATTATGGATAAAAGCGCCGACACCGACACCCGCCAATACCCAAACCCAAATCTTTTTTATTATCCCGATCGCTTCGCTTAACCCATAAAATGCCCGCTCTTTCAATGTGCTGTAATCAACAACATCCTCTTTCTCGCCGGATACAAAGCCCTGGACTAAATTCCCTCCTAGATTCATTTTCCCGATTATCAACCCGGAAAATATTCCTAGAAGCATTCCGGTTAAAACATAAAGTACGGTTATCTTAACGCCAAAGAATCCCAGCATTAAAACAACCAAATATTCGTTGATCAAAGGTGATGTTATCAAAAATGAAAAAGCTACCCCCAGCGGAATACCGCCTTTAATGAATCCCATGAAAAGAGGAATTGAAGAACAGGAGCAAAAAGGGGTTACTGCCCCAAATAGAGCAGCGTAAAAATTAGCTAAAATCCCCTTCCCGGAAAGCCATTTCTTTATTTTATCCTGCTTTACATAAGTCCGCATAAAGCCAATAACGGCGATAAGCGCAAAAAGCAGGACAAATATCTTCAAAGAATCATATATAAAGAATTCAACGGCTGATGCGAGTTTCGATTCATGAGACAATCCCAGAAGGCGATAAACAATGCCCTCCGCTATTATCCGCAACACCCTTTATCCCCTTCTTTTTTCGTTCCGCAGCAGGATTTTTCTTTCGCTTTATCCTCTAATTTCCTATCCAGCTTAGAGAAAAGCTTTTTGAAAAAGTTAGTAAAAGGACAGCAGCAGTTATCGGTATTCTTTTCGTTTTCCATTTCTTATCCTCCTCGTTTTTGTAATGTATAAAAAAAGTTAAAGGCTACTTCCCTGCTTTTTTTAAAGCATCCCAGAGCTCCGGATCAAAGATATTCCTTTTTTCCAATTCTTCTTTATAATTTAGCGCTGAATCAAAATCACCTATATTGTAATTGATATAAGCTAGATATTTATAAGCCATAATAAAGTTTTGGTCAAGTTGAATGGTTTTCTCCCACATTTCAATGGCCGAATAAGCTTTACTTTGTTTATTACACAGAAGCCCTAAATTAAAATATACGTTCGCGTCCCGGGGATTACCAGAAATTTCCTTCTTATATTCTGCTTCGGCTTTTATTTCATCGCCTAACCTTTCGTAAATGAGAGCCAAATTGTTATGAACCATGCTCTCGCTCGGGTTCAAATCAAGCGCCTGCATATATTGCGCTTTGGCTTTATCGAGCATTATTGTTTCCTCTTTGATTCTTTTATTTTCCGTCGCCTCTAAGTAGTACATCGCCCCCAAGTTCTTATGGGCTAAGGCGGAATGGGGAGAATTTTTTACCGCGTTCTCCCAATAAAATATCCTATTTTTAAAATTATCGGAATAGATAAAAGTTAAGGCTGAAAAAAAGATCAAAAAAACGAAATAAATCCGGATACCCGCCCTTGAGGTCACAAGGTTTTTAATGAAATCTAACTCCAGAAATACAATGAGTATCCCTGAAATAGGCAGATAAAGACGGTATTCATGGGCGATAAAACTTAGGACCAAACTCGGAGAAACAAATAAAATAAACCATAAAAGACCGAAAATTATAAAATTAATCCTTTTCTTCCGGGAAACAATAACAGCGAAAATAATCCCGCAAACCACCAAAATCCCAGGGAGTAAGCTTATATCTTCTAAAACCGGGTGGACCGAAAGGTTAAAGGGAAAAACGACTTTGCCGAGATAAGACAAAAAAGCCGGAATATTCTCGAGGAATGATTTCAACAAAACAACCGTTTCGATTGGCTTCACTGCCTTAAGGGCTATAAAACGCATTAAAAACCAGGCTGTGATTACGCATCCCCAGCCTAAAAGAAGCACTGGCCATTTAATACCTTTATCTTTATTAATAAGCAAGATATAAATTATGCAAATAATCGGGAGAACTATTGCTGTTTCTTTAACCAAAAGAGCAGCAAAGAATAACAAAGAACTCCACAGGATTAATTTGATTTTCCTTTTTTCCAGATAATCGATAAAAAATATTAAACTAAGGATGACAAATGTCCCAAGCAAAGAATCCGTCCGCCCGGGTATCCAGACAACCGCGCTAGCCAATGCGGGATGGGCTAAGAAAATCGCCGCCGCGCCAAAAGATAATTTATTTTCATATCCCATCTTTCTAAAGAACTCAAACAAAAGGACACAATTCAACACATGTACCGCCAGATTGGTAAGATGATAAATAAATGGGCTGCTGCCTCCTAGCTGGGCGTCAAGAATAAAAGAAGCGCTTAACAAAGGCCTGAAAAATACCTGGCTGATCAAATCCCGCGTTGAAAACACCGCAAAAATATTCCGGATATCTTTTAAAAACCACTGATAATCTATAATCCAAACATTATCGTCAAAATAACTTAATCCGAAAAATATGGTTTTAAAATATAATAATGCCGCACCGACAGCTATTATGACAAGATAACCTAGGTGTCCAGGCATATTTTTATTTAAAGACTTCGCCATCTGCTTCCTTTGTTTACCCAACTCGGTACTTGCTGAAAAGCTCTACCATCTCGTCGATTTTGCTTTGTTTCTCACTCCGTGTGCTGTTTTCAAGGGCATCAACAACGCAACCTTCCAGATGTTTCTTCAATATTTTCTGGTTAACACTGACCATCGCCTGAATAGCCGAGCGCATTTGAGTCAGGATATCGACGCAATACCTCTGGTCTTCTATCATTTTCTGCAAGCCTCTGACCTGCCCTTCGATGCGCTTAAGGGCCAATATATTCTCCTGGTGAGTGATATCTTTTGCCATCTCTTCCTCCCTTTAGAAAATAATATTTGCAATCACGCCGAAAAGTATTATTTGCGGGACAGCTACCAAAGGAAGCCAGACCGCGGTCTTCTTTCCGATATTATTCCAAATCAGGCCGATCTCGGTATAATCGGTAGCTACCCCCGCCATCAAAAAAACAAAACTGTTTCCCAAAGCACCGGTCTGCCTGAAAATCTCAAAAGCCAAAGGCGCTGTCCCTTCCGAACAAACTTCAATGACAGTCGCCACGGCTAAGGTGACCAGCATACCCGTAAAACTCGGGCCCATAAATTTATGGAATAAATGCGCCGGGATATAAGCCCCGAGCAAACTGGCTAATCCGATCCCGATCAAGATCCACCACAGAGTCATATCGGCCAGCGAAATAGCGCCGGAGAATATCCCTTTAAAATCCGCCTTACCAAACTTATGAGCCTTAACCCTTTCTTTAATATCGGAAATTATCGATAAATTAACGTCATAGGCTAAAGTGTTTTGGTTGGACTCAACCCAGCGTTTTTTCTCTAAGATCTGAAAAATATAACCGGTAATTAGAGCGATGATTAAAGCGCTGATTATAATATAAAGCGCTTTATAAAACCCGAATAAACTTATCAGCAAAATAGTTATGCTTATATTAGACCAAGGGCTGGCCATTAAAAAAGCCACAACTGATGCGGTTGATGCGCCTTTTTTGTATAACTGAATAGCTAAAGCCAATATTCCGTGGCAACAAAAAGTCATGACGAACCCCAGGGAAACAGCATTAAGGATTGTCTTCCCCTTTGACCCCGCCATTACGTTTGAAACATATTGTTTCGGGACATAATATTCTATTACCCCACCCAGAATAAACCCTAAAAGTATTGCCCAGTATATTGATGATATATACGAGAAAACTGCTTCCCGGTAAGGCACAAGAAAAGGCATAAAAAACGACATCAAAGCCGGTAAAATTATCAAAAGAGAAACAACTAGGTTTTTATTTAATTTCTTCTTCGGGGCACAACAGGAAGATTTGTTTTCTTTTTCACTTTTCTGACAACAGTTCATGTTAACCTCTTCTTTCTGAATTTATGATACCATACCCCCCTATGGTATGTCAACAAGGATGGAGCCCCTCGGCTAAAACCGTGGTGCCTCCTAATAAACCCCGCTTTGCGGGGTATCTATCCACCTTTTCTGAAGAATATCGGCGACATCCCCGAAGCCGAAACGCAAAACTTCCTGCATTCATCCACCGCTAAAGCCGTCGTTTTCTGCGTAGGTGGATAAAAAAACAGGGGCAATTTTACGATAATTGCCCCCTTACAAAATCCATAAAAAACGAATTAAAGACATTTTCTGCTATGCCTTTAACCTAATTTCTTTTCTTCCTTCTTCTATTCCTCAAATAACCATGTCGAGAGGTATCTTTCGCCGCAGCTTGGGAAAACCGTAACAATGGTTTTGCCTTTTGAATCCTTGCGCTTGGCTACCTCCAATGCCGCCCACATCGCAGCACCGGAGGAAATACCGGCCAAAATCCCTTCCTCTTTGGCTAACCTGCGGGCAATGACCCCGGCATCTTCATGGGCAACCGTGATAATCTCATCTATTGCCCCTTTATTTAAAACCTCCGGCACAAACCCCGCGCCTATTCCCTGTATTTTATGCGGGCCAGGTTTTCCTCCGGAAAGGACAGGAGAGTCCTTTGGCTCAATAGCGATTATTTTAACCGAAGGGTTCTTCTTTTTAAGGACATCGCCTACTCCGGTGATCGTTCCGCCCGTGCCAACTCCGGCAATAAATATATCAACTTTACCGTCGGTATCATTCCAAATTTCCTGGGCCGTTGTTTTCCTGTGTATCTCAGGATTAGCTTGATTATTGAACTGCTGAGGGACAAAGCTTTTAGGAGTGTTTTTATAAAGCTCCTCGGCCTTCTCTACCGCTCCTCGCATGCCCTTAGCCCCTTCCGTTAAAACCAATTCCGCCCCGAGGATTTTAAGCAGCCGCCTTCTTTCAACGCTCATAGTATCGGGCATCGTAAGGATCAACTTATACCCCTTTGCCGCGCAAACAAAAGCCAAAGCTATGCCGGTGTTTCCGCTTGTCGGCTCGATAATTATCGAGCCTTTATCAATAAACCCTTTTTTCTCCGCATCTTCGATCATGGCTACACCAATCCTGTCTTTGACGCTCGAAAGCGGATTGAAAAACTCCAATTTCGCAAGAATGGTGTTGTCGTTGCCGGAATTAAGCCGGTTTATCCTGACCAATGGGGTGTTCCCTATTGTTTTTGTTATATCGCTATATATCTTGCTCATTTTATCAGCTCCTTTTTGTTTCATGTTCATTTACTTGCCTAAAGCCTGTTCAATATCCGCGATCACATCTTCAACATTTTCTATACCTATCGATAAACGGATAAAATCAGGCGTGACTCCCGTCGCCTTTTGCTCCTCGGGAGACAACTGCTGATGGGTTGTCGTCGCCGGATGGATAGCCAGGGATTTTGCATCTCCGATATTTGCCAAATGCGAGATCAGCTTTAAAGAATCAATAAATTTCGTTCCTGCCTCCAACCCACCCTTAATCCCGAATCCCAGTATTGCCCCCGCGCCTTTGGGCAAATATTTCTTCACTCTTTCTCTCTCAGGGCTGTCGTCAAGTCCGGGATAATTCACCCAGCTGACTTTGGAATGTTTCTTCAAATACTTTGCAACCGTCAAAGCGTTTTCCGAATGGCGCGGCATCCTCAAATGAAGGGTTTCCAAACCCTGCAGGAACAAAAACGAATTAAAAGGCGAGACAGCCGTTCCGATATCGCGCAAAAGAGTGACCCGTGCTTTTATGATATAGGCGATATTGCCTAAAGGTTTTAAGGCCTCAACAAAATTAATACCATGATAACTCGGGTCAGGCTCGGAAATCAAGGGGAATTTTCCGTTTGTCCACTCGAACTTTCCGGAATCAACAATGACCCCCCCAATGCTTGTCCCATGCCCGCCGATAAATTTTGTCGCCGAGTAAACAGCAATATCAACGCCGAAATCAAAAGGTTTAAGTAGGTACGGGGAAACCGTATTATCCAATATAAAAGGAAGACCGTTATTGTGGGCGATTTTAGCGATGCCCTCGAGATCAGCGATATCCAATTTAGGATTCCCGATACTTTCGGCGTAAAGAGCCTTGGTTTTAGGAGTTATTGCTTTCTGAAAAGCGTTAAGGTCATTGGAGGAGACAAATTTAACCTTAATTCCAAGCTTAGGAAGTGTGTAATGGAATAAATTATAGGTGCCGCCGTAAAGGTTATCGGCCGAAACGATCTCGTCACCTGCCTGAGCGATATTCAGGATCGATAAAGTTATCGCCGACTGGCCGGATGATACCGCCAACGCCCCAACCCCGCCGTCAAGTGCAGCAACTCTTTTTTCAAACACATCGGTCGTCGGATTCATTAAGCGGGTATAAATGTTGCCGAATTCTTTTAAGCCGAATAAATTAGCCGCGTGTTCTGTGCTTTTAAACTGATAAGAAGTGGTTTGATAGATCGGCACAGCCCGCGCCCCGGTCGTCGGATCAGGTTCCTGCCCGCCGTGTAAAAGTATAGTTTCCGCCCTAAGATTAGTTGAAGTTTTTGTTTTATCTGACATTACCGCCTCCTTGAATTTGTTGTCTTTATTGTTTAAATTCCCCCGCCGTTTTCCAGCTCCCAGATTTCTTTAAAGTCGTTTTTGCGGGTTACGTGAATCTGTGTTATCTTTTTATCCTTTACATTAATAAAAATATTACCTTCGGCCAAACCATATATAGTTTCAGTTAAATCCTTGATTATCGCGTCATTAACTATATTTTTTTCAATTCTTTGATTTGTCATGATTACCTCTATATCGAATAAACCGGTTCTTGTTTGCTTTTCCTTACCTCGTTTGCTAAATCCTCAAAATTAACTTTATCGATTATGGCCGAAACGGCCATACCGACTTGTTCCCATACTTTCTTTAAAACGCATTTGCTTGCATCAGAACAATTAGTGTAACCTTTATTGATACAAGCAATAGGCTCTACCGGGCCGTCAATGAAACGTATAACTTGGCCAACGGTTATTTTTGCGGGATTCTTAGCCAGGATATACCCTCCGACCTTGCCTCTTTTGCTAAGAACGAAACCGCCTTTTTTCAACTCAGATAAAACTTGTTCTAAAAATTTTATCGGGGCATCAATCCGCTTAGCAATATCGTTGCTGGTTACAATATCCGAATCATAATGCAGGGACAAATCCAAAATTGTCTTTAAAGCATAATCGCCTTTGTATGTTACTTTCATTTGCTGTCCTCGTCGTAAATCCTGATACTATACTATTCCTATCGATTCGGTATGAATTATAACACAGAAAGCAACCTTGTCAAGAAAATATTTTAAGAGGGAAAAATCAGAAAAAAAAGGATTGGAATTCAAGCTCAATAATGAAGTGAAACAAAAATAGTTAAACCTTGCGCTTCCCCCATTTCAATAAAGAACTCTTCAGCAAAGCAACATCAATCGGTTTTGTGACATAATCATTCATCCCTGCCTCTAAAGCTTCTTTTTGGTCTTCCTTCATAGCTGCGGCAGTTAACGCAACAATAGGGATATCTTTGCCTAATTCTTGGCGGATTATTTTTGTGGCTTTGATACCGTCCATTACCGGCATCTGCATGTCCATAAGGCAAACATCATACTCTTTGGACTTGATCTTCTCGACGGCTTCTTCGCCGTTACAGACTCTATCCGCTATACACCCGAACATCCCTAAGTAAATCTCTATTAATTCCCAATTAGGAGTAACATCTTCTGCCACCAAAACACGCACCCCCTTAAGCGAAACCTCTTGCGCCGAATAGCGAGTGACAATCGCTTTTTCTTCCCGCTTATCCCCAAGCATAGTCCGGATAACATCGATTAGCTCCTGCCTCAAAATCGGCTTAGTTAGATACGCGTCAAAACCGGCCTCATGCGCTTCTTTCGCGGTCCCGGGGCGAGAATCGGAGGTGAGCGCCATAATCTTAATCGAGGAATACCGCGGCTCCGCTTTAAGTTTTCTCGCCAAATCTAAGCCGCTCATCTCCGGCATCATGATATCCGAAAGAATGATATCCGGTAAAATAACCTCGATAGTCAAACGCTCTAAAAGCATTTTTGCGCCCGAAGCTGTGAATAATACCTTTAGCCCGGATTGCTCGCAATACGCTGTTACAATCTCCGATACGCTTTCATTATCGTCAACGATCGCTACCGTCTTGCCTCTTAGGAATTCCTCATCCGCCATTGACAATCCTTGCGGAGGATGGGCTTCGGCTTTCTTTAGGATTAACGAAACCAAAAATTCCGACCCCTTGCCCTCCTCGGAAACAACATCAATATCTCCTCCCATCTTAAGAGCGAAAGAACGGGAAATGGCCAAACCCAATCCGGTCCCTCCAAAACGCCGGGTGATAGAGCCGTCAACCTGCGAAAATGGCTTAAAAAGTTTTTCTTTGCCTTCTTTGGATATACCTATTCCCGAATCTTTGACCGCAATAACAATTCTCTCGCTTCCATCTCCTGAGGATGAAGGCTCGCTTTTAATTCGAATCGTGATGCCGCCTTTATCGGTAAACTTTATCGCATTGTTTGCCAAATTTAGAATGATTTGCCTGATCTTCGTCGGGTCCCCGTTGAACCAGCGTGGCATACCCGAAGCCAAAGAATAAGAAAAATCCAAGCCTTTTTCCCTAACTTTAAGCGTTAAAATCCGTAAAAGGTCCTCGATAAGGTTTTCCAGGTCAAAATCTATCGATTCCAAATCAATCTTCCCTGCTTCGATTTTAGATATGTCCAGGATATCATTTATCAATGATAAAAGCAGTTGGCCGCTGGTCTTTACAGTCTCGAGATACCGGTTCTGCATATCATCCAGCTTTGTATCCTGTAACAAATTGGAGAACCCGATTATCGAGTTCATGGGAGTACGTATTTCATGGCTCATATTGGCGAGGAATTCGCTTTTTGCTTTCGCTCCGGCAATAGCCTGTTCCATCGCACGGTCGCGCTCTTTGATCCGCAACTTTAGGTTCCGCCCAAGAAAACGGATCCCGCCTAAGCCTAAAATCCAAAGAATAGAATGTCCGACAACAACGGGGATCATATTCGAGCGGGAAACCTGCCAAATCGGATCCATAGGGATAGAAACACTTATGCCTCCCCGGACTTCGCCTTCCTTATACCCTTGCTTAGCGTGGCATTTTAGACAACTTTTATCTACAAAAAGCGGGCGCATTAAACGCATATGCGGTAGGCCGCGAAAATCCTCAATCGAAGAAACTTCCTCCACGCCTTTTTCAAAATCATTTAAAGCCTTTGTTTCCCATTTGTCGGCGGCATTGGCCGGGCGGATAGGATCAAGGCTGGTTATATGCCCCTGCGCTCCTGTTTTTTGCTGCTCGATTTCATGCGCTTGCCTGGTCATATAAGCGGGATTTATTTTGGTAAGTTCTCGGCCGGTAGTCGTGACAATATCCCGGTCAGGGACATCAAGATAAGGATTAGGAGGCGTCTTCTCAGTTATCGGGACATAAACTCCTCCATGCATAGAATTCCAGGCCCGGTAAGTAACATCCTTTTCATATCCTACCCTGGCGTGAATGCGAGCGCTCTCTGCGGCATTCTTCGCAATGGTGCGCAAATTCCATACCAGAGATACGCCGATCACAAGGGTCCATACGGCAATTAACCTTAAAATAAGTATGCGTAATTCAGCTAAACCCGTTGTAGATAGATTTTTTTGAGCCTTCGCGCCCATTGTTTCACCTTTTTTTATTTAATTTAGCGCTTTTCACTTATTCTACAAGACATATCCTTTAAATCAACAATAATACCTAAAAGACATCGCCTAAAAATACCGGAGAGACATATTGTAATCAGGAATCGTTCAAGGCTGGGCTAAATCAAAGCTAGAATAAGAATTAATCCGGAAATATTCTGAAAAACAATAGTTAATTTTGAAGATTCTACAAGGGCCTCTTTTTTGTCAAAGTTTTCCTTAATTATTTTAGCTGACTTTAGAGGTATAAAGGAGAAAATCAATACGGCCAAAGACAGCCAGGCAAGGTTTTTCATGTAAACATTTAAAACAATAAGAATTAATGCTGTAAAAATCATCGCTAAATACAATTTATAAGCATTCTTTCTTCCTACTATACTGACCCAGGTCATTTTACGGACACTTTGATCGGCATCAAAATCCGGGACCTCATTGGCGAATAAAATTGCCGTAATCAAAAGGCCAAACGGTAAGGACAACATAAAACTCTTTAAATCAGGGAAAATATTTGTTTGAATATAATAAGCGCCCATTACCAAAGCCGGACCGAATAAAAGGAAGATAATAAATTCTCCCAAACGATTATAGGCGAATTGAAATGGCTTTTGCGAATAACTGAAGCCGAGTAAAACTATCACCAGGAAGCAAAGAACAGGTAGAAAGCTTGACTTTATCAAAGCTAAAAAGATAACGGATATAAAAGCTAAAGAAAAATAGATAATCGACTGGATAAGATAAAATTTCTCGCTAAACACGCCCTCCTGTATCAGTTTTGTCCCTCCGAAAAAACCAAAGAACCTTTTGTCTTGCCAGTCAGCTCCGGATTTTGAATCAGCATAATCATTAATTAAATTGGCGCCAAAATGAGTAGAGACAGCGGCTAATAACCCAAATATAAATCCCGCATAATCGAAGTGGCTGCGGTCTATAAGCGAGCCAAATATAAAAGGCAAAATACTGGCGGTAATAAAAGGCAGCCTCAAAGCGCGTAAATAATTATTCATTATACTATTCCTCCCTTTATCCATTCAGATAATATTTCCAGTTTATTCCTTAAAGTTACAGAACGATAAGCGCACATCATATAATGCAAAAATGTCGGCAATATACCGTAAACTTCCCTGCCCAAAACAAGCCCGCAGCTTCGCCCATTGGCCATTGGGATTATATATCCTAAATCGACGGGCTTAAATTTCTTAAGCGGCTTTCCTTTAATCTTCCTTATAAGGTTCTCACCGGCAGAAGCTCCCTCATAAAGCGAAACATTGATCGCCATCCTGGCCGCAGTTCCCGAAACAAGCAAGTTAGCCGAATCCCCCACGGCAAAACAACTATCTTCAAATTGCAGGAATTCATCGACCTTGAGCCTCCCTTGTACCGCCAAGGCTATTCCAAAATTATCCATATAGTCGGAGGTCTTAACACCCGCTGCCCACACGATCAAAGCATTCTTTATTGCTCTCCCGTCCGAAAGAATAATAAAGTCTTTTTGTATATTCTTAACCGAGGCATTATAGAGAACATTTATTTGTAATCGCTTTAGATTATCAGTTGTATAACTGCTCAATCCATCCGGCAAACTGGAAAGCAGTTTTGAGGAGCGTTCTACTATATATATATTCTTTTCTCTTCCTGTTTTTTTTAGATTACGCCATATATTTGTCGCGATCTCTATACCCGTATATCCTCCGCCGATGATCACAAAATTATCATGTTTGCCGCTTTGGACAGTATCTCTCAATAAAATCGCATCAGAAATAGAATAAAGTTTAAAAGCCAACTGCCTGGCATCCTTATTCCCGTAAAAATTGTTTGTGGCTCCGCTCGCAACTATCAGATAGTCGTAGCTAAAAATCGCATTCTTTGTAACTACACGCTTTAAGACAAAATCTATCGATACAGCTTCATCATTAACAAACTCCGCCCCATAACGCTTACAAAATGATTTCAAATCAATCGCTAAACTTTTTTCGCTTAAGCGGGAACTTATAACATTCGGCAGTAGGGGGAGAAACTCGAAATCCTTCTTCTTGTCGATTAAAACAATGTTTAGTTCGCTTCCGTAACGGCGCAAAGCCTTCAGAGCCGCTGTGCCGGAGAACCCGCCGCCGATAATAATTATTTTATTCCTATTTCCTGTCATCCTGCCCTTTATATGGAACACAAATGAAATTACAGCGGCCTTCTTTGACATCCAAAGCCAATTCATTTTGAGGGTCTAACTCCAAAGCCTTGTTTAAATAAAGATCGTATTTTGCGTAATCTTTTCTTTCTTTATAGATCTGGGCCAGGCGGACATAGGGGTCGGAGAATTTAGGCTCTTTGGCAATTGCCTTTTTTAAATATTCTTCGGCCTTATTTAAATCTTTTCCCAATATCCCCGGAATTAGCATGTAATAAGCGCCATACCCGAAGTTTACAGTAGCTGACTCCGGGTCGATTTTCTTCCCCGAATTCAAATACTTTATAACCGCCATGCCATTAGCGATCTTTGAAACCGGCCCGCCATTATGAGCAAGCATTCCCTTACAAGCCGCGTACAAACCAAATGCCCTCACATAGTTCGGTTTATCGATCTTATCCGGGCCCATATCAATCGCTTTATGGGCAATAGCCGCCGCTTTGGTAAAAGCAAGCTTTAAATATTTTATATATGCCAAAGTTAAATAAGCCGGGGCAAAATCAGGATGGTTTTTTATAATCTCTTCCAAATCTTTTTGGCTCTCATCCAACTTATGCTTGCGCCTCAAGACTTCAGCAATCCCCCATTGGGCTTCAAAAGAGCCTGGAGAAACTTTCAAAACTTCGGAAAAATATACCAAGGCTTCGTCAGGGTTATATTCATTCAATGCCGATAAACCTAAGAGATAATAATCCTCAACAGACCCCTTCGGGTATATAGCCCCCGAAAATATTTCTTTGCTAGTTAAACTCCCGGCCCGATTATGAATAGTTATCCAATCCAGGGCATAGCAGAGTGACGCATCAAAAAAAAGCAGAAATATTAGTAATATTATAAACTTTTTCATTTTAGTTAAAAATTCACATGCTAATTTGATAACAACCTGATAGTCCTTAACCATATTTTCAGGGATACTCACTGTTTGCTCTAGCAGCGTGAAAAATTGTATTCTTTCTCCGCGGCCAATATGCCTATTGACCGCCTATTTTACCGATTCCTGATAACTTTTGGTCAAATACCTGATGCTGCTATCATTTTCAGCATTTATTCCTACAGGCTTAAAGATTAGTTTAATCAAGGCTTATTTTTAGTCAAGCTTAATTCTTGCCCGGATAATCCGTTTATCTTATAATGATTCCGTGAAAATAATAAGATTTAGAACCTCAAAAAGAGAAGAAATAATCGACATCACCGGCAATATAGATAACCTAATCAAAGATAATAAATGGTTATCCGGAATAATACTGGTCTATTCACCTCATACAACCGCCGGAATAACCGTGAATGAAAACGCCGACCCAAGCGTGAAGGAAGACTTAAGCAACTTCTTAAAGAAACTGGTACCGCAAAATCATTGTTTCTCGCATGCGGAAGCAAATTCCGACAGCCATATCAAAGGCACTTTATGCGGTTTTTCTCAATCATTTATCATCGAGGATAGTAAACTGCAGTTAGGGACATGGCAGGGTATATACTTCCTAGAATTCGACGGTCCACGCTCCCGGGAAATCTGGGTCAAATTCACTCCGGGGTAACACTTTATTTCCCCGCAAGCTTATCTAAAATCACTTTGCCGACATTTTCGGCGAGAATACGGTAACCTTCCGGAGTGCAATGCCCGAAATTACCTCCGAACTTATCCGTAAAATACGCGCTGAACCCCTCCTTTTTTACCTTCTCCATAAAAGATGCTTGGTTATCTACAAAGCCCCAAACTTCTTTTTCTCTAAGCATTTCCTTTAATGGTTTTAGTTCCCGCATAGGATACTGGACACAAATTAACTTCATTCGAAACAATTTTACAATATCGGCTAACTTGAAATAATTCACCCTGGTGGGGCGAAAATATTCAAACTGCAAGTCTTCTTCGGCTTTCTTAGAAATGCTTTTAAGCTTCTCTTCATATTCTATTGCCCGGTCAATTTCCCCCAAATTCCTAAAACAAGCGGCTAAACCGGTAAAGACCTCAGTTAAATCCCTTGTTTTGTATTTATCGGCTAAATCTAAATATATTGTTTTGGCTTGCTCAAAATCCTTTATCCTCTGATAGAATCGGGCTAAAACAATATGTGCACCGAATATGTCCGCTTCGTTGGGTGCCAGCTCAATTGATTTCTGATACATCCGCTTCGCTTCGTTGAAATCCCCCGATTGCTCGTAACGTTTTCCGAGAATACGGTTTAGCCAATGTTTTTTACTGTTAAGCCTAATCGCCCGGGAATAAACTTCATCGGCTTTGGCTGTATTCCCTTCCCGAAGATAAATCATTCCCAGAAAATCATAAGGCCAATCTTTTTTGGGATTGGCCATAATCGCGTACCAAAATAAATTCTTTCTAGATGAGGGCATATTTATTGACTCGTAATAATTATTTAACTCAAGATAATTGGCCGTAAACTTAGGGCTGAATATTATTTCATTTATTAAAGCCCTTTCGTAATTATTAACCTTAATCGCCTCTTTCTTTTCTCCGCTAGCCAAACTAGCTTTAAAGCTAAAATATCCGTGGCGCGCATAGCAAAATGCCAATTTAAAAAACTTAACAACCCTTATGTTCTCGCCAAATAAGCGTAAATTATCCATGGCTGTTTCGCTGTAAAGAATCGTATCCG
>JADFZM010000027.1 GCA_015232535.1 Candidatus Omnitrophota bacterium
TTACCTCGCCGAAGCCCCTAAATTCACGCTTATTCACGTCCCACAGCCCCTGTTTATATTCATAGGAAGAGTTGTAGCTGTCTCCTAAGCTGTTTGAAACCGTAACATTTTTTACCACCCTTATTGGAAAAGGCAAAAAGGTGTTCTCAAATTCCGGCTTTGTCGAAACATCATACTCAACCGTCGTCACCCCTCCTATGCCGTTATTAACGGATGTTAGCATATCCGCCGGCTTACCTTTGTTAAGCCATAAATTATGTGGATTATCATGATAGCTATCCATCAGATCCGTCATCCCGTCGCCATTAGCTTCCAATGTTCTTTTAGCTAGCTGGTCAAAATGCCCGCCGGGCATATCCCAGCCACGGTCCAGCACCCAGCCATTACCGGTATTAATTAAAACCCTGTTATAATTCTTAGCATAAAGAAGATCGGCAAGCCCATCGCCATTGATATCATTGAATTGAGTTGAATTGTCCGTTAAATCGCCATACCCGAGCGTGTTTAACCAAGGCGATGCGCCGTCTTCCATCCACCCCGAGCCGTTATTTATATAAACCTTACGCGTTGCCCCTCTCATATAAAAGAATTCCGGCAATCCGTCGCCGTTAAGGTCAACTAAAGTGGCGCCGTATGAAAGATCGGTGTATTCGGTATCCGGCGGGTGGCTAAAAAAGCTGTCGTTTGACCAGCCAGTATTTCCGCTGCCGTTTCTCAAATTGTTCAATAAAGTTACATGATCTTGTTTATGCCCTTCCTTGGAGACTAGGATATCCGTAAAACCGTCGGCGTTGACATCAGCTAGCATAGTCCCTAAATACGCCGAATATGATTGCGGGCAGTACTGCCTTTCGATCAGCGAATTAACATATAAAGGCATGGCCCAATTTGGGTCTACCAGCCAGTTATCGGCTTGGTTGTGCAGCATCGCGACATCCACAACCCCATACCCGCAGGAGGCATCCCCCCTTATATACCTTAAGAAATCTATCCTTCCGTCGCCGTTTATATCCGCCATGCGATAACCTGAATCTGAAACATACGAAGGCCCCATGTGGTCTATCAGTATCATATGATGGTCACCCGATCGAGGCGGAACAAAACCCGGTTGCTCGCTCCAGGTATTGTCTTTATTGTTGACCCAGATCTTTTCTATTCTCGTCCCTTCATAATCGCTCCCCCGGTAAAAACTTCGGTATATATCGTCATATCCGTCCGCGTTGAGGTCTGTTATCCTTGTCCCCAAATCAAGGTAACCGTTCTCGCACCACACAAATTTTGCATCCGCCGGAACTCCGGATGCGCTCACCTGCTCAAACCCCTTTAGCTCTGTATCGGTATATCTAAACGTAACAGAAGGTAATGGCTCCCCAGTCCCACCCAAGCCGTATTGAGTAATGGAAGTTACCAATAGCTTCTGCGTCGATTGGCTGGGTGTGTATCCGATAACATATTTTCGCTGAACTACCCCATTGGCATAAACTTCGATATTATCCAGCTTATTATTTATCGAAATCTTGAATTTTGATATATAACTGAAACTTTTGTCATTCCTATCGCTGTAATTAAATTTCACTTGTGAGAAAGGCGCTAATCCATCTGTATTTCCGGTAAAATTAATCATATTAGGATATAATTTATTGCCGTTTAGGATGTAAGAAATAGTCATATAATTACCGTTTAGGTCTTCTACCCGATCTAAAAACCAGCGGAATATTTTATCCGGATAACTAGGATGGTATTCCTGGGTCGCAGAACTTTGCCCGAAATAATACTTTATCCCGTTTTTATCCGTGACCAACCAGCCGTCGGTTACCTGTTCTATCTTCATAAAAGCGCCTTCAATCTCCGGATAATAACGGTTATTTGTCCCGTCCCTTACCAATTCCTGGCTGCTCCCGCTTTGATTCAACACAAATCGGTCGGTATCGTTATATTTCGGCGGGCCATTCTTCGTCGAGCGCTGTATATACCCCAGGCTCAAATCCCAACCGACGCCTAAAATGCCGTTTTTCATTGAAGAATTATAATTAAGCGAAATTGACGGCTGAATGCCGCCTCGGCCTTGCACCACCTCAAGGGGGAAGGACATATTCGCGCTTCCGGTGTGCGGGTCAACATTCACGCTGGCATTTCTTATATAAGGAAAAGGGATAGCCGGATTCTCGGTACTTGGCTGCTGGGGATTCTCTAGCGGTCTTTGATCTTGGCCGGTTTCTTCCGCCGGTTTTGATGTGTCTTTATTATTAACATTGGAATTACCATCCCCTTCATTCGTCATTTCTTCTAATGGTATTGATTTTTCTTCTTGCTTTACATTTGTATTTGAATCGGATTTATTAACAGATCTTCCCTCAGCATATCCGTTAAATCCGGCAAAACTAAAAACAATTAGGCCAATCAATAATAATTTTTTCATCGCTTTGTTCTCCCGTTCGTGTCATGTTTATCCTTATATATCTTTAAAAAGCCTTCCCGTGCATATCAGGCTTTCAATCTTTCATCAAGGGGTGCCGCGTATCGCTCGATTTCCCCCTTCTAGGTTATCCCCCATTTGAATTACCTAAAAGCGCCGGCACCCCATATTGAGACCCTTAACTCGCAAAATTCATAAACAGCCGCAGCAAACAGCTTTCTTTTAGTCCTTCTTTTTGCTTGAACTTATTTTTGTGCTTGAACCTGCATCTAACTTTTTTGACCCGAGGTCCTCCTTGAAGCATCTCTGGCAGGGAGTTAGCCCCTTTTTCGCGGCATCTTCTTTAGCAATCGGAGCCGGCTTCTTGTTTTTGATCAGTTGACATTCAGCCTTATGGTACTTCTTACCGTTTTTTGTGGCATATACATCATCGGCAAAGGCAAACGTAGCCGTAAATATAAATGCCGCAACTAAGGCCATTACAATTGTTTTTCTAACCATCGCATTCCTCCTTTTATTAATCGCGCTACCGCGGCTGTTTCCTTTATAAAGCTATGGAACAAGTGACTAAATTTATTCTTGGAAAGCACAATAAAACCTCCACAATAATCCTCCTACCTCAGACCTGATACCCTCAATCCTTTCGTATTCAAACCTGGACAAATAACCAATCTTCCGACAAAACTCAAGCAAATATTCCACTTCCGATAGAGACCCCAATGCGATATTTAAGAATTGCCTTATTTCATTTCTGTTCTGCCTTCCGCTCCCTTCAGCGATATTTGTTGGCACAGAAAGGGCAGCTCTTCTTATTTGCAGAACAATCCCATAAAATTCGCATCCGGGAAGCTTTTGAGTTATTTTGTATACCTCAACAGCCAGTTCATCCGCTTTTTGCCATACCTTTAGCTTTCTATAACCTGTTTTTTCTTCAACTAATTGCATTTTATCTTTCCTTTCGCATGGCTTAAGACTTTACCTCGTGTGAATAACCTTTTGATTCCATTGCCTTATTATTATCGCCTTCTTTATTCCTCTGTATTTCCCTCGAAAATTCACCACCGGTCAAGGCATCTATCAAAGCGGTCAATTCCTCAAGCCTTATTCGGATTTCCGCAAAATTCGGGTCATTCGCATCCAATCTAGATAGCTCAATAAGCAGCCTTTTTCTTTCAAAATAAAGCCGGGTGATCTGGTCCAAAACGCTTTCTCTTAACTCGACCATCATTTTTGAACGCGAATCTATCGATGTCTGATCCGGATTCCAAATAAGCTCACTCAAATCCCAAGACAGAGATACATCCCATCCCAGATTATCGTAAAAGGTCTTATCATCAGGGCCCACATAATTCTGCCCGCCTCCGCTATATGTACCGTATATGCTGTCACCTATTGTCCTATTTTTATCCTGGGCAAGTCCTAAAGATAAAGAAGGCAACCATGCCTTTCGGGATGCGTCTTTACGCCATTTCTTTATTTTATCCGGATGGACTTCAGCGTATTCAACAGCCATTCCCTGTACACGACTTATTTGCGGCTCAAATTTCTCGATCTCGGCCAGTTTTTCCGTCGATTTTTCAATTGGCATCGCCTTGGACTGAAATAATTCTCCGTTTGTTTTAACCTCGGTATTATGTGTCTCGGACTCATCGGGAAGCGCTTGCCCTAATGATAAAAAAAACACTCCGCTATCCGTCGCAGCGTAAACGCCCTTATCCGCAGCAAGATCTAACATGTTGACCCCTGTCGCTTCCATCCCTCTTTGAACAGGGAACCATTTACCGTTTTTAAGGCCATACGCTCCCCTTTGAGTCCCGGCAATAAGCTCCAGATTTTCATCAGAGCCTTTATCACCGCCGTGGCTATCATTAATAACCGATATCGCGTTTAAATCATCCCCAAAAGAAGCAGCGATTGGCATAGGCTTAAAAGACAACCCTTCATCGCTACTGCAATAAATACCGCGCTCCGTTAAGGTGAGAATTGTTTTACCATCATCCGAGAAAAACATGTCTTTTATAACCGGCTGAATATCGGAATCATCAACTTCCGCCTCTTTTGAATTAATCCCTAAGCTCAAAACTTCTTCAATTTCATCGCCTTTAATCCTGAATATTGAATTTATAGAAAACGCGAAAACCAATCCTTTATTCGCGAACAACTTATAAATCGAAATACCCTTAAATCTTCCGTTGAATTTATTCCATAAGGGCTTAGTTTCTTCCTTTGAATAAACTCCGGAAAGCGCCCCTAAATAAAGGGTCCCTCCAGATTTAACTATAGATTTAAAAATATCTCCTTCATTGGCGTATTTAATTTTATTAAATCTATTAAACGGGTATTTACTTTCGTAAACTCCTTTAGAAGTCACCAAATAAGCATTTTCAGTCCACTCCGCATCAACAAAATAATCGTTTATTTCATTGTCAATAATTTGGGCATTGAATAATCGACGGAAATAAACATCTTTTCCTTCCGAAAGATAAAATCCTTTATCTGTTGCGGCGTATACCCTGTTTGTATATTTCTTGCTCATAGTAACCTTTTTGACCTCTTTTTCGCTTATTCCGTTAGAATGTCTCATCCAGCTTAAGCGAGAGTCTGTGAACCCATAACTAAGAAGGCTTACAGAAACTATAAATCCGGACAATAGCGTTAATAAATACTTATTCAAAATATTCGATATTTTTACCCTCATACATACCCTCAATATCAACCTTACCTATAATCTCATCAATAATACCCTTGATTTCTTTATCCGACCTTTCAAATGACACAATGTATTTCTTCATAAAAATCAGCATAGCTTCCAATCCTAGCTGTTTTCTTATCCTGTCCAAGACTATTAAAACCGAACAAATAATCAACCTGTCTTTCTCGTGCTTAGCCAGTTTCTTTATGTAATATTTGTTTTTCATCTTGCATTCTTGCTTTCTGTGTTTCAAGTATAACAGCTATTTGATTTTTTGTCAAATCTGATATGTTATTTTAGCAAATTGCAAATGCTTGCTGTACAGTTACTTACAATACGATAAAAAAATAATGAGATTTTATTTAATATATTTGCGTTTTAATCTATTTTCAATTGACTTTTAGTCAATAGGGTATATACTCTTCTTATAGAACATCAAACTAATTGATATGCGGAGGGAATTATGCTTGAAATAGGCGCAAAAATTAAAAGCATCCGCCAGCAGAGAAACATGACCTTAGTCGAGCTTGCGGATAAAACCGGCATTCAAATCGCCACTCTCAGCCGTATTGAAAACCTTAAAATGACAGGAACAGTTGAAAGCCACATCAATATAGCAAAAGCTCTCGAAACCGACATCGCCACTCTCTATAGCGATATTATTAAGGAAGATGAAACTGCAGATTTGACAAACACCAAGCCAATATTTGATGTCTCTATAAAAGATACATCTTCGCTAGAGATACTTACCAACAATGCCTTATCAAGAAAAATGCTTCCGGTCTTGATTATAATAGGGAAAGGCGATTCAACAAGCAAAGAGCAGGATAAATTCGGCTCGGAAAAGTTCATATATGTCCTAGAGGGCGAGGTGGAAATAAAGATCGAGGATAAAACATATCCTTTATCCAGCGGGAATTCTATCTACTTTAACTCCTCAAAGGAGCATTATATTATAAACAAAGGCAAGAAAACAGCCCGGCTGCTTTCCGTAACGACAATTCAAACATAAAAAGAGAGAATCAAATTGAATAAAATATTGGTTTTGGCCGACGCAAAAGAAACGCTTGATTCGATAAAATCAGCGCTGGAAGACTCATTCGACCTTATCTTGACCGATTCGCCCCTTCAAGCCGAGAATATATTACTAAAATGCAAAAATATCTCTTTATCAATCATTGATATAAAATCAGAACGCCGGGGAGAACTTGATTTCGCTGACAACATTAAGAATCTTCAACCCGGAATAAAAATCATCGCCTCGCTCGACCCGAAACGCACAATCTCCGAGGAGGACCTGGATAAATCGGGCATTTGCGGATATTTTACCAAGCCCCACAACAAATCGGCGATCCGGGACCTAATTTTCAGGCATTTCCCCTCTAACTAAATACTTCATATTTATTTAGCCTTTTTGTATATTTGAGCGGGTATATGCAAATATTTCCTAACCTCTCAAAGAGCGGGTAGGCCGAGCATCGAAGATATCCGGGTGTATGTGTTAACGGCAATCACCCCGCTTAACCCAAAACACTCTAAATGCCTTATGGCAGGAATCAGTCAGTAATTAGTCCGGAGACAGGCCTTCTCCCCCAAGCTTTAGCAGGCGTATAAACGCACTCCTGTAAAAGCTGTTTTTACCCATTTAAAACTTCAAATAAACTTAATTTAAAGCTTCCCTCTTTTGATTAATTCGACAATTGCTTTAGCCGCTTTGGGATTGAATTGGGTGGAGGAATTTAACTCGATTTCATGTACTGCCTTTGACTCATTAAGGGCTCTACGATAGGGCCGGTCGGTGGTCATGGCATCGTAACTGTCTGCAACTGAAATAATAGCAGCCGATACCGGGATTTCGTCGCCTTTTAATCCTTCAGGGTATCCTGTCCCATCGTACCTCTCGTGATGATAGAGGATACCATCTACAACCTCATGATGTAAATTCAAAGGCTTGATCAGCTCAGATCCACGGACAGTATGCTGTTTCATTATATCATGTTCTTCTTTAGTGAGTATACCAGGCTTGTTAAGGATAAGTTCTGGGGCGCCAATCTTACCGATGTCGTGCAGAAGGCTAGCTATGTATAGGTTATCAAAGAATGTCTCCGGGAACCTTACTGTCCCGTTGTTTACCATTTGATGGGCAATTGCGGAGGCATATTTCGTAACGCGCTCGGTATGGCCGTGAGTATATTTGTCCTTGGCTTCAATCGCGGAACTTAAAACAATTATTGTCTGCAAAAACAATTGATGGTTTTTATCGGCTTCCGATTTTAAGCTCTCGAAAAGCTGAGCATTCCTTATGGCCATAGCCGCATCCGAAGCCAAGGCCGCGAAGAAATCAAGTTCTTCTTGTTCAAATCCTTCCCCGTTTATTTTTTCTCCGAGCAGGAGCACAGCCAAAAGCTTGTCTTGATAATAAGCCGGGACACAGGTGGTAGTATTAAGCATTTGCATTTGTTCGCTAACCTCATGCAAAAGGCTCTTTATCTCGGCCGAATGGCCGTTTTGGAATACCGCTTCTCTCCATATAAGGCGGGTGATATCATCGGCGACAACAGCATTACGGTCGGATGTAAGCGGCCGGTATTCTTTTACGCTGAATATTTTAATAATCGGGCTGTCAAAGGCAAACCGAGCGAAGCCCTTAGGAATCTTGACGCCCAATAGGCCGCGGGAAATATTAAGCACATACGAATTCTTCTCCGGGTCGAACAAAAGCATAGCCGCATGCTTTATCTGCAGCTTATTAACCAGCATGCGGATAATAAGATTAATCAATAGCTTAGGGTCATGAATCATTATCATTCCCCGAGAAGCTAACTCCAGCTCTTTTTTAAAATCTACCTTCATAAATATTAATGCCACTCCTTAAATGTGCCTGACGTCCAACTCTCCCATCACTATCCTCTCCATCTCATCGAGGACTAATGGCTTATGGATATACCCGACTATACCCCAGCTGTTCGCTTCATTTATGACTTCCTCGTCTTCCACCGCCGTTACCATGATAACCCTTACGTCATTTCCCTGCTCTCTTAGATTCTTCAGGACATCCGTCCCTGTCATATCCTCCATCCTGACATCCAACAAAACTAGGTCAAATTTATCCGCTTTTGTTTTTTCCAAAGCCTCCCGCCCATTTGAAGCAACCTGAACTTCGACCTTTCTTTTTGCAAAAAAGCTTTTGGTGAATTCCCTGACATCAGCCTCGTCATCAACGACTAAGATCCTTGCCATTTATGTACCCTTCCTTCTTTTGTATATTTTGGTTAACATGACTTACGAAAACACTTCTGCCCATTACCCCTCCGCAACCGGCAGGCAAATAATCACTCTCGACCCTATTTTATATTGCGACTCAAAAGATACCTTTCCGCGGTGATTGTCCTCGATGATCTGGCGGATAACATACATGCCTAATCCGGTACCCTTATTACTTGATGACTTGGTAGAGAAAAAAGGAGTGAAAACTTTACGCATGTCTTCGGTCTTTACCCCTATACCATTATCAACCGCGTTGATCTCGATATTTTTTCCTTTCCTCTGAACTGTAAATTCAAAAAATCCCCGGTAATCTTCCTCCCTAAACTCTGCTTTTCGCTGAATTACTGCATCGTATGAATTATCAATCATATTGAAGAACACTTCCTGTAATTGAGCAAAATTCCCCATAACTTTCGGGGCGTTATCGCCTATATTTGAGATTATTTTCATTTCATTAGGCTTGATCTTGAACATCGCCATTTCCAAAGAGGAATTAAATAATTCATTAATATCGATAGGGGCAAGACCATCCGGGCCTTTTCGGGTATATTTTAAAAGCCCCTCTACAATTTCACCGCCGTGCTTCACATTCTCGTTTATACGCCCTAAAGCATTCTCGATATCATCGAAAAGCCTGGCCTCATTCTCCGGAGGAAGCATTCCCTTTTTCCTTAAACGGATAGAATCCAATATATCTCCGGCAATAAAACCCAAGGCATGCAAACGGTTATTTATCTGATGGGAGAGCCCGTCAGCCAGGGTTCCGATCGTTGCCATCTTCTCAGCTTTGATCAGCTGCTCGTGAGTGCGCTTGGCCTCCTCGTAAAAACGGGTATTTTCTATGGCCAAAGCCGATTGATTTGCCAAAATAGAAAAAACAACTATATCGTCCCGGGTATATATTCCTCCGGAATTCTTTTTACCCAGCATAATTATTGCTATCAACCTCTCTTCGATAAAGCTTGGCACCGCCACCTCCGCATCCATAAACCTCATCTGAGATTCCAAGGCAAGCAGGTCATCGCTAGAATAACGTTCCCTTTTTTCACGAATCTCCTCATATACTACCGGCTCTTTAACTCTTAGGACATATTTAACAATCGGAGAATCAATAGACAAAATACCATAACCGGTATCTTCGGAACTCCCCTTTACCGCGCGCAGAGTGAATTGCCCGGATGCCTCGTGGAAAAGATAAATAGAGCAACTCTCTATGCGGACCGTACGAGTAACTATATGGACAATCAGCTTTAACAAGCGCTTGAGCTCTCTTATCCTTCCCATCCCCAGCGAAGCCCTTCGGAGAGTATTTTGATAACGCTGCTGCTCTTGTAGTATCCTGGCTTCGGCGCGTTTTTTAATAAAGAAATAAACATACTGCCCGGCATTAGCCAATAAGGTCGAAAGAATAATCGGGATAATCCACCAGTTATCTCCTGCCGCTTGAATAAGCCTCTGTCTGAACCTCGAGCCCAACAAAAAAGGTATGCCAATTATAAACGCGTAAACTCCGATAAAAATCAAAGCACGAATAACAAGAAATCCTAAATCAGCCAGACGCAGCTTTATAATAGCATAAGCTAGGATTATTATCGAAACGTATAAAAGCACGAGGTCATAGGTAAGCCCTCCAGTATCTTTGCCCGGAATAAAGACAAAAGTCGTAAGAAAAAAGAATATGCAAGAAATCAGAATATATTTTGCCTGGATTTTCTTTCTTCCGGTAAACCGTCCTGATATTAAGGCCGAAACCAGAAACGAAACCGACAACCCCAAAGTAATAATAAAAAACGCGCAATAAAGAGGAAAGAAGTATCCGGCTAAAAGACTGTAGCCTCCGCTTGAATCTATCACTCCCTCAATAACCGCCTTAGTGAACAAAATCAAGAGAGAAAATACCGCTCCAACCAAATAAAATGTCTTATGCTTTCTTCTAAGTAAAGGTAATTCTATAAAAACGGAAACAAAGTGCAGGAGCAATACCGGCATAAATGTTATAGCGGCATATCCTAAGCGCAAAAGTCCCTCATTAGAGTAAATATGGTAAAAAGACCGTGCCGCCAGCCATGCACTAGCCGAAAAACAAATTGCAGAAAAACATCTGTTAGCTGTTTTTTCTTTTTTCTTAAATAACAGCAAAGTCCCGAAGAGAAAAATTAACAACGAAGTCACTGCTAAAGGAGCTAAAAAAAGGGGCATTTTTGCCATAAACTCCCTGTTGGTTATGTAATATGAGTACTATTATATGTATATTCTATTTTTATAACAAGGGAATTGATGGCAATCTTAACGGCGGGCCAAAAAAAGATTTTTTATAGCTAAAAAGGCAATGATTCCAAATCGTCTATCTTTTGTATATTGCAGACATTAAGGTCTTTGTTGATCTTGCGCAAAAGGCCCTTTAAAACGTTCCCGGGCCCGATCTCGACAAAATCCTTTACTCCTTTTGCGGAAACATACTCAACTGAATTAACAAATTGGACTGATGAGGTTATTTGTTTCTCTAATTCCGCCTTGATATCAGCCGGTTCGACCTTAGGAAGGCCGTCGACATTGCCGATTAGCGGAATTATGGTTTTGTTAAGCCTTACTTTGTCTAACTCTGCCTTAAATTTAAGAGAGGCATTCTTCATCAGCCTCGAGTGAAATCCTCCCGCGACATCCAAAGGGATAACCCTTTTCGCGCCTAAAGAAGAAAGCTCATTCGATGCCGCTTCAACCTTATCCGCCTCTCCGGTAATGACTATTTGTTCCGGGCTATTATAATTGGCAACCTCAATAGAATGTTTCCGGCAAACCTCTTCTATTTTTTCCTTGTCAAATCCGATCACCGCTGCCATTGAGCCTTTTGTTTCATTGCAGGCCTGATCCATAAAAAATGCCCTTCGCTCTATAAGCCTTATAGTTTCGGCGAAAGAAAGAGCGCCGGAAGCGCAAAGCGCGCTGTACTCTCCGAGACTCAAGCCAAATGAATATTTGACGTTTATGTTCCTAAACTTAGGATGCTTTTTGAAAACCTCGTATGCGGCCAAAGAAAAGGTGAAAATCGCCGGCTGGCAAAATTGAGTCGAGGTAAGGATTTCCTGTGGGCCGTAAAAAACCGCTTCAACCAAACCGGTTATAAAATTATTTGCTTGATCGAAAATCTCCTTTGCCCGGGGAAACCTTTCATAAAAGTCTTTTCCCATCCCGACATATTGAGCCCCCTGCCCGGGGAAAATTAAAGCTACATCTTTCATCTTAAAGGCCCTTACTTTCTTTTACCATTTTATAAGATTAGCCCCGACAACAAGGCCGGCTCCGAAAGCGACAATTACGAAATAATCACCCTTTTTGATCCTGCCCGATTTAACGGCTTCATACAAAGCAACCGCGCATGACGCGGCAGACATGTTTCCGTATTTATCAATATTTATAAAAAACCTTTCTTTGGGTATCTTGCTTTTTTTGGCGACCGCAGCGATTATCCTGTCATTAGCCTGATGAGGAACGACACAAACTATGTCATCGATCTTAACCTTAGCTTTCCGGGCGACGATCTCGACGGCATCGCTCATAGAATTAACGGCGATCTTAAACAACTCCTGGCCGCGCATTAAAGCATAAGGAACTGCCAGGTGTTTCGATTTCTGGTCCAGCGGTTGGCGCTCCTCCGCTATTACCTGCATAAACTCCCCGAATTCCCCAAGAGAGTGAATGTAATCGGCTAAAATACCGTGGTCCGAGCGGGTATTGGATAAAACAACCGCCCCCGCTCCGTCTCCGAATAGTACACATGTGCTTCTGTCGTTCCAATCTATAAGGTTTGTGAACTTATCCGCCCCGACAACGATTGCATTTTTGAACATTCCGCTTGAAATATATTGTTTGGCGGTGGTCAAAGCGAAAAGAAATCCCGAGCAAGCGGCGCTAACGTCAAAACAGGCCGCGTTTTTCGCATTAAGCTCTTTTTGAACCCAGCAGGCAACCGACGGGAAATTACTGTCGGGGGTTGTTGTCCCGACGACTATCAAATCGATATCTTGTATATCAACACCGGCATCGTTGATCGCTTCTTTAGCCGCTTTTGCAGCCATAAAAGAAGTTTTTTCGCCCTTGTCGGCGATCCTCCGCTCTTTTATGCCGGTACGGGAAATTATCCACTCCTCGCTGGTCTCAACCATTTTTTCCAGTTCGGAGTTGCTTAAAACTCTTTTCGGAAGATAATGGCCCAACCCGGTTATGGCTATATTGTGCATTTAACCTTTAAAATAATCATTTATTGGTAATTTCTTTTTCCATCGCGTCGATGATATTATGCTCGACCTCGCGGATAGTGGCGCGTATCGCGTTTTTTATCGCCTTTGCGGAAGACCTTCCGTGGCTGATCATAACCAGCCCGTTGACCCCCAATAACGGAGCGCCGCCGTATTCGCTGTAATCGGCGATTTTTTTGATGCGGTTCAAACGCGGGAGCATGAAAAGCATGCCCAGCATGGCCATCGGACTTTTTGATATTTCCCTTTTCAAAAGCTTTGACATCGACTCCATAAGCCCTTCCGAAACCTTGATAACGATATTACCGACGAAACCGTCGCAAATAATGCAATCCGCCTTCCCGGTGAAAACCTCATTGGCTTCGACATTACCGACAAAGTTCTTAAGCTTCTCCTCCATCAGCTTATGAGCGTCTTTTGCAAAGCCGCCGCCTTTTGAGGATTCCTCGCCGATATTTAAAAGACCGACGGAAGGGTTCTCTATCCCTAAAACCGCCCTAGTATAGACGGAAGCCATTAACCCCGACTGGAACAAATGCTGCGGCTTAGCTTCGGTATTCGCCCCGACATCGATCAAAAAAGAAAATCCTTTTAGGGTGGGAAACACAACGCCGATAGCCGGCCTTTCTACGGTCGGAAGCATTCCCAACAATACCGTCGATGCCGCGACCATTGCCGCAGTATTTCCGGCGCTGATAAAAGCATCGGCCTTTTTGTCTTTAATAAGGTTCGTCCCGATTGTTATAGAAGAGTTCTTCTTCTTGCGAAGAGGTGTAACGGCATTATCGTGCATGTCGACCACTTCGGGGGCATGTACAATTTCCAGCCTATCCTTGGGATAATCGTATTTACTAAGCTCGACTTTAATTTTCTCTTCGATGCCGACTAGAATAATATTGCAATCAAACTCTTTTAAGGCATTAACTACGCCTTCGATTACCGCCTGAGGCGCATAATCACCACCCATTGCATCGACGACAATTTTCAAAGTATACTCCTTTTTATAGCAGCCTTTTAAAAGAAGATAGTATCGGGCTAAACCTACTACTATTTTTTATCCGTCTTTTTCTCTTCAATCTTTTCAACTACTACAACGGGCTTCCCTTTGTAGAACCCGCAGAAAGGGCAAATTCGATGCGGTAAAGCGGGTTTTTTGCAGTTAGAACAAGCACCCAGACTGGCTAAAGTAGTTTTATAATGAGTCCTTCTTTTCCTTTGCCTCTGGCGCGAATGTTGGCGTTTTGGATTTGGCATTTCTTCTCCTTCACAGTTAGTGAACACCCGCACCTTTCCTCTGAGTGCGGGGTGTAAATTATAGTGAACACCCGCACCTTTCCTCTGAGTGCGGGGTGTAAATTATAACGAACACCTGCGCAATTCCTCTTAAGCGCAGGGCGTATATTTAGCAAACCCCTTTGCTCTTCCTCTAAAGCGAAGAGGTGTATATTTAACTAACACCTTTTCACTTCATCTTAGCGCGGGATGTAATAATTACTCTACTTTACCGATTCAACTTACGCTAAAACCATTTACTTATTTATTACATTTACACTTTTCTAAGTTCAAATTAACCTTACATCCGAGGCATAATCCCCGGCAGTCATCTTTACATAATAACAGTATCGGGATATTGACAATTATTTCCTGGCGAATGTCTTCATCTAGCTCAACAATCTCCGTATTTTTGTTTATAGGGAAATCAAGGGTAAATTCCCTCTCCCAGTCGGCGCCGGTTTCGGTTAAACACCTGGAGCAGTCGCTAACTAATTTCCCGGATGCCGATATATTAGCCAAAATCGCCGAATCGGTCTTATCTATATTTGCCTTAAGGCTCACCTTCCCGGTGAAACGGATCTCGTCCGTAGCCTCGCTGATAAAGGAGCCCGGCTTCTCCTCAAAGAGCTCCAATCCTCCGGCGGGAATTGATTTGACTTTTATCTGCACTTTATCCTTTGTTTTTAAGCCGTTCTTTGAGCTTCTGCTCGACAAATGAGGGCACAAAAGTGCTTAGATCCGCCCCAAGCTTAGCGGCCTCTTTTATCAAAGCTGATGAAACAAAAGCATGCCCTTCGGACGGCATCAAAAAAAGCGTTTCTATTGAATTATCCAGCCTTCTATTGGTCAAAGCCATTTGAAGCTCGTATTCAAAATCCGATATGACCCTTAATCCCCTTATTAAAACTCGCACTTTATTTCTGCGTGCGAAATCGATTATCAGGCCGTCAAATGCCTCAACCCGAACATTTTTAACCCCGGAGGTGCCTTTTTTAAGCATCTCCATCCTCTCCGGCGCGGTAAAAAGGGCCTCTTTGCGCGTATTATTCGCCAGCGATATAATGACTTCATCAAATAAATTCGCCGCCCTTTTTATGATATCCAGATGCCCGTAGGTAACAGGGTCAAAGCTACCGGGATAAATCGCGCGACGGTTCATATACATCTCCTATATATACTAATAGTATTTAGGCCGTAATTCTTGCGCCTAATCAAGGTTAAGGAGGCTTCCTTCTCCGGCAAGATTTCCCTTTTTTCATGCTGAATGACCAGAAGCGAATTGGGGTGTAATATATCATAGCCCCCTAGGCGTTTCAAGGTTTTTTTTGCCAAATCCCTTGAAAAAGGCGGGTCAGCGAATATTATATCAAACTTTTTACCTTCTTGATCGAAGAGTTTAATGGAGGCAAAAGCGTCCCGCGCACTAATTTCGTATAATCTGATATCTACCCCCAATTTAAGCATATTATCGCGAATAACACTTACGCATTTAGCATCATTCTCCACTATAAACACCTGTTTAGCCCCCAATGATATAGCCTCAATTCCCATCGCTCCGCTCCCCGCGAAAAGCTCCAAAACGCTGCACCCCTCCATATCCTGCCCGATAACGTCAAAAACAGCTTTTCTGACCAAGTTGGATGTGGGGCGAATCCCTGAGGGCATATAAAAATTTCGGCCCTTTAATTGTCCGTTAATTACTTTCATTCTTTTCCTTTTTTAAATAATCTAAACAAACCGCCTTTAAAACAAAAACATAATATTCATCCTGGGTACATTTTACATTTTCGGGGCAATCTTTTTTCCTAATCAAAAGTTTTCCCATAGCTTCAACCTCACCGGAACATTTTAGAGGATATTCAGTTAATAAAACAACATCGCCTTCTTTTGCCGATATCGGAATATTTTTGTAATTCTTTTCTAGGCTAAAATAAATCTCGTGTTGCATAAAACTCAATGGCCCATTCACTTTAACTAACTTACCATCACACTCATTAAGAGAAATAGCTTCGTTGCATATCTCTCCTATCAATTTATGCCCTTGGAGGATTGCCTCTTGACACATAGCCGCAGTACAAATAAATAGAAGCGTAATAATACCTGTCAGAAACCTTATCATATATTTAATCCTTTTGCTAGAACAGCCCACTAGCCCGCGCTTACCATTTTCAAATAAGAGGGGTATCTTCGCTTAACGATCTTCTTTATATTTTTATTTTCTTCGATCTCCAGATTTGGATCTCCTTGAATCAGCAATATCGCTTCATTTCGCGCGATTTCCAACAATTCCAGTTGCGTCGCCGGATTAACTACTTTTAGCTCATTTAACCCGTGCTGATGCCGTCCGAAAAACTGCCCGGGCCCGCGGATTTCAAGGTCTTTTTGAGCTATCTCAAAACCATTATTAGTTGAAAGAATAGCTTTCAATCTTAATTGAGCATCTTCGTTGGTCGCGTCGGAAACCAAAAGGCATAGAGAATCGTCTCTGCCCCTGCCAATACGCCCGCGCAATTGATGTAACTGGGCTAATCCGAACCTCTCAGCGTGCTCGATAACCATAACCGTTGCGTTTGGGATATCTATACCTACTTCCAAGATCGACGTTGAGACCAATATATCAATATTCCCTTCCTTGAAACTTTCCATGACTTTCTCAGTTAGGTCTCGATTCATCCCACCGTGAACAAGGCCGATCCGGAATTCCTTAAAAACCTTTCCTTTAAAATTCTTATAACTTTCCTCGGCGGCCTTCAAATCCAGATTTGAAGACTCATCAATAATCGGATAGATGAAATATACCTGCTTGCCCATTTTAACATATTTTCTCGCAGATTCATAAACTTCCTCAATAGAGTTTTCGTCAAAAATACTGGTAATAGTCTTTCCCCTGCCCGGAGGCATTTCATCAAGGACAGACACATCAAGGTCTCCGTAAAGGGTTAGGCATAAGCTGCGCGGTATCGGGGTCGCTGTCATTATTAAGACATCCGGGTTGTTTCCCTTAACGGATAAAATCGCTCTTTGCCTGACTCCGAATTTATGCTGTTCATCTATCACGGCAAAACTTAAATCTTTAAACTTGATATCTTCGGAAATCAATGCATGAGTTCCGATTATTAAATCCACTTTTCCCTGGCTTATATCGCCTAAAGCCTCTTCTTTCTCCTTTTTTTTCATCGCGCCAAGCCAAAGCCCTATCCTCAAACCTTTCAAAGGGCCGTTTTCGCTGAGCTTTAATGCGTTTTCATAATGCTGGCGCGCCAATATTTCCGTCGGAGCCATTATCGCCGATTGTTTTTTGTTCAAAAAAGCGTTATAGCATCCAAATAAAGCCGTTACGGTTTTACCCGAACCGACATCGCCCTGCAGAAGCCTCAGCATCGGCGAATCTTTTTGCATATCTTCGCGGATTTCTCGGATCACTTTTTTCTGCGCCTTGGTGAGGTCAAAGGGGAAAGAGCTTATAAATCTCATGACATCTGAATCATTGATCTTATGGGAGAACCCCTCTTTTTGCGTTATGCTCAGGCGCCTCAACAAAGCCGAAATCTGGAAGAAATAAAATTCTTCGAATGAAACCCGCCTTAAAGCCTCTTCCTGGTCCTTGAACTCTTTTGGGAAATGCAAATTTAACAAAGTGCGCTTGATATTGTATAGACGGTATTTGTTCCTGACATTTACGTTGAGCTCATCGCGCAGCTGGCTGCTGTATTTATCGAGCGCGGCATAGATGATTTTACGCAAATATCTTTGGGTAACGCCCCGGGTCAGTGGATAGATCGGTACTATTCTTTTTATGCTTAAACTCCCCTCCTCGTCATCATCGATTATCTCATATTCAGGAGAGACCATCTGTAAGTTGCTTTTGTAAATGTCAACCTTTCCGTAACAGACCACCCTCTTCCCGTCTTGTAAATAATTTCCGATATAAGGCTGGTTGAACCATACGCAGGCGATCCTGCCGGTCCCGTCATCCAGCCATACCTCGGTAAGGTGCTTTTTCGTATACCAGGCCCGATGGCCGCTTTGCGATATTATTTTTCCCGATACCGTTTGCCATTCCCCCACCTTAACCTTTGCGAGGGATGTAACATTTCTTCTGTCCTCGTATCGACGCGGAAAAAGATATAACAAATCCTCTATAGTGTCGACTCCGAGGTTTAATAGCAACTTCTTCCTCGCCGGGCCTACTCCCTTAAGAAATTGTACTGATATTTCGTTTAACGTCTGCATGATGTAAATAAATTAATTAAGGAGGAAAACCCCGATGATTATAAATAAGACACCAAAAGCTTTATTTAAAGTAAGCGCCTCTTTAAGGATCAATACACCTAAAAGAAAAGTCACCAAAGGAAAAGATCCGGCCATGGGAGTGACTTTAGAGACGTCTCCGGTTTTTAAAGCGTTATAAAAGAATATTTGCCCGATAACACTGGCTAAAAGCCCGCCTATCGCCACATAATGCCATCCTGAAGGAGGATTAGTTAACGCCTGTTTCACTTCGGGCAATTTAAAAAGCATCAATGCCGATATTCCGACCATCACCCCCATACACCGGAAAAACAAAGCGGTCATAACGGGAAGCTTGTTCAATCCTATCTTCTCCAAAAATGGCACAAAACCCCAAATAATTACCGTCAACAAAGCCCAGTGAAATGATTTCATTTAACTCCTTTCGATATAACCGAGATTTCCAAATTTCTACCGCTATTATAACTTTCTTTTAGACGGCGTAGATTAATTATTTATTTTTTATTCTTAATAAT
>JADFZM010000028.1 GCA_015232535.1 Candidatus Omnitrophota bacterium
TTAGCCTGCTTTAGGACATTAGCGTCGTAGTCGTATTTAAATACATTAGATAAAAGAATTTTTACCTGCTCCATACCGCTTGTCTCGCTTATTTCATCGACTACCCTGAACATCCTGTCTTTAACATGATACCTTTTTAAAACAACAAAAACATCAATCAAATTAATTAACATTTCGGGGATATTCATCGGCTCGTTCTGCAGCCTGATTATCGCTTCCCTGCATGTCAAGGCGTGAATGGTGCACATGCAGTATTTACCGATATTACAGGCGGTGATCATATCCCGCGCCTCGAGCCCTCGGACTTCTCCGATTATTATCCTCTCCGGCCTCATTCTTAAGCTGTTTTTAACCAGATCCTGCAAAGACAACTCCTCGTCACTTTCCAGGCGCGAGCAGCTATCTTCCAGGAAAGTATTAAGCTCAAGGGTGTCCTCAATGACAACGATGCGGTCCGAATCGGGAATAAACTCGAGCAAGGCATTCAGGAGGGTCGTTTTACCGACGCCGGGACCGCCGGCTAATATAATATTTGCCGGCCTGATCTGCATCCCTTCAATATAAAGCCAAAGCTGCGCGGCAGCTTCATAAGTGAGGCTTTTTCTTCTTATCATATCTATCACGCTCAAAGGCGATGTCTTAGCCTTAGTAATAGTCAGTTGCGGGCCGAAGGCCGAGTGAGCTATGTTTACCCTTCCCTCCAGATTGGGCAACTCTAAGTTAGCTATTTTACCCATTTTCTCCCGGCCGGAAAATAACAGCAATTTTCTAATAAAAAGCGATATCTCTTTCTGGCTAGTAAAACGGACATCCGTTGCCACAAACCCCTTTTGCCCGTGATGCATGTATATCGGCTTAAGGTTATTGATAATGATATCCTCGACGTCGATATCGCACAAAATAGGGGTCACAATGCCGTAAGAAAGAAAGCTCTTAATAAAAGCTATGGAGTTTTCTTTTATATCGAAGTGTTGCTTCAATTCGGGGAATTCCCCTTTTAGGAATAACTCAAGCAGCGCCTCACGGACCATAGTCTCCCGCTCGCTCTGAGGAAGAAGCAGATTCATCTTCCCTGTCAAATTATCAAGGACACGGTTCTCGAGCCGCAGGAACGATTCTTTATCCGGCATGTTTTCCATTTATCCCCTAAGCATGATTTGTATTAATTTTTTAATCGTATATTGTTTCCAGCCCAACAGTTAATTTTACCTTGTTTTTCCCTAATGTAAATATCAATGTGGAGAACCGCGTTACCGCCATAGCATCTGAAAAAAACCTCCACCGCTTAGCATAGGCGAGGCCAGCCTCCAACCTGCCGTCTAAACATCTAGCCCCTTGTTCGCCTTTCTTCATTAATCCACAGGTTTACTATTTTGCTTTTCTGACCGAAGTCGGAAGAAAACCTTCACTTCGCCGAAGGTTCGGGCGTAACGGTAACTACAGCCATTTGGTTAATATTAAGATATTTAATGGCCGCTTTGCTTATATCATCCGCATTAACACCGTCTATTTTAGCATCATAATCTTTATAGTTTTCATGGCCCAGCCCGTATAATTCATCGGAGGCAACACTATTTCCCAGCTCCGATATCGTTTCGGTTGAGGCCTTAAAAGTGCCTTTCAAATATTCTTTGCTGTCCATAATCTCTTTATCCGAAACTCCGTTTTTAACGATATCGGTTATTTCATTTAATATTAAATCTTTTACTTTTGCCAAGCTTTCAGGGGATGTCAAGGCGTAAAAATATATATAACCGGCATCAAGCCCCGGAGATGACCATCCTCCCACACTATATGCTTCGCCCTTTCCTTCTCTGACCCTTTGAAACAGCCTTCCGCTGAAAGAAGAGCCGATTATGGTCGTTAATACATCGACGGCATGCCTGTCTTCCGAGCGGATAGTTGTACCGTTAAACCCGGCCATGAACAAAGCTTGTTTCTTATCCATATAAATACTTTTTTCGATTGAATCGGTTAAGGACTGCTGGGCATAGCCTCTTAACTCCACATTTACTTTCTTCAAAGAACCGAATTTTCGATCGAACAAACTCTTTACGTCAACCCCTCTTAGGTCACCGAATACCGAAATAACCATATTCGACGGTACTGCTAAAGAATTGTAAAAATTTAAAACGTCTTTTCTCGTGATCTTATCAATGCTCTCTTCGGTGCCGTTTATATCGTTGCGGTAGGGGTGCTCTTTAAAGATAATTTGACGAAGAAAAAAAGCTCCGTTTCTTACGATATCGTCGTTCCTTTCCTTCAGGGCTGATTTCATATTTAGCTTGTTTTTGCTCAACTCAGATTCGGTAAAAGAAGGGTCTTTAATAAGTCCCTCGAGCAAGTTTACCGCAGTTGTAATGTCTTCAGACAAGCAATCCAGTGTTAACCCGAAACTATTTCCCACGGAGAAGGCGTTAAGATCTATCGCTTTTGCTTCTGTCAAATCGGCTATTTGCTCCGAATTCATAGCCTTCGCGCCTTTGATCCAAGTTTGAGCGGCCAAATTACTTATGCCGTTAAGCGAGGGCTCCTCCTGCCTTAATCCTCCGTTTACAAATACTTTTACAGAAAATAGCGGTAGCCGGCTGTCCTGCTTTATCAGCAGCCTCAAGCCGTTTGACAAAACATGCTTCTCAATTGTATTTTCTTCCAGCACAGAAGCCCTATTCGCTGAATCAGGCTCTAGCGATTGCCTTAAAACCACAGTTGTTGAAGAGTTTTTCGCCAGATATTTAGCGGCGACCCTCGAAATATCCTCGGGAGTGAGTTTCTTAATATTCTCCAGATAATGCTCGGAAAAATCGATATCACCCGTCAAGGCCTCATTGAAAGCATTAGAATAAGCCAAATCCGATGAGCGCTGCCTGGACATGATCAATTCGGCGGCCATACCTTTCTTTATTTTATCGAGCTCGTATTTTTTTACCGGGGATTTTATCAATCCTTCAATTGCCAAATATATTTCACCTCTAACTTGAGCGATATTATCTTCTTCCAAGACAGCGGAGATAAAAAACAAACCCCTGTCTTCAGGTGTATAATTTCCGGCCGAAATACTATAAACCAGCCCCTTTCGCTGATAAATTTCTCGGTAAAGCCGTGAGCTTCTTCCCCCACCTAAAATCTCGGATAAAGCATCAAGGGCGAATATATCTTCGTTAAGCAAATTCACTCCCTGAAAAGCGATTGTTAACCTCGCTAGATTTGTCGGGTAAGCTAAGGTCAAAGAACGCGGGGAAATCTGCTGCGGTTCTGCCTGGCGGGGAACGTTCAAATCTCTTTTACGCTCGAAATCCTTGAAGTAATCTTTCACCTTTGATAAAGCAGTAGCGGTGTCTATTTTCCCGGCTATCGACAGAATCACATTATTAGCTACATAACGGCTGTTATAATAATCCAAAAGGTCATTAACCGTAAGCCTGCTTAAATTCTCTTCATACCCGATAACCGGAACACGGTAAGAATGTGATAAATAAGAATTCTCAAAAACCAATTCAGAAATAAAATCGTCGGGGTCATCCTTGTGCTTGCGGACCTCGCTGATTATTACCTTTCGTTCTTTTTCAAATTCTTCCTCGGATATCTTAAAGTTTATTAGCATGTCCGAAACAACATCTAAGGCGGTATTTAAAGACTCATTCGGCACGCGTATAGTGTATACTGTCACATCTTTTCCGGTAAATGCGTTTATCGTCCCCCCTGCCGACTGTATATTCGCGGCCAGTTCACCGACCTTCCTGTTTTTTGTCTCCTTGAAAAGCATATGCTCGAGGAAATGAGTAATTCCGGAGCCAAGATATTTATCTTCTGTTGACGAACCTGTCTTGACCAGGGCGTATACAGACGTAGTCGGGCTACTAGGCATCGGCTCTAAAATTACGGTTAAGCCGTTATCTAAGACAAATTTCTCCTTTGCGGAATTCTGGCAATATGCATCAATGTATACCGCGAAAAACAAAAAAAACAGCAACGCTATCTTCAGTTTCTTATTCAACTATTACCCTCCATTTTCCTCTTGTAATCTTGAAGCAAACGATTTATATCCTGCTCGGCGTTACGGGCAATCTGAGAACAAATAAAAATTATAACCGAAAACTGCCAATATTGTCCGGGGCCGGTTAATAATCCAGTTTTTACATTTTCTTCTTTTTGAAGCAAGCTGTTATAATATTTCACCGCTTGCCCGAGTTTTCCCTCATATATGTCCAGGACCGATGTTACATTGTCATAACGCAGCGAGGGCAAGGTCAAGCCCCTAACAAGAAGGAAGTTTATAAAACTATTCTCGTCTATAGATTCATGGGGAGCGTTAAACTCAAAGCCGTAGAATTGCGGATTGTTGGGCGGTATTATCAAAGACGGCTTAGTTACGATGATTTCGCCTTTTCTCACGGTTGTATCGCCTACATTAACTTCGGACTCGCTCAGGAAAATATAAGGGACTATTGTGTCCGAGTTGGCCATTAACCCCTGTACCCTTGCTCGGATAATCTCCGTTTTTCTTAATGCCTGATTCCAGCCTTTTTCAATGTCCATATAAATTCCTTAAACTCTCAGCCATTTTTATTCCTTATAGCTACTTCAACAGCTTTTTGTTTTGCGGCAACTTTTTATAATTTTCTTTGCTGATAACTTTTTTGCCGCTTTTGCGTTCAAGCTCTTTCCTTGCGTTGCCCGCGACAGCCCCACCTTCAAAAGCGGCTTGCTTGTTTTCAACAAATCCCTGCGCATCTTTATTGATGGCAATTTCTTTAGTTGATGCCTCGCCAAGCATTGAAAAAATGAGTTCTAGATCGGTCATGTGATCCCTGAGATTTTCTCGTTTCAGCCCTTTATGTTTCTTGTAAGCAGATGGAGTCATTCCGAACGTTGCTTTTGAGATTTCAGCGGTCAATATCTCGTATTCTTTTTGTTCCTTTATGCCACGCTTTTGCCACTGGTCTGTTACCTCTTCACGGATAGCGATTCCACGCATCCGTTTCTCGACCCAGTCATCGCTATACCCTTTTGTCTTATATAAAGCTCGAGTTCTCTTTGTTGCCAGCTCTGGGTTTTCGATCTCTTGAATTCGTTCATATCCGACCCGAGCTAACCATCGTTTAAAAGGTTCGGCTTTTTGGGAGGGGATCGACTGAATAATGCGGAAGATACCTTCCGTATTGGCGCAATTAAGCTTCTGCGGCCCTCCGGGGGTCTTTACAGAAAGGGGGGTGGCAATTTGCCCCCACCCTTTCGAAAGCTCAGGGTCCCGCCTGCGCATATCTTTAATATACCCATCAGGCTGAACGGAATCCGTCAAAGCGGCCACTACATCAACGATAACAAACCACCATTCCCTGTTATGGATGGTCTTTCTGATCTCTCGTTTCCGAAAAATCGCTATTTTTGTTGCGGTTATTTCTTTGTTCATATTTCCCCACTTTAGCTCATGGCGCCCCTGGCTATTAAGCCTGCCAGGGATCGCCTGAGCGTCAACAATGGCGGGTAGTCGTAGACGAAAGTCGAACCCTACAACCACCTGAAATGCAATTACTTATAAAAATTCATCGCAAGCGCAGTCTAGGCTGGCTCATTGCCCTTGACGAACCCATCTTTAATAAACCGATAAAACCCAAAGAATTAACGACTTCAACGTGCTATTACAATTACGATATTTAGCAATTATTCCACTTTTTCGGATGATTCCGGTAGTTCACTAGAATATTTAGTATATGCATCTGGAATATCATAAATTTGTTTAACAGTTAAAGCACAATACCCATCTGAACTAGGAGCTGTGTCGCATTCACAATTCGTAAAACTAGCGAATTTAATACGACTATTGTGTTTAAAAGCTTCGCAACCATTGGCCACAGATTTACCAGAATAGAGATAAGGTTGAAGCCTTTCATCATCTTTTTTCAGCCAAGGATGCACAGCAAATTTGATACCCCGGAATGGTTCATCCAAGTCGATTTGACGAACCGCCTTTACATGTCCTTGTAAAATTATCCCAGGGTAACGTTCTGCGATTACTTTAGGTGAAGCTATACTACTACTGACTTGCCCCGCATTTTCTTCAGACATTTTTGCGCAAGAATCTATTTCTATATCATAAATAAACATTGGGTGAGAAAAACAATCTCCAGCATAAACTCTTACGGAAATAAACAGACCGAGAAGACTAACCATAATGATCAATGATAAAATACAAACTATAGATCCTTTATTCATCTTAAGACTTTCCTTTTCAACAGCATAGGGTTCGCGTCTACAATTAGTGTGGACATTTTTTCGTATCCTCCTCGTCGGAGTGTTCACCAAAAAAATGGCGGAGAGTCATTCATCCTATCCTTAGAACAATAGAGCAATAGAAAATAGACCGCAATGGAGCTTTTGCTTATCTATTGTTCTATTGTCTATTGCTCCATTGCTCTGTTTTTTGCCAAAAGGCAAAAAACGGAGAGGTAGGGATTCGAACCCTAGGTACATTTCTGTACACACGCTCTCCAAGCGTGCGCCTTCAACCACTCGGCCACCTCTCCAAACTTTCCAGATATGTGTCGATTACCTCTATCTTTTGTTTAGGAATATCGGCCCACCTCTCCAAAATTTCTAAAGAAATTTTGGAGAAGTCTCGCTCGCCCCAACAAAATTGCAAAGCAATTTTGTTGGGCGAGGCGGACTCTCCTTTAATATTTATTTCAAGGGTCTGCTGCAAAACAACAAATTGCGTCATCCTGAGCGAAGCGAAGGATCTTATTCTTGACGAGATTCTTCGTCCTTCGGACTCAGAATGACGGAAAGCATTGAATTTTGCAACAGTCACATCAATCTATCAAATAAAATAATTGAAAACGTATTATATCAAAAAATAAATTAATTACTAAAAATATTATTTCGTATAAAGATTAGATTATAGATGGTTTTCGAGGAAAATTAGAAACTCTTCGGCCGGAAGCGGACGGCTGAAATAATACCCCTGAATATAATCGCATCCCTGAAACCTCAAGAATTCAAGCTGGCCTTTTGTTTCGACGCCTTCTCCCACTACCTGCAAGCCTAAACTATGCGCCATGGTTATTATGGCCTTAGCTAAAGCGGCGTCACCTCTGTCGGATGTAACATCCCGAACAAAACCGCGGTCGATCTTTAAAGTATTGAACGCGTATTTCTTCAAATAGCTCAAAGCGGAATAACCTGTCCCAAAGTCGTCAACCGATAAACGTATTCCTTTATCAGTTAATTCCTTTATTATTTCCGTAGTGCGTGGCGCGTCTTCAAGCAATAAATTTTCAGTTATCTCCAGTTCCACGTTTTCGGGCTTCAACGAATTTGAATCCAAAGCCTCAAATATTGTTTTCACTAACTCATAATTCTTAAATTGCCGGGAAGAAATATTTATGCAGATCCTTATAGGGGTATTGAAAGTATCCTGCCACTCTTTCGCCTGGGAACAAGCTGTCTTTATTACCCAATCGCCGATTGGAAGGATCAAGCCGGTTTCCTCGGCAACTGGGATAAATTTATCCGGAAAAATCGGGCCGATTGACCGGTTATTCCAGCGAAGAAGCGCCTCCGCCCCGATTACCTTTCCTGTATCAATATCGACTAAGGGCTGATAGTTCAAAAGCAGTTCTTTTTTCTCCTGTGCATGGCGTAATTCAGCCTCGATTTCAATCCGATGGGAAACAACATTGTTTATTTCCCTAGTAAAGAACTGGAAAGTGTTCCTTGATTCCTCTTTAGCTTTAAACATCGCGGCATCGGCATTGCGTAAAAGTATATGAGCGTCCTCTCCGTCGCTGGGGAAAAGGGTAATGCCGATACTGGCTGTCAAGAAAACTTCCCTTCCTTCAACGATAAAAGGCATTGAAAAAGACTCTAGAATAATTTTCGCGATGGAGGTTATCTTTTCAAGCTCGTCTATCTCCGTCAAGACTACCAAGAACTCATCCCCTCCTAAGCGGGCAACAGTGTCTCCGCTGCGAGCCGATTCGCGCAACCTCTTAGCCGCTTCTATAAGAAGCTTATCTCCGACTGTGTGTCCGATAGTATCATTGACGATCTTAAAGCGGTCTAAATCCACATACATGACCGCCACGTAATGATTACTTTTCTGAGCGCGGATTATAGCTTGAGCAATGCGGTCTAAAGCTAATACCCGGTTAGGCAGGTCGGTCAAGTTATCATAATTAGCTTGATGTATCAACCGCCTTTCGTATTCCTTATAAACAGTTATATCTTCCTTAATTGCCAAATAATGGGTAATAACTCCGTCATCGGCTTTTATAGAAGAAATCGTAGCAAATTCCCAATAAAGCTCGCCCGATTTCTTTATGTTACACAGCTCCCCGCGCCATTCCCTTCCTGTTGCAACAATATCCCAAACTTCTTTCTGTAAACGCTCCCACGGAGTCCTTGCCCTTAAAAAACTGGCGTGCTTTCCTAAAAGCTCATCCATGGAATACCCGCTTACTTCAATGAATTTCGGATTGACATATTCGATTATTTTATTGCTGTCAAAAATAATTATCGAAACGGGGCTCTGCTCTACGGCTTTTAATATTTTCTTGAAGTTTTCCTCGTATTTTTTGCGCTCGGAAATATCAAAAAGGGTGCCGATATACCCGATGCAATTACCTTTGTTATCCTTTAGTGAAGTAACGTTCATAAAGCCCGGGAATTCGGTTCCGTCCCGCCTGGCATGGTAGACTTCTCCGCTAAAACTACCTTTAGAGTCTACTGATTCTATTGTTTTTATAACAAAAGGCATTTGTTTCTCGGTGTGCAAAACATCTACTTTTTTCCCGATTAATTCCGAAGGCGAATAACCGTGAATTTGGGCAAAAGATTGATTAACGTAAATTAGGTTTTTATCTAAATCAATAACCCCTATCCCTTCGGTAGTTTGCTCAGCCGCGGAGGACAACAGCTTAATGGTTTTTTCAGCCTCAATCCTTTTGGTAATGTCCCTGCAATTAGCTACTATCCCGTTCACACCTGCCACATCCGGCATTCCTACTATGAGCCCTTCTAGATATAAAGTTTCCCCTGTTTTTTTAAAAAGTCGGAAACAATCCACCTTGTGCGCTTTGTCCGGCGAGGCAAAAGCCTTATCTCCAACAGCATTAAGATTTTTCAAGTCATCTTCGGGAATAAAATCATCAAGTTTTCTACCCAAAACTTCTTCCTGGACATAGCCGGTAACCTTGTAAACTGACGGGCTGATGTATTTAAAATATTTTTCCTTATCGACTATTACGGTGATATCCGAAGAGTTCTCGGTAATAGCCCGGAATTTTTCTTCGCTCAAGCGCAATTTAGCTTCAGTCTCTTTCTGGGCAGTAATGTCCATGGCCGTAAAGGTTACCCCATACGAAAGGTCGTTCGGCTTTAAAACAGTCGATTTCAAAAGGACATCAATCACCTTCCCGTCTTTCCTCACCCATTTAGTTTCGACGCTTCCCGTCCCATATTGCTGTATCTGTTCATATTTAACACGTCCGACATACATGAATTCTTCATCAGACGGATAGAGCATCCGTGCGCTTTTACCTAAAAGCTCTATCGCCCCGTAACCGACAATATCGCAAAGCTTGTCATTTACCCATCCAAAGATCCTGTTATGGACTATCCCTATTCCGACCGGGGCTGAGCGGAAAATGCTTTGAAGCATCTCTTCGTTTTCCTTTAAATCCTCAATCGCTTTTTTCCTGTCAGTTATATCCCTTACTGTCGCCAATATCCTCGGGACCCCGCAAATTTCGGTGCATATAAGGTGCACCTCCTCCCAAAATATTGCGCCGTTTTTATTCTTTGCCTGCCACTCAAAACATTGCGGATGATCTTTGGCTTGATTGATCAATTTCAGGGCTTCTTCTTTTGTGTGGGGATAAATACCCGAACACCTTTCGGAGATATCAATAGTCAACATTTCCTCTCGGGAGAAACCGTAAAGGTCACAACATTTCTTATTAATATCTATTATCGCCCCGTTATTTATATCGTGGATAAATATCGCGTCATTTATAGAATCAATTATCGTGCGGTAACTCTCTCTGGCCTCTTTTAGTTGTTCTTCGATTTTCTTCAGGTAAGATATGTTTATAATCAAATTTCCTAGGCAGGTAACGGACCCTTTTTCGTCTTTAATAGCGATCACATTCTGAATGGTATTAATTATCTTACCGTCTTTTCCGATAAGATCGATCTCTCCAACCCAATAATTATTTTCAAAAGCCTCTTTTAATATTAAGTCCCTAAAAACTTTCCTATCATCAGGCTTATACAAATCCTCGGTTCTTTTGCCCTGGAGCGATTCAAAACTTTTTTCACCTAACATTTCGATTAAAGATTTATTGGCGTATATAATATTGTTGTTTAAATCGCTCAAACCAAAACCATATCCGGCTATATCGGACAGTTTTCTAAACAACAGAAGATTGTTTAGGTTAGAGCCGCGGACTATCGCATATTTGATGGATTTTATTAAAGAAGACGAGGTGAGTTTTCCTTTTATAAGATAATCCTGAGCGCCCCGTTTAAGAGCCTGGACGGCAAGATTCTCATCGTCCAATCCCGTCAATACTATTATCGGTATCCCGTTAGATCTTTGAGAAAGCCGGTCATAAGTGGAAATGCCGACGCTATCCGGGAGGCCCAGGTCAAGCAAAACCAGATCAATCTTTGTTTTAGATAAAGCCGAGATCGCATCGGTTAAAGTATTAACTCTATTAAGGCGGATGAACTGGTTGGGCTCTTCTTTTAAGAGCTCTTGAAGCAGCAGTTCTTCAGCGGGATTATCTTCGACCAGGAGACAATTTATTATTTTATTTATCACGGCGCCGTTCTGTTATTGGGAATAAAGATTTATATGTCTATGATCAAATGGCAGAGATTAGCGGAAAAACGCTGTTGCCTACAGCCCATACCCACAGCAAGTTTAACCCCCATAACTGCCATTAGTAAATGACTGCTCCGTGACAATTTATTCCTCTAATGGATCTATTTGAAGCGTTATAATTATAGCCTATTTGTTATTTTCGTCAATATCCGCGTAGCAATGAGCTTTTTTAGCCGATTTTAGCTTTTTTAGGCTTTAAAAGAAGTATTTTAGAATAATCCGTTTGTAATACAATTATAGTTGTTAGGTCTTACCATTTACCTGTTTTCCTTTTCGCGGCCGGAGGAAATCCTTTAAAGCTTTCCATGCTTTTGTTCAGTTCGGATTCGGGCAAACTATAGCTGTCCAGTTTTCCTGTAAGGTATTTATCGTACCCGACCAGATCCATCAGGCCATGGCCGCTGAAATTGAACAATATAACCTTTTCCTTTCCTTCTGCTTTAGCTTTCTTGGCCTCATCTATAACGCAGGCAATGGCGTGGCTTGTTTCCGGAGCACAAATCGCGCCTTCAGTCTTTGACCAAAGTATGGCCGCCTCATATGTTTTTACCTGGTCGTAAGCAAGTGGCTCAACAAGCCCTTCGACTATCGCTTGGCTAACTAATGGAGCCATTCCGTGATACCTTAACCCTCCGGCATGTATCGGTGCCGGGATAAACTCATGGCCTAGGCTCATCATCGGAAGAAGCGGAGTCATTTCCGCCGTATCGCCAAAATCATAGCTGAATTTACCGCGAGTCATTTTTGGGGCAGCAGCCGATTCGACGGCGATGATTCTGATATTCTTTCCGTGGATCTTATCAGCTATAAAAGGGAAAGATAGCCCGGCAAAATTACTCCCGCCTCCGGCGCACCCGATAACAACATCAACCTTATTCTCCCCAAACATTTTAATTTGCTTCTTAGCTTCCAATCCGATAACGGTCTGATGAAGCAAAACATGGTTGAGAACGCTTCCTAAAGAATATCTTGTCATGCCTGAGGTGTCGGAAACAGCAGCTTCGATAGCTTCGCTTATGGCTATTCCCAAGCTGCCGGGAGTATCAGGCAATTTCTTAAGAATATCCCTTCCGGCTTGCGTCTCTTCACTCGGGCTGGAAATGCACTTGGCACCCCAAAGCTGCATCATGATTTTCCTTAGCGGTTTTTGCTCAAAGCTGATTCTGACCATAAAAACCTTGCATTCCAAGCCGACCAAAGCGCAGGCAAAAGCCAAAGCGCTTCCCCATTGTCCGGCGCCGGTCTCGGTCGTTAGTCTTTTTATGCCGAATTTCTTGTTGTACCATGCCTGGGCGATCGAGGTATTGCTTTTGTGGCTTCCGGCTGGAGAAACGCTCTCGTCCTTGTAGTAAATTCGAGCAGGAGTGTCTAAATATTTCTCCAAAAATACCGCCCTCCTTAACGGAGTTGGACGGATTATAGTCAATAGCTGGAGGACTTCATCGGGAATATCGATCCATCTTTTCTGGCTCACCTCCTGCTCAATTAAATTCATAGGGAAAACCTTCTCCAACATCTCGGGGGATATAGGCTTTCCGTCAGGGCCAAGGGGAGGAAGCATTGATGTAGGCAAATCAGCGGCCAAGTTATACCATTTACGCGGCATATCTTTTTCCGAGAGAAAAATTTTAACTGTTTTCATAAAGGCTCCTTTGACACATAGCGTTTTTATTGTTAATAAAGATTTCTAAGGCTCTAAATCATTAATTTCATACAAATAAATTCCCGCCCCATTTTTTTTAAGATAATCTATTCTTTTCCCTTCACCGTCAAACACCTTTAGGACGAGTTTGGTCGTTGGATCAGGCACATGGGACAGAAAAACCCAGTTGCGGCGAGAAAGCTTCATCTTATCCGGTATTTTTTCGATAATATAATAAACCTCATATTCTTTCTGAATCGAAATGGTCCGGAACCTGTAATCACTACTGTAATTAAGAAACTGAAAATCAGCGCCAAGACATTCTTTTCCTCCGCACATTGCAAGATTATCAAATATTCTTGATGTAACCAACAACCGGTATTTTCCACCCTTGACATTATTAACTTCATCCATGGAGATTCTTTTCTTCATCCCATAATAATCAAGATAATATGCTAAGGTAAATACTGCTGTATCGTTAATAAAGATATGGTCACCTATGCGAAAATTATCGGCAAAATATTTCATCACCTCCCTGTTCTCTTCAAAACAGGTGGTTTCGTTAAACTTCTCCCAAGATTGTTTAACGGGATAAATGATTAATAAGAAAACAGCTATCAAAGCCAAAACATAAAAAAACCTCGATTTATTCATTAAAAACTCAATCCCGTTTAATATCATGATTATTAAAAAAGGCACGAGAAACAAAACAAGCCTGTCTCCGAAAGGATATTTCCTTATTATAGCCGCAGCCATAACCAAAATAAAAGGCAGGATAAAAACAAAGAATGAGGTTTTATCTTTCTTGAACAATCTTAACAACCCGAGTGAAAACAGCCCAAGGCCTAGAACCGGCCAATTTATCCCAAGGGGTTTTAAAAACATACTTATAACGGAATCCTTAAGCCATTCCATTTTCTTTATAAAACTTCCTTCTGGCAGGAAATAAGAGCTCCAATATCCGGTCAACTTATCGCTATTAACCATTCCCTCTAAAGAAAATTTATATATCAAAATAAAGACCGAAATCACAATAATAAATAGAAACAAGAATCCTCTTATTTTTTCGTTATCCCTATTTATACATGCCGAAATAAAATAAGTCACCAACACTCCGGCGATAACAAAGATTGCGGCATTCGAGAAAAGCATTATTGCCGAGAAAACTATCCCGATTAACTCGACCTCCAGAGCCCATATCTCCTTGCGCCGCAGCAAGTCAGAAAGCGATAAAACCACTAATCCCGCCAAAAGATCGGTAGAATACTGCTTTAGCTCGACCGAATACCTAACGGCATAACCGCAGAAAGAAATTAATATCAAGCCGAATATAATAAGCCTGCGGTCAACATATTTATTTAAAAGCCTATAAAATATTAAAAGAGAGACAATCGACGATAAAAAAGGTAAAAACCGCAAAGACATCTCATGATTACCCAGGAAGTTAACGAACAATTTGCTTATTATCAAAAAAAGCAATGGAGGACGGGAAAAATCCTGAAAAGTATAAACCTGGAGGACGATGTCGATAAACGGACGGGATAAAATGTCCATAGCGACCCAAGCCTCATCCAGCCATAAAGAGCAATTTTCGAATAAAAGCTTTGACCTGATTATTATTCCTGCGGATATCACCAAGACACATCCCAATCGGGAAGATAAAGCAATCAAGGTTTTATCAATCTTTTCCTGAAATGAGTTATCTGTCATTGAATATCCGGCTCAAAAAGATTTTAATATTTCAATATATTGTTCCAGGCCTTCCATGCCGAGGCTTTTAGCTTTTATAGCGTCTTCTATCGCGCCGGGAATATCTCGAGTTAAAGACCGGCAAATCGAGCGGTTGTAAAAAGTCCCGGGTAAAAACTGATTAATAGACGCTGACTTATTTAGGTCCTGCAAAGCTAGGGCATATCTTCCCTGATTAACGTAAATACTTGCCCGGTTAGAATATGCCAAAACGGACTTTGGGTCTAACTGAATTGCCCGCGAAAATTCTTCCAGAGCCAAATCGTATTGTTTCATTTTAATATATAAAACACCTCTGTCAACATGCAAAGAAGGCGATTTAGGGTCGATTTTATAAGCTCTTAAGAAATCCATTTCAGCTAGCTCATATTTACCCAAAGAAGAATAGGCATTGGCCCTTGAAACAAATAATTCAGGGAAATTACTGTTCAACTCTATCGCCCGCGAATAATCTTTTGCGGCCTTTTCATACATCCCTCGAGCTTTAAACTCGTTTCCCCTATGCAAATATGGAAGATAAAATTCTTGCTCATTTTTGATATTATGAGACCACAAGCTGACGCTATCTTTCCAAATAAACGTTTGCGAATATGTCAAGAATGCCATGGCAAATATCAGTAAAAAGCATGCTGCGGCTTTAATAGCTTTGGATACATTACAAATGCCGCAGAGATAAGATGCAATAAGCAAGCAAAATCCGTAACTCGGTAAATACATATAGCGGTCAGCGACGATAACAGTCTCGCTGGTATCCAGCTTGAACAAGAAAAATATAGATAAAATGTAGTAAGCTATCGCGAAACGCACAATTTTATTCCCGCACTTAATGAAAATTATCAAAACAGAAATCGCAATAAACATAGCAATAACATATTGATAATTAAAAAGGGAAACCGGTTCAGGCAACTTATACAAAGGAACCAAGTTAATTGGAATGAGGAATTTAATTATATAAAAACTGAACGACCAGCAAAGCAGCAAAAAACTTTCATAAATTCCTTTCAGCGGGATTCGAATGTGATTTATATATGTCAACGAGCCAAGAATCACGGAAACAATAAAGAACGGCAATTTATTGGCTATGTTCCTGATAATCGTCGTCTTGTCTCTGTAATAATCGATTAAAATAAGGATTAAGGGCAAGCTTATTGCAATGGGCTTAGCTAAAAGGCTAAGAACCCCTAGAACAACAGAAACAAGATAATCCTCCCTTTTCCTTGATTCGCAAAAATCCAAATATTTAAGCAATGCCCCCAGATAAAATACAGAATAAAGAACATCCTTCCTCTCTGTTATCCAAGCGACCGACTCTACATGAATAGGATGAATGCCGAATAAAAGAGCAGAAAAAAATGACACCTCACTCGTGAACTTCAATTTAAGAGATATTTGGTAGATTAAAATAACCGATAGAAGATGCAGCAAAATATTGTTTAAATGAAAAATTAAAGGGTTGAACCCGAATGACGCATGTTCTATTCCAAAAGATAATATTGTCAAAGGAATATAAGATTTAAGGACTGTTTGAACAAAGATATCGTCGATCCGGTTAAGCGAGAAATCCCTTACATTATCATTGTAAATCAGGTGAGAGCCGTCATCCCAATTGGTAAAGCCGTTATTTAATGAGCCGGCATACACGGAAAAAACGATAATGGCTAGGCCAATTAGGCGGTATTTATTTATAGATGCCATTGGGTGTTGGGATCTATTCCTTTTGATATAATCCGATCAACTCGGCCTTATCGACAACGTGACCTTCCATAAACTTTTCAAGCGCTATTTTATCCGGAATTTGTTCTATTAAACCGAAATAAACATCCAGCGCGTACAATTTAAAGAAATATCGGTGTTTCCCATCGGGGGGACAGGGCCCGCCGAAACTTTGCCGACCAAAGCTGTTAATCCCCTCTTGGCCGGGAACGGATGATTTGTCAATATTCTTAGTCTCCGGAGGGATATCGTAAACAACCCAATGAACCCATGTCCCAATCGGAGCGTCGGGGTCATCTACGATCAAAGCTAAGCTTTTTGCCGTATCGGGAACATTTCCTATGATCAACTGCGGATTGATATCCTTTCCTTGGCAAGTGAATTCTCTGGGTATATCACCGTTATTCTCAAAATCCGGGCTGGATATTTTGAGCTGTGCCCAGGCTAAAGATGTAATTAAAACAAAAACCTGGCTCAAGGTAAAAGCTAATGTTATGAATATTCTCATTTTTCCTCTTTTAAAGAAAAAGCCCCATTCCAAAAGCCGGAGATGGGGCCATAATTATTCTTTCTTTGACTCTTTGTATTCGGCTATAACATGCTCTGTCACTTTCATCGGCGCCGGCTCATAATGGTAAAACTTCATTGTATAACTCCCTCGCCCTCCCGTAATCGAGCGCAGGTCATTGGCGTAAGTATAAAGCTCCGATAAAGGAACATGGGCTTTTAAGACTTCTTTTTTACCGCGCGATTCCTGGCCCATTATCCTTCCCCGCCTGGAACTCATATCGCCGGAGATCTGCCCGATAAATTCACCCGTTGTCACAACCGAAACCTCCATGATCGGCTCCAATATAATCGGCCCGGCGGTTTTAACGGCTTCTTTCATTGCCATTATGCTGGCTATTTGAAAAGCAATATCGGAGGAATCGACATCATGATATGAACCGTCGACAACCGTTACTTTTACGTTATACAAAGGATATCCGGCCAAAACCCCCTCCTCAAGCGTCTGCTTAACGCCTTTTTCGATCGAAGGAATAAAGTTGCGGGGAATAGCTCCGCCGAATATAGCATTCACGAATTCATACTGGGTCTTGGTATAATCCGTTCCGGGAAGCGGCTCTACTTCAAGGTCAACATCACCGTATTGTCCGCGGCCTCCGGATTGCTTCTTATATTTATGGCGATACCGGGCTTTCTTGGATATAGTTTCCCGGTATGTAACTTTAGGCTTTCCGGTCTCTACCTCAACGTTATACCTAACCTTCATTCTCTCGAGGAGGATTTTGATGTGAAGATCTCCTATCCCTGAGATTATCAGCTCTTTGGTCTCGACATTACGGTTAACTTTAAATGTTAGGTCCTCTTCGCATAACTTATGCAAGGCGTTTCCTATCTTCTCTTCGTCAGACCTTGTTTTTGGCTTTACTGAAGCCGATATTGAAGGCTCCGGGTAAACGATGCCTGAAAGCTCGATTTTTGCCTTATCCGAGCTTAATACATCATTCACTGAGGTGTTTTTAAGCTTGGTCAAAGCAACGATATCCCCTACCGAAGCCTTCTCCATGTTCGTATGGTCCTTACCCTGAAAAAGGCTGATAATTCCGATATGTTCTTTGGAGTTTTTTGTCGCGTTAAAACAGTCACTATTAGCAGCGCAAGAGCCTTTTAAAACCTTCATAAAAGCCAATTGGCCGAGGTGCGAATCATAAATAATTTTAAAAATGTATCCGTAGAATGGCCCGGCCTCCGATGGAAGAAGGTCCTCAGCTTCCCCTTCATGATCCCCTTTTATTTTGTATGGACCCCGCTCCAAGGGGTTCGGCATGTAGGCGATTATATAATCGAGCAGTTCCTTTACGCCCTTATCGGTTAAAGCGTTTCCCATAATTACCGGGAATACTTTTGATTGCAAAACAGCCTTCCTTAAAGCAGATTTCAACTCATCAGTGTCAAGCGTTCCTTTATCCAAATATTTTTCAAGCAATGCATCGTCAGATTCGGCAACCGACTCGATTAGTTCGGATGAACTAAAATCTATCAAAACAGCGTTTTTAGACAATTGGGATTTGATATCCGACAAAACCTCCTGGGGTTTGGCTCCTTCCTTATCGACTTTATTTATAAAAATTATCCGGGGGATAGATAGATTATCGAGCATTTGCCATACCTCATCTGTGACGACCTCGATCCCGTTAATCGCATCAACAACGACCACCGCGCAATCCGCGACTCTTATCGTAGCTATAGCTTCTCCTATAAAATCGGCGTAACCGGGCGTGTCTATTATCTGTATTTTATGGGCGTTATAATCGGCATGCATGTAGCTGGCGTTTATGGAGAATTTTCTTACCCTCTCATCTTCGTTAAAATCGCTTACCGTATTTCCCTGGGCAACCTCGCCTTTTCGGGAAATAATTTTAGCGGAAAAAAGCATGCTCTCCGACAAAGTTGTTTTACCGCATTGCCCATGGCCGACTATAACAACATTCCGTTTTGCGCTTGTGTCCATTTTAATCCCTTTCTATTGAGGTTACCTAACATACGACAAATTAATGAATATTTAATTCTATTGCCCAATCATTGCCGTCCAAATTAGACGAAGTTAAAACTTAATTGCAAATTGCCTGGT
>JADFZM010000029.1 GCA_015232535.1 Candidatus Omnitrophota bacterium
TTGTTTTGAAACTGAGTACATAATGCAGAAAATCTGTTACCCTTTAGATTGTTGCATTAATCTAGACTCCGGGGGTCCCGGAAACCCTGACGATCCTAATACTTGCTTTTATTGTCGACCATCACCAGAGTGCTGTACTGACATTCGGGAAGCCGGATGCGGCAGGAATGCATCTCCCCCCTGCCCGGATGGACAAATGCGGCTAAAATTTACTTGCGGGGTAGAAGGCAATTCTCATCCTCCGCAAACAGATGAATGTTTTGAAGTTAATCCGAAAACCGGGCAGGTATATAATGGGCCCCACGGTATATGCACTTATGAATGCACTTATCCCGACGATATGAACGAGGATGACTGGAGAACTGCTGTCGACACATTACATCACGACCCAAACCATATCTTGTTGTGCCCGGGAACGAACCAGGGATTAATAGAAGATACGATATCGAAAACTACCGAAGATTGCGACGAACATTACCCTACTAAATGCATGTATATGTGTGCTCATGAGGATGAGTTTCCCTTGCTTTATAACCCAGGCACCATTTGCAGCGACTGCGGAGTACTGCCAGGAACATGGGCCTTTGTAGGTGAATGTTCCTTAACTCAGTGCCAACACAGTTTGCCATCAGGATCAGGATCAAACTGCAGTGAGAGAGAATGCCTCTCATGGTAAAGATAATTTAAAAGCCTTCCCGGGATAAAACTAAGTCTTACATTTTAGTTTAACCCTAAAAATTTATTGCTTTTTAGTTCTGTTGCAAAATACCATATTCGGTTATCCTGGGCGAAGTGCTTAGATAAAGACTCGGGACGGTGAACCCATTCTGCTCCGCTTAGGTCAGCGGGTAAAGATGAACTGCATAGTCCTACCATTTACTACTGCCTTACGGTAGGCAGGGAAAAAGTAGACGAAATCCTTCGCTAAATCTAAGAATTAGGAAAAAGAGTTTATTTCAAAACAAGCCCGAAATTTATTTTGACCAGGGGCCATCCGAACGGTTAGGATTATTGTCTACCGGCTTGCTTACATTAGGCTTTGATTTTATCTTAATACTTCTTTTCTTCTTTGTGCTGCCGGCGGCAGGTTTTTTCCCGTCTTTAACGCTAATTGCCGGAGCAGGATTTCCCGGTGCAACCGAGAATGCAGCATTCGGCTCAACCGGCAAAGGGGAATGGGTATTCGGGATGTTGGATGTGGATAATACGCCGGTCGTGTCGCTGGCGGTTGAAATCGCTGGTTTTGTTGCCAAATCAGCCGCATTAGTCATAGGCGGATCATAAACATCGGCTGTGGGAGATTGAGTAGGAAGCGGCTCATCCTGACCTACTAAAACTGCTTTTTGCGGAGCGCAAAACCCGTTTCCCCCTCCCGCCAAGAATAGAATCATAGAAACCGCTAAAATTGCAATTGTCCTCATGTCTTCCCCCTTTTTAAATGATTTCTTTGAATTTTTTTTGTTTATGGCCTTAGTATATCACCAAAATTATCAACGCAAAAAACTATTTGAAATATTGTAATCCTTCCTTAAGGATTAAATCGGCGGCATTTTTGGAGATAAGCTGATTCCCAAAACGAGTGCAATGCCCGAAATCGCCGGCAAAGCTATCGGAGAAATATCTTGAATATTCTCCGGCGGCTAAAGCCTTGCGGAAAGTATCGGCATTTTCCAGGAAATATAGCGAACTTTTTTTATCGCTTAGAACCAATGCTTCTTTAAGCTCCTCTATCCCGCGAAGCGGATATTGCATAATTATTAATTTCATCCCCCGGCCGAGTATTTCGTTTATGATCTTTTTATAATTATTGACGGTGTCTAAATGATATTCGGTCCTGTTGGCTTTAAATACCTCGGCCTTGGACGCGAATTCCTCGGCTTTTTTGTAATCGTTAATCCTACGATAAATCTCGGACAGCTTTTGGTAAGGAGTGAAATCTTTGGGGCTTTTTTCGGTAAGCTTTAAATATATACTTTTTGCTGATTCATAAAGGCGGTTCTTGATTAAAAGCTCTCCCAGCTCTTGATACAAAGAAATAGAGTAATAATCGTGGCTTAAAGCCCTTTTGGATATATCCGCCAAGCCTTCGGCATAATTCATCTCATCAAAAATGTAGGCCAGCTGTAAGAGGGCTATGCTGTGGTTATCGGCCATGGGAATGGACTGAAAAAAGAAATTTGCAGCTTGTTTATACTGCTTGTTTTCCTTCAAACATTTTCCCATCTCGACGTAAGCACCGTAATTGCGCGGGTCTAGTTCAAGAGCTGCGCGCAAATAAGGAATTGCTTTTTCGTATGACCCTTTTCCCCTGTATTCAACCGCCATAACAACAAGGTATATCGCCTGGGCTTTCTTAACCTTCTCTATCTTAACCGATATATTCTTTTTCTCCCCGTCCTCTTTCGCTTCCCGGTATTTATTATACAAGTATAGATAAAGCCTGCGGTAGTAAGCCAGCTGTTTAGCCGCCTGTTTGTAATTTCTTGAGTAGCCTTCAAGCCCGGGGATAGGATCAATCCGACCCGTCTTTACCGAGGCATCCGTCGATGAAACGCTCGCCGTTTCCGGAACATGTTTTATTTCCTTTATTCTGTTTGCCAAATGCAAAGATATCATCCGGAAAAGTTTTAAGACGCGGCTTTTCATCAGGATATTTTCAAAAACTTTTGATTTATTTGAAGTGCCTCCCATCCCGCTCGGCGGGTCGTTTATCCCGAGCATGGCAATGACAAGCTGCGGCCGGTACTTATCCAGGTTAGAGCCCAGCTCATCGAGTATATCTTTGGTGTTTTTGGAAACAAGGCCTTTATTGACGACCTTAACTGTAATTCCGGGAAGTTCCGCCTGCAGAATTTTCTCCAATTGCGCGGGGTAAGAATTATCCTCCCCTAAGGCCGTCGTAGATTCACCGATACAAAGGATTCGGAATTCATCCCCGGAAAATCTAACTTTATTGCCAAAGTCCTGCCGGAGGATAAAGGCATAACCCCCAAGCCGCAAAACCACCTCGAGAAATACCAAAGCCGCGAAGGTGCCTAAGAACAGCAGCAATATTTTTTGGGATAATTTTGTTTTAATCATGAACCTATATTTTACTCAACCGGAAGGAGTTTCACGCCCGTCTCGGGATCGTATTCCAGATCAGCGCTGTATCTTTTTCCCGTCGCCGGGGAATATTTTAGTTGCCTGTTGCCGGAGGATATTCCTTCTGTTATCTTTTGTACCGCCGAACGGGCATCTTTGTCATTCTTAAGGCCTTCGGTTAAAGCGCGCAATTCTTCATCGCTTAGCTTTTTACCGGATACTGCTTCGGCGATACCTTCGATCGCGCTGAGCGCATCTTTAACAGTCTCTCCTTCTTGAGAATTGACTATTTTTTGCCTACCTAAGGTATTTGATGAGCCTTTATTGCTAGTCGAAGAGCAACTGTTGGCAAAAATAACGGCAAAAATAAGAAACAGGATCAATTTACGATTCGGGTTTGTCCTTAACATAGGCATATATTAAGGCTAATTAGATTCGGTTACAAGTCAAAATTTACCCAATCTTGTGAGTGTTACGAAATGCTGTCTTTCCCGTCGTTCTGGGCTAAAACGAAGGATATCATCGACAATAAGGTCCCTACCTGCGTTGACTACCTTCAGGCAGGCTTCGCTTGGCTCAGTATGAAGTAATTTGTTGTCTTGCATCAGGCCAATCTTGCGGCTTATATCAGGCAGAGAAAAGCCCGGGGAAATTTCAAAACAGACTTCCCCGGGCTTATGATTATTTTCCGGCTACCATTGCCTCAACATCGGATTTAACGTCTTTTATCGGTTTTATATCAAACTTCTCTACCAATACCTTCGCGACATTAGGGGAAAGAAAGGCGGGCAGAGTCGGTCCTAGCCTAATATTCTTAAAGCCCAGGCTTAAAACCGCAAGAAGCACCGTGACAGCTTTTTGCTCATACCAGGCTATATCAAAAGATATCGGCAGTTTATTAATATCGTCAAGCTTGAATATTTCCTGCAATTTGAGGGCGACAACCGCCAGGGAATATGAATCATTGCATTGCCCGGCATCCAATACCCGCGGTATCCCTCCGATATCGCCTAAGGGCAATTTGTTATAACGGTATTTGGCGCATCCGGCGGTCAAGATAACCGTGTCATTCGGGAGGGCCTTGGCAACATCGGTAAAATAACTTCTACTTCCTTGCCGTCCGTCGCATCCGGCCATGACCACAAAACGCTTTATCGCGCCAGATTTTACGGCCTCCACCACTTTATCTCCCAATGCCAAAACCTGCTGATGGGCAAAACCTCCGACAATTGAGCCTTTCTCTATTTCCTTAGGCGGCTTGCATTTTCTCGCTTTATCGATAACGGATGAAAAATCTTTTTTTCCTCCCGGCTTTCTATCGGGAATGTGTTTAACACCCTCATAACCGGCCATACCGGTTGTGAACATCCTGTCTTTGTAAGAATCTTTTACCGGCGTAATGCAGTTTGTCGTCATTAAAATAGCGCCGTTAAAACTTTCGAATTCTTTGGCTTGATTCCACCACGAGCTTCCGTAGTTACCGATAAAATTATCATATTTCTTGAATTTCGGATAATAATTCGCCGGCAGCATTTCGGAGTGAGTGTAAATATCAACTCCCGATCCTTGGGCCTGTTCTAAAAGCTCATCCATGTCCTTTAAATCATGGCCGGATATGAGTATTCCGGGTTTCTTTCCTACCCCGATATTTACTTTTGTGATCTCGGGGTTCCCGAAAGACGTCGTGTTAGCCTTATCCAATAGGGCCATGGTCTTAACCGCTACTTGCCCGCATTCCAAAACTAAACCCACCCTTTGGTCTACGCTTAATTCTTTTGTCGTCGCGGCCAGTGCCTTAAAAATAAAATTATAAATTTCCGAGTCTTCATAGCCTAAAACAGCGGCGTGATCGGCATAAGCGGCGATACCTTTTACCCCAAGAATCAGCAATTCCTTTAAAGAGCGATGGTCTTCATTAGTTTCCGCTAATATCCCGGCTTCTTTTGCCTTTGCATAAAAGCCCTTCGTATCCGAAGAAAACCAGACTGCCGAATCATGGCTTACCTTTTCGCCCTTCCCAAGCTTAGCCTTAAGCTCGTCTCTGACGGTAAGCGATTCCTTGATCAGTTTTATTATTTTTTCGTCGTCAAAATTGGCATTGGTGATCGTAGCAAAAAGGCCTTTCGCGGTAAAAGAGCCGTATTTATTATCCACTTTTTCCAATTTCTCGGCATAAAGCGAAACGCCCTTTAGCACATAGATCAAAAGGTCCTGCAGATTAGAGGTTTCCTCGCCTTTTCCGCAAACCCCTTTTACGGTACATCCGGTATTTTTAACAGCTTCCTGGCATTGATAACAGAACATTTTTATTTCCTTTCTATTTTGATTATTAAACAATTTCCCCGCCGATAGATATTACGTATTCCTTAATTAAAGTTTGTTTCCCCGAAGCCCTTAGCGCTTCCTCAACAAGGCGCTGAGTGCCGTAACAGCATGGCACCTCCATCCTTACGCAGGTCACGGATTTGATATTGTTGATTTTAAAAAGCTCGGTCAATTTCTCTAAATACATATCCTGTCCCTCATCAAGCTTGGGGCAGAGAATAACGAGCTTCCTGCCTTTAAGGAATTTCTGGTGGAAATTACCGAATGAATGAGCAACGCAATCCGCGGCCACCAGTAAGTCGGCATCCTTAAAATAAGGAGCATGCGCTCCGATCAAATGAAGCTGTATCGGCCACTGCTGAAGCTCCGAGCCGATATTAACTTTTTCCGAGGACTCATTTTTCTTCTCCTTCGAGAAATCCATCATCCTTGACCCCGGGCATCCGCCTGCGTGAGCGTGTCCATGATCAAAACTATTTTGCATAGTCAAATCCTCCTTGCCTTCCTCTTTTAGTACTTGCACGGCTATATTGTAGTAATCATCCTGCCCGTGCTCTTTTAAGTGTTTTAAATGCGCCTTAACCACACTATCGCCCTGCTTAATGATATTCTTAATAACCACTCGTTCGTCGTACTCCGGCACGTCCCGCTCTTCTATAGTGATCGCATTAACCGGGCATGTGCCGATACAGGCCCCTAATCCGTCGCAATAATTAGCGCTTACCAAACGCGCTTTTCCGTCGATAAGCTGCAAAGCGCCTTCGGGACATCCTACGATGCACTCACCGCAACCGGTACATTTCTCTTCATCTATTTTTATGATTTTTCTTTTCATAAGGCTTACCTTTCCCCATCAATTTCCTTAAAGTTACTTTGTCTAATTCTGCAGCAACAATGCCTTCGACCCTTTTAACCTCCCTGCGTAACGGGCAATTTCTCACGCTCGGGCAAAATTTCTTCTTAAAAAGGCAATCGGAATAATTAAACTCGCCTTGGAAGATCCGCATCACATTCTTTAAATATATTTTTTCCGGCGGCTTGGACAGCGAAAATCCGCCTCCGTTACCTTTTACCGAGTTCAGAATGCCCTCCTGCTGTAAAGAAAGAAATATTTTTCGCATAAAAGGACGCGGCAAGCCCAATTCCTCGTTCAACTCCAAGGTGGATACAAATTCCCTTTTTTGCCTGGCAATATACATTATCGCCCTTAAAGCGTAATCGGTATTTCTGTTAAGCAAATTCATGTTGTAATGATACCACGCTAGTATCATTTGTCAATAAAAAAATATACGCCTCTTTTAAATGTTATCCTCCGAAGACCCCTTGGGGGAAAGCCGGCATCTCCTCTAGGCCGAGGAATAAAGATATTGTGCTTAGCAAGAAATACTTTCGTTTCTTGTTATATCTTTCGCAAACATAATTATATCTGCCGATGTGGACCTCTATCTGTGCCTGCAGGTCCTGGTATTTATACTTATTCTTTAGATAAACATCCTGCCCGTAGAGATATTCTCGGGCATTAAGGATTATCATAGCTTTGTCCAAAGCCTCCATGTACTCTTGCGTAGCCTTGTCCAGCGCCTCAACGGTATCTTTCTTCCAATAATCGCTTATCGATGCTTCCTCGGCTTTCCTCATTAAATTTAATCGCAGGTTATCCAGATCGAAGTACTGAACTTCCCCGATGAACCTTTTGAACATATGAAGCGAAATATGAACATCGCCCAGAATGCGAAAAGAGATTACAAGCTGCTTTTTCTGTTCCATTACTTCTTTCTTTTCTCTTATTAGTATCCCCGAAGCCCAAACCAAGGCAGAAATTAAAATTATCGCCGAGACAATCAAGGACGTAATCTTCGATGGCAATTTGATCCTGAAATTAATCAAGCTTTTAGGGTTTTTTATAAACATAGACCTTAAGGGATCCTTTTTGAACAACATCCAGAATAGTTTCCCGGTTTAAATCGGGCTTTGTATGCTGCGCGTAACAATTATTAGCCCATACCCAAATTAATTTGTCAATATAATTCTTATCGGTAAAATCGATATCCCTTAATTTTCTTACCCCCCTCCAGGCAAAAGCCTGATAATCCGAGGAGATCATGCTCCATTTTTCCTTAGTATAAAAGAATTGCGGGCTGGCTAACATGTGCAATAAAGGCCAAGAGGTAATAATTGTTTTGCCCTTGTATTTATCCTCTAAAAGCTTTACCAACGAAAGATTGTTTTCCATATCATCTTCAAAGGCCAAGGTTCTTTCTAAATAATGCCCGTTATTCCCGCGGTATACCTTTATAAGGTCATAAACAAGCCCCTGCATATTGATCAGAGAAAACCCTAAAGCGGCCAGGACGACAAAAGGAACACTGCGAGCGCTGATTTTCTCTGCGCCCCAAAGCAGTCCGATGACCAAAAAAGGCAAAACAATAATAAAGTACCTCGGCAAAAACCCCCAAAAAACAAAAGTCAAAATAAATACCTCCCCCAATAAAGCCGCGAAAAACACTATCGCCTTATTTTCCGCCATGAATTCCTTTGCCGGATGATTCTTTAATCCCCTGCAAATAAATACAGCGAAGCATAATAGAATAAAAACCAAAACCAAATATATATCAGGAATCAGAAACAGATAAGTTTTAAGCAAATTAATCATTGTCGATAAAGATGTCTTTTCCAGCAAAGGAGCGAGGTGTTCGGGATTAAAAAAGAAAGCCTGAGCGATTTTAACCTCCAAGAAATATAGCCAAACAGGAATTGAATAGGCAAAAGCCCGGGTTATTTTATTTTTCAATTCTTTTTCCGAAAGAAGCGAAGCAAGCACAGCCGCGGCAGAAAAGACTATACAGCTGGGCTTAATACAAAAACCTATAAGAAACATCAGCATTGAAGCAGAATGTTCCTCCTTAAGAAAATAATAAACTCCCATGAGACCAAAAAGCATAACAATTATATCCATGCCGATAACGGAAATTTGAGATAAAAAAAGCGGGTTAAAAACAAATAGCAAGACGGAGAACAAGGAAGTTTTCTTTGAGCAGACCATTGTGGCAATTTTATAAACGAATAATAGAGATAATGCACCGGCAAAGATTACAAAAAGATGGTTAATCAAAAGATAAACTTGGGAGTTTTTTATAAAATACATCATCAATGCCAAAAATGAAGGATATAAAGAAAAGAAATATACCCTCGGCCCCCCCTGCTCGAAACCAAACATCTCAAAGGCTAACTTATGGAAATTGAAATTGTTTTCATAAAGCCACACCGCTTCCATAAAAGGACCAGTTAAGCTGTCCCAGTAAGGCGGATAAAAGAGGGTTTTAAAACGAAGGGCAAATAAAAATAGGAAAGAAAGTAAAACAAAAACTGCAGGGTTATCAATAAACTTAATATGTCTTTTCATGTAAAGAGAGCAAAGTTTGCTTGTATCTAAAAATTAAAAACAATAAACCATGAAGGCTGGAAATTGTTTTATATCCCTTCCTGCAAAGAATCTATATTTGCAGAATATTCAACAAAACTCAACCACAGTTTCGCAAATCTCAAGAGGATAATGGCGCTCGGCGAGAGAAAGGATATTCCGCAAAGCGTTATCAATATATTTCTTGTCAGGCCCTATCATGCAGGCTCCGAGGGTCGCGGTCTGCCATTTATCTTCCTTGTCCAATTCGGCAACGGAGGCGTTAAATTCATTGCGTATCTTATCCTTAAGGCTCTTTAATACCATCCTTTTATCTTTTAAAGACTGGGATTGAGGGATAAAAACCCTGATATAGAGAACTCCGATATGATTAGCGGCTTCGATCATTAAACAAAATATTTTTTAAGAAGACAGGGGCTTAGACCCTTTCGGCCTGTTTTTGAGAGCCTCATAAATATTAACATTTGCCAAAAGCAATGTCAGCGAATAAAAGAAATCTTCAACCGGGATTCCTTTGATTCTAATATTCATAATAGCCTGCGGGTTATACCAAACAACCGGGCATTGAGCGATACTTTTTAAACCGTTGGTCAAAACCCCGTTTATAAGAAGAAAGGGAATAAAGCTTATAAAATACATGAAAAAGAAATACGGCAAATATTTTGGCTTTAAGAAGAATAAGTTAATAAAAAGCAGAATCGAACAGGAGGAAAAAGCTAATGCAGTATAAGGCCTCGATTTATTAAACAATGAGATAAAAGCCGTTAGAACGGCCAAAATAAGAGCGAAAAACCGGATAGCTTCATTTTTCTCAATTTTCTTAAAAAAATATTTCAGGACTTCGTAAATAAAAAGGCAGGAGAAAGGCGTGACCAAGAAAAAAAATACCTCCTCGATCGGCAAGCCGAAAAAGAATATCCCGCTCAAAAACTCTTTGTTAAATCCCCAATATCCTTGCTTTGTGAAATAATGGTCCCAAAGAAGGAACGGAACGCTAACAATTAAAATTGACTGAAAAAGAAACTTCCATTTGCCGAAATAAAAAACGCGCCTTTCAAAGGAAAGAAAAAGCGGGCCGATAAGCGTAAGCACGTTCAAGGTTAAATAAGTGTACATCATTCTCCTTTTGACCTCTTGAGATTAGCGCATTTTTTAGCCGATGTCAAAATCTAACTTAAAAACAGCCGAACTGATTTCGGATGAATTTGATTAGTTGCAATATAAGCCCTTTGTCATTAGAATAAAGTAAATGGATAAAAAATTGCTTAAAAAAGGGTTTCTTGAAGCAACCGCAATAACCCGTAAATATGCCCGGTCTTTTTATCTTGCTTCTCACCTTCTACCGAGGGGAAAACGTCAGGCAGCCTATGCCATTTACGCTATATGCCGCCTTAGCGACAATTCTGTCGATGATTTTAGAGGCGAGCTTAAATCGGCAAGATTAAACGATATAAAATTAAAGATTTCGCTTTCTTACCGCTCCTCAGAGCTTAGAGAGCCGCTTCTTATGGCCTTTCGCCATACTATCCTAAAATATCAGATCCCCCAGGAGCTCTTTGATATCCTGCTCAATGGGATGGAAATGGATATAAATATAACCGCTTATAAAACATTCACGGAGATCTATGATTACTGCTTCAAGGTCGCCGGGGTAGTCGGATTGATAATGCTTAAAATCTTCGGCTGCGCTTCGAAAGAAGCTGAGCAATACGCCATAGATCTTGGGGTAGCAATGCAACTGACCAACATTTTAAGGGACATCAAAGAAGATTACGGCTTAGGCCGGATTTATTTACCCGTTGATGAGCTAAATAATTTCGCTGTTACCAAAGAAGACCTCGCTCTAGGGAAAATAAATCAAAACTTCATAGGCCTTTTAAAATTCCATATCAAAAGGGCCCGCGATTACTATGAAAGATCTTCTCCCGGAATAAGGCTTATCAAAGGCATCCGCCCAAGATTAACCGTTTGCATTATGAAGGGCCTTTATTCGGAAATACTCACAGAGATCGAAAGAAGGAATTACGATGTATTCTATCATCGAGTTCACGTCAACTCATGCAGGAAACTATTTATTATCATAAAAACCGCCGCCGCAGGTAAGTACTTTTAAGCTTGGCGCGCGATCATATCGGCGACAATCCTCGACGATGCCAACACGACCGGCAAACCGCCTCCGGGCTGGGTGCTGGCACCGGAGTAGTAAACGCCGTTTAATTGAGGGTCTTTATTAGCCGGACGGAACAGCGCGCTTTGCATAAGATTATGCGCTAAGCCGAAAGTCGCCCCGTATTTTAAATTATAACGGCTGATAAAATCTTCCGGGGTGAATTTCCTCTCTACTTCGATCAATTCCTCGAGATTAACTCCGGTTGCTTCATTTATCTTATCAAAGACTATCTTCCTTATCTTTGCCTCATGACAGGCCATATCATACTCGCCCTCTTGAAAATTAGCCACCGGAACCAAGATGTAAACTATATCTTTTCCCTCCGGCGCCAGCGAAGGGTCCGTTTTTGTCGGCACATGGACGTAAAATGACGGGTCTTCGGGAACGGTGTTTTCCTTGAATATCTGGTTCAAATTCTTATCCAGGTCGCCGGAAAAAAACAGGTTATGGTGTTCTAGCGAGGGAATCTTTGTTTTAAGGCCTAAATACAAAAGATAAACGGAGCAGGAGTATTTATATTTCTTTATTTTTCTTCTTAAAAGATCGGTCTGAGAGAAAGGATAATCGGCGTTTACGACAATATTATCAAAATCAAGGTCTTCCCCTTTTACTGTTAAGGCAAGCCTTCCTTTATTCTTACGGATACCTTCAACCGGGGAATTATAAAATATCTTTGCTCCATTTTTCCCGGCTATTCGCTCCAAGGCCAAAGGGATCTGGTACATCCCGCCCATCGGGTGTAAGACCTTCTGGATATGGTCTGCATAAGTAATTATGCTGTAAAAAGAAGGCGCCTGATAGGGAGAAACCCCCATAAACATCGCCTCAAAGGTAAAAGCGTAGCAAAGCTTTTCCGTTTTAAAATATTTCTTCGCCACCGACCAGTAAGAACGAAACGGGTCAATCTTAAAAACCACCGGCCACAGTTTATGGTCTAAAAGCGAAGGAAAAGTAAAGGATTTATACAAAAGCGGCTCGACCGCCCGGTAAACACCCTCGGTATGCTCGATGAACTTATCAAAGCCTAACGCGCTTCCCGGCTCGATATTTTCCAGCTCGTCTTTGGTCTTTCGGCAATCGTTATGGATGCTAAGGCTTGTCCCGTCGGCATAATAGATCTTATAATGGACGTCCAGCTCTCGAAGGGTTAAATGATCCTCGATCTTCTCCCCGCAAGAATCAAAGAACTCCTTAAAAAACGGTGGCATAAGGACAAAAGACGGCCCCATATCGAATTTGAAACCGCTATCTTCCAAAAGGTGGCATCTCCCGCCGGGACGGGAAAGCTTTTCAAAGACAGACACATTAAAACCTTTTTTCCCTAAACGGGCCGCCACCGCTAGCCCGCCCACGCCGGCACCGACAACCGCTATTTGATCTTTACCTCCTGCTATAATTCCCATGTTTAATTCCCCGAGAGCTCGTTATAAATATCCTCCGCCCAAACCTCGAAAAGCAATCCAAGCTTGACCATTTCTTCATCGCTTTTTAGCGGTTCGCCGTTTAGGGGGTGCGAATATGGCCTTGTATCTTTGTATTCGAAAATATCCTTCTTTGATTGCGAATCATTTCCGCGGCATTCAAGGGTGAGGTCGGTAACCGAGGTCCTCCCTTTAAAAATCATCTTGTTAAGAAGCCCAGTCCCATCGATATTAAAAACTCCTTTTATTTTACACTCTAGGACTAGGCCTTTATCGGTTGAGACTACCTCCTGCGCTTCTTTTATCGGCAAGAACTCTTTGAGGTATTTATTCATCTTAACATAAAAATTATTCGCTGTTTCCTCGAGCAGGCTCGCGTCAAAGTCCTCGGTAAAATTGGCTCGTTCTTCGTGGTCATAATCCTCAATCTTCATCCCCCGGACATCAATCGAATAGATCTGTATAAATTTGTATTCGGAAATATCAATCCCCTCTTTACTCCAGGAAAACATCCGTTTAGCTTGAGCAGAAGGGACAAAAAATAAAAATATCAATAAAAAGAGTGCCGGTATTTTGATCAAATTTATTTTCATCTGTTCGTGGTTTTATTCTGCGGTTATTTTAATTGATATATCTACGCTTTCCATTCGAATTCTTTATTCTGCCAAAAAGGCTGTCCTTTGTTCCTTCTTATAAGGCGCAAGGTAACATCGACGATCTCAGTATCATATATCTTTCCCGACCCGGCCTTTAATTCCTTTATTGCGCTTTCAATACCTAAAGCCGCGCGGTAAGGTCGGTGATGGGTCATGGCTTCCAGCACATCGGCAACGGCCAGGATACGCGAATCTTTTAAAATATGTTTTCCTTTTATTCCGTGCGGATAGCCGGAGCCGTCAAGCCTTTCGTGATGCTGATAAATTATATCGGCCAGAGGGAAAGGGAACTCGATATCTTTAATCAGATTATAACAGTTGGTCGTATGTTCTTTGATAAGGCTGTATTCCAGATCGCTCAATTTGCCCGGCTTTATCAAAATATCCAAAGGTATCCCGATCTTCCCCAAATCATGCAATTCAGCGGCGATCTTAAGGGCCGTGACCTTATCCTCGTCGAGTTTTAACTCAACGGCTATTTTCTGGACTATCACCCCGACGTCCCGGGCATGGGTCTGAGTATAGGGGTCCCTTAATTCCAGCGCCCGGCCTAGGACCATCAGCGCCTTTAAGACCATCGCATACCGTTCTCTCTCCAGATTTGCGTGGGGCGTCATATCGCGGGTAATACCCATCGTCCCTATTATCTTGCCGTAATTATCAAACATCGGGACCTTGGTCGTGATGACCTGGTTCCAGGTGCCGTTTGGAAGGAGGGTGCGCTCGATCTTCCCGACGATAGGCTTACCGGTTTTTATAACCTGATTATCGTCGCTGAACATCAAAAGAGCCTGCTCTTTGGGGAAGAAATCAAAATCCGTCTTGCCGATAATACGCTCCAGCCTGCCTCCGAAGCCATCCGCGTAGAACTTATTGACGCGGGTTATTCTGTTTTTTCTGTCCTTAAAATAAATGGCATCGGGAATGCTATCCAGGATAGTCTGTAACAGATCCGGTTCGCGCGTAACTTTGTGCAGGCCGTTGCCGGAAGAATCTATCTTCTGCACTATCCCCTCGATACTCTTTTTGCCTCTCCCGCAATGAAGCAAAGTAGCGGTGATCATAACCCATACGACTTTTTTATCACCCTTCAGGCAAGCCGCCTCAAAAAACTCGGCCTTTTTTTCTTTATTGAGTTTTGCAAGAAAAAGCTGCCAATCCGCTTGATTAATGAAAAGCTGGGGGAATTTTTTAGCGGCGAATTTATGGCTATCGCTAAAAGAAAAGATCTTTGCCATAGCAGGGTTGAAGGATACGAACTTCTCCTCGGGGGCAAGCGAATAGGAGAAGATCCCTATTTCCAGCGCTTCTAAACTTTTCAATTTAATTTCAACCGGCATATTAGTTTGCCGAAACTTAAATTTTTTGCGCAGAGGTTGGATGAGGAAGAATACTTTTTACCTTTGCGGCGATCTCGTCGTAATTCCCGGTCTTCTGGCAATATTCCCGGGCCTTACGCACTTTGAGTTTTTGTTCGGCAATAGGCAAGACGCTAAAAATAATTATCGGGATCATCGGGGCATATTCGGTCACGATCTCATGAATATCGCGCCCGTCCACCTCGGGGATTTGCATATCAAGCACAACCGCGCCGATATTTGATTTCTCCCTCATCAGGATATCAATCACCATGACCGCATCGGGCGCTTCGATTACTTTATAGCCGTTCGTCACTAATACCGCTTTAACGGCTTTTCGTATCGACTTATCATCATCAATCACTAATACTTTGTTCATAACTTCTCCTTTATTCGAAATATTTTAAAACAAATTTTTTATCAAAGGTTTAATCGTTTATTTAGCCTTTCCTTTGTTTCCGATTTGATTATTCTACTACTAAGAATAAATATGTAAAACAAAAGTTTCTGTGAGACTAAAACGTAAGATTGTAACATTAAGCGTGACAAAAAAAGAAAAAAGCTTTAAAGCGGCGTTACACAAAGCAACCTTGGGAGACGCTTTCATCTTAGCCACAACAACCCTGAGCTTAGCCGAACGGGTTCAGCCCATAAGTTATGGCTTTCCTCGATTATCCCCTTCGGGGATATATCGACCACTCAATATCCCTATCAAACGCTAGAGCGTTTGTGGGATTATTTAGGCCGCTAACTTAGGTTCTCTAAAGCTATTTTAATTTTGCTGCCTATTTACTACAAATATTACTTCTTTTGGCCTCAATAAAAAACCAGGCAGGTTAAACATCTAACCTGCCTGGTATCAATGGGGGCGTCCATTGAATTTAAACATCCTTAACAGGAAGATCCATAAAAAAACTGCCTACTCTTAGCGCAAAGAATAGGCAGTTATGATAATAACAATATCTTTTTTCTTTTCGGTAACTGGCTATCCCCAAAAACCCTTACGGGACCCTGCCCCGATTCCTTGGAGCCCCGGCTTCTCTACCCGCTTGAAGCCGAGTTAGCTTTGCGCCCCCTCCTTACGATGCACGCCAAACTTCTTGGCGCGTACGCCGTGATTTGCGGCAAAGGTTTGCCTTTGTCGATAAAGCTCTGTTACTTAAAGTATAGGTTGCAAAGATTTTAAAAACAAGCGGGCATTTTGATAAGAAACAAAAAACGCAGTATTTAAAGAGATTTACCGCTGGAATTAAACGATAAGGCTTAGGGCCTATTTCCCGAAAGAGGCAATTTTGAGAGTGGTATGAAGGCCGTCTTTCCACATCCACAAAACCGCGATGCAAACAAACTTTTCCAGCTCTTTTTTGAAAAGTATCTGTTCATTCCTTAAACTGCCGTAATTCCTCGTTAAATCAATGGATTCTTTACTGACTTCATGGCCGGCGGCCTTAGAAGGCGGGCCGAAAAATTGCGCTAAAAGCGAATTCCACGCCTCCAAATCTTTCGCCGGGATTACAATCTCATAATAATCTTTTTCCCGGCGCCTCTCCTCGATAATCTTAAGCGACTTGCATTTAGCTATTAGTTTTTCTGGAACCATAAGAGGAAAATTAATATTTGTATTTTACATCAGATAAGTGCTTGATACGTTTTAACATATTCGGATGCGTGCTCAAAACCTCCATAAGTTTATCGCTAAAGCTTAAGTTAAGTTTTTTATTCTGCAACAATCCTAATTCGCTGGCGTCAATGTAGCCGCTTTTATCCAAATCAAGCTGTTTTAAATCCCTGATCTCATGCATCGCCTGAGAGGGATCGTTTACAAAAAAGGCTTTCAATCCTTCCGCCTCCTTAATTTCTTCCTTTGGCATACGCGCCGAACCGTACACCAACTTATATAGAGCGGTCGCCATAACCTCCGGCTTATTGCCCAATTTAACCGAACCGCTATCCGCAAAATATTCCCTGATGCGGGACGCGTAAAGGACAAGCAAATTAGTTATGAAATAAAACAAAAAAGCCGCCAATCCGATTAACGCTGTATTTGCCCCGCCTTCGCTTCTTCTATCCCGGTAAAACATAAAGTGCCAGGCTAAGCGATACATTATCATCGGAATTACCGAGAGAAGCATTATGGTCAATACGTCTTTATTCTTAAGATGGGTTATCTCGTGGCCTATTACCGCCTTAAGCTCTTCTTCGCTTAACAGTCCTCTTATCCCGCTCGTGACGCATACCCTTCCGTCGCCGAAGCCGCGGCCGAAGGCAAAAGCGTTAGGAATACTCATATCAGATATCCCGACTTTAGGCATCGGGATTTCGGCTTTCCTCGCCTGGTCCTCAACCATATAGTAAAGCCGCGGGTCTTCTTCTTTAGTAATATAACGTACCCGCATAGACCATTCGACCAGCTTAGGGCCGATCATGTACTGAAGAAACATAAATCCGAAAGAGATCAGCAGGTAAAAATTAAAATTACCCGCCCCCATCGCCGTCCCGATCATTACCACGACCGCGTAAACGATCGCGAACAAAATGCCGATCAACGTAAACATCTTTAATTTTAGTATCGCCATATCAACCTCCGGCCTTTACCTATTGTTTTCAAATTTCGTATATTCTACTACGGAGATCTGGTTTTTGGAAGAAATAATCTTCACATCGAAGCGAAGGAAGCGGTTATTGCCCGGAAATAAAGAATAGTTTTTAAAATAAGCCGTTTAACTCTCGTATATCGCCTGTTTATATACAAACATCAGGATAAAACTTATGCCGCTGCCGGAATAATTGAGCTTTACTTTCGAGAAACCTTCCGGAACCCTGAAATCGTTTTCTACTCCCTCGCGGGTTTTAGGAATGCCGAGCTGCATCTTATGCCCGTATAGCGAGAGCCCGTTTTTTAATAATCCCGCGACCATATTTACGACCTCTCCGATCCCGTCATAAACATCGCAGGTGAATTGATTCGGATCGGCATCGAGCATTTTAGATACTATCTTAAATGCGTTTTCCGAAGAAAGGCAAAGGCCTAAAGCCCCGTCTAAAGAGCCGGTAAAATCAACCGTGCTCAAAAGCGTTTCCGCCCCTTCAAATTCGATATCGCAGGAAACCGGCCTTACAAAAAGACGCAGATTAGCCGTAAATACCTTTTCGGCCGCGGCCTTCAGCTGGCTTATTATTTCATCATTGTTTACAGCCATTAAATTTCCGCCTTAAATAATATGCTAGTTCTTGGGGATAACAGAATCGATAACTTCCCTGAGTTTCTGCGGCGTAAAAGGCTTAGGGATATAACCGGCCAAATTAGGATGGGCTTTCTTGGCTTCGCTGATCTTTTCATCTGTGCCCTCGGTCGTGACCATAATGATCGGGATACCCTTAACCGCAGGGACATTTGCCGCCGCGCGGATAAATTCCAGCCCGTTAATGTTCGGCATATTCCAGTCGCAGAGGATAAGCCCCACCTCCGAATAATGCTCGGAGAGTATATCGATCGCGATATTTCCGTCCCCGGCTTCCAAGATCTCATTCTTAAACCCGGCCTCCTGGATGATCTTAACGATTATTTTTCTTTGCACGCTGGAATCCTCAACAACCATTATTTTTTTCATACAAAATCTCTCCTTTTAAGAATCGGCTCTTTCGCAAGAAAAAGCCGATTTAATTTCGGCTCCAGACGGTGTAGAGTGTGATTTTAGCGAAAAATCATTACACCCTAACTTTTAACCGAAAGGAGCTTGTTATGCCTAAAATCATTAAAGAACGCGCAAACTGTCCCCGCTGTGGTTCTGATACTTACGCTTGGGGACATCCCCCTGGTGAACCACAACATCAAAAGTATCGCTGCAAGAATCAAGTTTGCCGTCATCAATTTTGTCCAACTAAACCAAAACAACCCACGAAATACCCGACCATGCCATGCCCTAAATGCGGCGGACGCATGAGTATTTTTAAATTCTTATCTGACGGCTACCGCCTGCGCTGTAATAATCATATTCACAAAGATCATAGCTGCTGCAATCACAAGATAAATGTTCCCTTCCCGGGTCAATCTCTTAGGACGGCTAATGATCCTCTTGAATGCATTGAAACTAATCTCGCCGTCAAATTCCATTGGACTAAAATGGAATTCTCAA
>JADFZM010000002.1:0-52203 GCA_015232535.1 Candidatus Omnitrophota bacterium
CTTTTGTATTCGCAAAGGCAAGTCCTTTAGCGGATCCGAAGGATTTGGAGAAGTTTTTGTATTCATAATTTTAAACGATGGATGTAAGACGAGATACGTTTTTCGTCCTTCGTTGAAAGAATAATAAATGCCTTGGACAAAATTACAAATTGAGCGAGAAGAGCCGGTTTTCGACGAAAGCCAGGGACAGAACGTGCGCAAGCTTTCTTACGGAGACGCTATCCGCGAAGCCCTCGACCAGGCCCTGGAAAAAGACGGGCGAGTTTATGTGATGGGGCAGGGGATAGATGACCCCGGCGGTATGTTCGGGACAACATTAGACCTGCATAAGAAATACGGTAATGAGCGTGTTTTTGATACCCCACTTTCGGAGAGCTGCTTAACGGGTGTTGCCGTAGGCTCGGCAATGGCCGGGATGAGGCCCGTCTATATTCATAATCGTCCCGATTTTCTTCTTTTGGCCATGGACCAGATAGTCAATCATGCCTCTAAGTGGAGCTATATGTTCGCCGGGCAGGTTTCAATCCCGCTTGTTATCCGTACTTGTATCGGGCGGGGATGGGGCTCTGCCGCCCAGCATTCGCAGGCTTTGCAGTCTTTATTCGCCCATGTTCCGGGTTTGAAAGTTGTTATGCCGGCATCGGCTTATGACGCTAAGGGGCTTTTGATCACCGCTATCGCCGATAATAATCCGGTTATCTATATCGAGCATAGATGGTGCTACAAGCATATCGGTTATGTGCCGGAGAAAATTTATTCCATCCCCTTCGGGCAGGGAGTTGTTAAGAAAGAAGGCAAGGACGTTACAATAGTTGCTGTTTCGCATATGGTGATTGAATCTCTGCGCGCCTCCGTCGAGTTAGAAAAAAAGGGAATTAGCGTAGAGATTATTGACCCGCGCACTCTTAGGCCTCTCGATGAGGAAATAATTTTGAAATCCGTGGCCAAAACAGGAAAACTTCTTGTTGCCGACCTTTGCTGGAAGACGGGCGGTTTCAGCTCGGAGGTAATAACAACAGTCGCCGAAAAAGGTTTACGGTCTCTTAAAAAGCCGCCGGTTCGATTGTCCTTTCCGGATATCCCTACTCCGGCAGGTTTTACTTTGGAGAATGCTTTTTATCCGGGAGTTGATGATATTGTGCGGGAGGTTGAGAAGCTGGCGAAGGAGTAAATGATTTGAACAAAGACTCAAAAATATTTATAGTCGGGCATGATGATATACAGGAAAAGTCCCTTTTAGCCTATTTTGTTAAAAGCGGGTTTAAAAATGTTTTCTCCGCCTCGGATATCGCTTTAAACACCGCTGTTCAGTCTTCTGTATTCCATTTCTTTATGAAGCACCGACCGGAATACGTTTTCTTAAACTCCATACGCTCCGGAGGAATAGAAGCCAACCGCCAAAGCCCGGCGGATTTTATTTATGAGAATATCGAAAGCCAGAACAATATATTTTACTCATCTTACAAATTCGGCGTCAAGAAGCTCCTTTATTTGGCCAGCTCCTGCGTTTATCCCAAGGAAGCTTCCCAGCCCATCAAAGAATCCTATATTTTGACAGGGGAACTTGAAGAAACAAGCCGGGCTTATTCAATTGCGAAATTGGCGGGAATAGAAAGCACCCGCGCTTTCCGTAAGCAATATGGTTTAAACGCTATTGCCGCGATCCCGGCGACGGTTTACGGCCCCGGCGGGGATTTTGATGCCGGGAAATCGCATGTGATTTCCGCTTTGATAGCGAAATTTACCGGCGCGGCCAGAGATAATTTAAGCGAAGTTACGGTTTGGGGCTCGGGTAAACCACGCAGGGAATTCTTATATGTTGATGATTTTGTTTCGGCGTGCTTATTTTTAATGGAGAAATATAATGAGGAAGGTATTATTAATTTCGGCGCGGGAGAGGATATATCGATTGCCGAGCTGGCGGGTATTATCGCGCGCAAAACAGGCTTTCGGGGAAGCGTAAGATACGACGCCTCTAAGCCGGAGGGAGTAATGCAAAAACTTTTGGATAATTCCCGAATAAAACAATTGGGATGGAAGCCGAAAACTTCTCTGGATATGGGAATAGAAGAAACGTGTAAATGGTATAAGGATAATTCAGGCAAATAGTGAAACAGAAACGGAGCAAGAGATGAAAATATTAGTAACCGGCGGGGCGGGCTATATAGGCTCGGTAATGGTGCCGATGCTTTTATCTATGGGGCACGAGGTTACCGTTTTAGATAATTTCATGTTCAACCAGACTTCCCTTTTGGATTGCTGTCATTTTAAAACTTTGCAAATAATCAGGGGAGATACCCGTAACGAGGATTTAATAAAGAGATTGATCAAAGACAAAGACGCGATATTTCCCTTAGCTTGCCTTACCGGCGCTCCGTTATGCTCTAAAGAGCCGGCGATGGCCGAGGATGTCATTCTTAAGGCGATGCGCCTTATTTTGAAGCTGCGCGGTAAAGGACAGGTTATCATTTATCCGACGACAAACAGCGGTTACGGTATCGGCGAAAAAGGCAAGTTTTGCACGGAGGATACTCCTCTTCGGCCTGTTTCTTTGTACGGTAAATTGAAAGTGCAGGCGGAAAACGAAATCCTGGAAGCGGGAAACGGCATTACCTTAAGGCTAGCTACTGCTTTTGGGGTTAGCCCGCGCATGAGATTGGATCTTTTGGTCAATGATTTTGCTTACCGCGCCCTTAATGACCGCTATGTTATCTTATTCGAGGCGCATTTTAAGAGAAATTATATTCATGTCCGCGATGTTGCCAAGGCTTTCATCCATTCTTTGGATAATTTTGCGAAAATGAAAGATCAGGCTTACAATGTGGGCTTAAGCGACGCGAATTTGAGCAAAAAGGAACTCTGCGAAGAGATAAAGAAACATGTCCCGGAGTTTTATTTCCTTGAATCAGCCGTCGGCGAAGACCCGGATAAAAGGGATTATATAGTCAGCAATGAAAAGATCGAGAAAACCGGTTATATGCCGGATGTTTCTTTGAGCGATGGAATAAAAGAGCTTGTGAAAGGATACCAGGCGATAAAAAGAAACCAGTTCGCCAACATTTAAAAGATGCAAAGTAAAACGGATGTTTTATTCGTAAAGCCGAATAACCAAAAGAAAATCTTTCAGGACCTGAGCAAGGATTTTTCCGGAATTGAGCCGCCTTTGTGGCTTATTTTAACCGCCGCTTTTATCAAAAAAGAAGGGTTTTCGGTTTCGGTTATCGATGCGGAGGCGGAGAATTTAAGCACAGACGAAACCCTGGAGCGAGCGCGTAAGGAAGATCCTCTTTTAGTCGCGGTCTTGGTTTCAGGCACAAACCCTTCTGCCTCGACGATAAATATGCCGGGGGCAGGCGAATTCCTGAAGGCGCTTCATGAAAAAGGCACGAGAGCCTTGACGGTTATTTCAGGGCTGCATCCGTCGGCTTTGCCCCGAAGGACGATGGAAGAGACGGCGGCGGATTTTTTGATAGAGGGCGAAGGGTTTTACACATACCGCGATTTGATATCATTGCTTAAGAAGGGGAATCCTAAGGTAAATGATTTTAAGGTTAAAGGGCTTTGGTTTAGAAAGGGCAAAGAGATCCTTTCTAATCCCAGGGCGGATAATGTCAATGACTTAGGAGTTCTGCCTATGCCGGCATGGGATCTTCTTCCTATGGATAAATACCGGGCGCACAATTGGCATTGTTTTTCACGCGTCGATAAAAGGACCCCTTATGCTGTTATCTATACGAGCTTAGGTTGCCCTTTTAATTGCCATTTTTGCTGTATCAACTCTATTTTCGGCGGCCCCGGGATCAGGTATCGCCCGGTAAAAGACGTTTTAAGCGAGATAGAATACTTAGTTAAGAATTATAAAGTTAAGAATATTAAGATTTTAGACGAGCTTTTCGCGCTTAACTGGAAGCACGTCGAGGAAATTTGCGACGGTTTGATCAATTTTGGTTTTGAGCTAAATATTTGGGTTTACGGGCGGGTTGATACGGTCAAGGATTATATGCTTGCCAAAATGAAAAAAGCCGGGATAAATTGGATAGCCTACGGGTATGAAGCCGGGAGCAAAAAAGTCAGAGACGGGGTTTCCAAAGGGCGTTTTAGCGAGAAAGAGATCAAAGAGATCACCCGAAAGACTCACGAGGCGGGGATCAGTATAGTCGCTAATTTTATCTTCGGTCTTCCCGAGGATGATATGGAAACAATGAAGGAAACCCTTGATTTGGCCAAAGATCTTAATTGCGAATACGCTAATCTTTATTGCGCCATGGCTTATCCGGGCTCGAGGTTGTACGAGGATGCCGTTAAGCAAAAACTTCCTTTACCGGAAAGTTGGAGCGCTTTTTCTCAGTTTAGCGTTGACTGTTTGCCTTTGCCGACGAAATATATCACAAGCGCTGAGGTTTTACGTTTCCGCGACGCAGCGTTTGATGACTATTTTTCCGATCCGCGCTACTTGGAGATGATAGAAAGAAAATTCGGCGATAGCGCGGTTAATAACGTTAAGGCGATGCGTGAGGTAAAGTTAAAGAGGAAAAATTACACTCTTGATAACAAAGTTTATTTTAAGGGCACCATGGAGGCAATTTAAATGATAATAAGCCGGACACCTTTTAGGATCTCTTTTTTCGGCGGGGGAACCGATTACCCGGGATGGTTTAAGGAAAACGATGGCGCGGTTGTGGCGACAACGATCAATAAATATTGTTATATCACCTGCCGCTATCTTCCGCCATTTTTTGAACATAAATCGAGGATAATCTATTCCAAGATGGAGCATGTTTCAAAGATAGATGAGATTGACCACCCGGCGGTCAGGGAGGTTTTAAGGTTTTTAAAAGTAAAAGAAGGCGTTGAGATCCATCACGACGGAGATTTGCCTGCCCGCACGGGACTGGGCTCAAGCTCTTCTTTCACCGTGGGCCTTTTGAACAGCATGTACGCGCTTTTAGGCAAGATGGCATCGAAAGAACAACTTGCAAAAGAGGCCATATATATCGAGCAAAATATGTGCCTTGAAAATGTCGGTTGCCAGGACCAGATGCTGGTTGCTCACGGCGGATTGAATTTTGTCGAATTCGGCGGGGACAATCACTTGAAAATAAGCAAGATAACGGTGCCCGGGAGCACTCTCGAAGATTTACAGTCGAATCTGATGCTTTTTTTTACCGGGTTTTCGCGGAACGCCTCCGAAATAGCCAAGCATCAAGTAAAGAACATCCCTAATAAGCGTCGTGAACTTGAATTGTTGTACCAGATGGCGCTTGAGTCGTTAAAGATTTTAAACAATAACAAATTAAATGATTTCGGTAAACTGCTGCACGAAAGCTGGATGCTTAAGAAAACACTCTCGGATAAAATCACAACGCCTCAGATCGATGAGATATACAATAATGCCAAAAAGTCCGGGGCTCTAGGCGGCAAGTTGATAGGGGCGGGCGGCGGCGGCTTCGTGCTTCTTTATGTCCCGAGGGAAAAGCAGGCGATTGTAAAGGAGAAATTAAAGAAGCTATTATTGGTCCCGTTTAAGTTCGAGACCTTAGGAAGTCAGATCATTTTCTATCAGCCGAGCGAAGGGTACGTTAAGAAAAAATAATATTTCGATGAAAAATAAATTAAAAAACATTGATGTGGTGATTCTTTGCGGAGGATTAGGCAAAAGGCTCCGCCCAATGACGGGAGAGGCTCAAAAAACGATGGCTATGGTGGCCGGCCATCATTTCCTAGATATCCTCCTCGGCTATTTATCTAAGCAAGGCTTTAAAAGGGTCATCCTTTGTACCGGTTTTTTTGCCCAAGAAGTTGAGGAATATTATAAGAAGAATGATTTTGGCTTAAAACTGGAGTTTTCCCGGGAGCCAGAACCTTTGGGCACCGGAGGGGCTTTTAAGAATGCCGAAGGGATGATTAATAGCGGGACATTTTTCGGTTTAAACGGCGATTGTTTCTGCCCGGTTGATTACAGCGCTGTCTATGAATTTCACAAGGAACATAATGGGGTTACGACTTTGGTGGTTGCGCAGGTCGCCGATAGCCGCGATTTCGGCAGCATCATTCTCGATAAAGACGGAGCCATTAGCGATTTTTTAGAGAAAGATGCCAGCCGCGGGATAAGTTACATTAATGCCGGAATATATTGTTTTGAGAAGAAAATATTTGATTTCATGCCGAAACTGAAAAAGTTCTCTATTGAAACCGACGTTTTCCCCTCGATAATTAAAAAAGGTTTTTACGGATTTCTGACGGGTGCCGAGTTTATCGATATCGGGACACCCGAGAGGTTTTCTAAGGCGCAGGAAATTTTTAAGAAAGGGTGAAACTTGAAAATAAATTTGGAACAAAGCAAAACCCTGATCTCTAAGGCCGATTACCGCGTCCCCTTCGGGACAATATCTTTAACCTCGGAAGCTAAGAAGCTTATAAAAGAGGCCTTAGATAGAAAATGGCTGACAAGGGGAAAACTTGTGCAGGAATTTGAAGAAAAATTCGCATCCCTTTTCGGGGTAAAGTATGCGGTAACGGTTAGTAGCGGTACGGATGCCGATTGCATTGCCTTAGCTGTTTTATACGATTACGGCGCAAAAAGGGGGGATGAGGTGATAATCCCCGCTCTGACTTTTATTGCGACCGGAAACGCCGTTTTACAGGCCGGCTTTAAGCCTGTTTTTGTTGACGTAAAAAAAGAGACTTTGAATATCGACCCCGCAAGAATCGAAAAGGCCATCACCAATAAAACCCGGGCGATCATGCCGGTGCATTTGATGGGAAAGCCGGCCGAGATGGACAAGATAATGGCAATAGCTCGAAGGCATAACCTCTTTGTCGTTGAGGACGCAGCCGAGGCCCACGGTGCGCAATATAAGGGAAAATATGTCGGCACTTTCGGCCAAATGGCCGCTTTTTCCCTTTACGCGGCTCATATTGTTACGACCATTGAAGGGGGCATAATAATTACCGACGATAAAAAGATCGCCGAGATCTTAAGGTCTTTGCGCAATCATGGAATTGAAGGAAAATTCCGGGCAAAGCGGATCGGTTTCTCGGCGAAAATGAATGAAATTGAGGCGGCGGTGGGTTTGGGGAACATCAAGATTTTTGATAAAATATTAAAGAAACGCCGGCGCAATTTGTTATATCTGATCGATAAATTCCGAAAATTCGACGATATATTCCTGTCTATCAAAGAGGAAAATAACGAAAAAATCGGTCCGCACGCTTTTTCGATCGTCCTAAAGGATAACTCAAGGTTCACCAAGGACGAATTTGTAGCTTTTTTGGACAAAAGGGGCATTGATTCAAGGAATTTATTTTATTCCATCCCAACCCAGTGCCCGAGCTACTCTTATCTTGGCCATAAGTTAGGGGAATTTCCCGAGGCGGAATATTGTTCGGATAACGGGACGCATATCGGGATCCATCAGGATTTGGAATTGAAAGATTTGGATTATGTCGAAGAGAATGTTGAAGAATTTTTGAGGGCAAAAGGGCTGAGGTAATTTTATGAAAATAGCAATTAATTGCCGATCCTTTATTAACAAAAAATATACCGGCATCGGCCGCTATGCTTATCAGTTATTAAAAAGTTTAAGCGAGATCGATACCGAGAACCAATATTTGCTTTACATTAAAAAGGGATTGATAAATCTAAACAAAAGGATACCGAGTTTTAATGTAAAGAATTTTACGCTAAAGATCGACCGTTTCCACCACGGGTTGGAGAAATCTATCGGCACAGTCGATGTTTACCATGCGCCAAGCCCAGAAGCCGTGACAGTCAATAATGGCGCCAAGATAGTTGTAACAGTGCATGATCTTATCTTTAAGACCTTTCCGGAGGGGCACACGCAGACATCGATCGATGAAACGGAGAGGAAAATGCATAATATCGGCGAGAGGGCCGATAAAATAATCTGTTGTTCAGAGAATACCATAAATGACCTTAAGAAATATTTTAAAATACCCGATGAGAAAATAACGCTTATCTACCAGGGAGTGGATAAAAACATTTTTTACCCGATAAACGCCGAAGAATCAAAACTTGCTGAACGGGTGATTAAAAAACGCGGGATCAAAGACCCTTTTATCCTTTCGGTCGGGACAATCGAGCCGAGGAAGAATTTGGAAAATATCTTATACTCATTTGATAAGCTTAGGGCACGCGGGAAGTTCAAGGGTAAATTGGCGGTTATAGGGATGGAAGGCTGGCTTAGCGAAGGAGTCGAAGGGCTGATAAAAAAGCTGGAATTAAAAGAGCATGTTGTTTTCCTCGGATATTTGACCGACCAGGAACTGCGGTATTTTTATAACAAAGCCGAGGCTTTTGTATTTCCTTCCTTTTACGAAGGGTTTGGTTTTCCGATAATCGAGGCATTTTGCTGCGGAACCCCGGTTGTTACTTCAAATGTTTCTTCTTGCCCGGAGGTGGCCAAAGATTCGGCTCTATTGGTAGACCCTTATAGCTCGGAAGATATTTCGGAGGCGATAGCACGGATATTGCATGACCCGAAGCTTAAGCGATCTCTTGTTGAAAAAGGATTTCGCCGCGGGAGCGATTTTAGTTTCCGGAAAACAGCCCAAAAAACATTAGCGGTTTATAACGAAGTTTGCCAAAAGCAATGAAAATAAGCGGATTCACAATTGCCCGCAATGTAATCAAATATAACTATCCCGTAATTGAGTCGATCAATTCAATTCTGCCGATCTGCGATGAGTTTATTGTCAATATCGGTGATTCCTCCGATGGTACGGAAGCCCTCCTTAAGGAACTTAAAAGCCCCAAGATAAGGATAATCAGGAATCGCTGGGATATGAGTTTAAAAAGCGAGACCTTGTCGCAGCAGACCAACCTTGCACTCAAAGAGTGTAAAGGAGACTGGGCTTTTTATTTGCAGTCGGACGAAGTTGTTCATGAAAAGGATCTCTCCCGGCTTTTTTCGCTGATGAAAAACAATTTAAACAATCAGAACGCGGATGCCCTAAGGTTCTATTGGCTGCATTTTTACGGGAGCTTTTACCGTTACCGAATTGATTCCGGTTGGTACCAGAAACAGGACAGGATAATTAGGAACAATAACACCGTCGAATCATACGGCGATGCCTATGGTTTCCGGCGAACAGACAAAAGGCCCCTGGGTAGAGTGAACACTGGATGTTTTATTTACCATTATGGCTGGGTTCAGCCGAGGGATTTGATGATGCAAAGGCGGATCAATGCCGAGGAGATAGGGTTTGTTTCTCTTGACGATAAAAAAACAAAGAAAGAATATGAATACGGCGACCTGGGCAGGTTTCCTCCTTATTTTGGCAGCCACCCGAAGGCCATGGCGGAGATAATTATAAAACATTCAATGAGCGTTGAAGATCTAAAGCGCATCGACAAAGAATTCTGGTGGCATCCGGCGAAAATATTGCGTTTGCGTTATAAGACCTTTAACCGTGTCAAGCAAAGAATCGATTAGATGAAAATCAACGGACTCAAGCGGGATATGAATATTGCTCCAAGGAAACTGCTGATCGTTAATATCTTCGGTATCGGAGATGTCCTTTTTACTACCCCGATAATCAATAACCTCAAAGCTTTTTTCCCCGATCTCAAGCTCGGTTACCTTTGTAACCGCCGGACCGAGGAGATGTTAAAGAGGAATAAAAAACTGGATAAAATACATGTCTATGAGCGCGATGAGTTCAAGGCGCTTTATAAGAGGTCAAAACCCGCCTATTTCCTGATGATTAAAGATTTTATCAAGGAGCTTAAAGAGCAAGGCTATGATACGGCGATCGATGTTTCTTTAAACACCTTTACGTCTTTTTTGGTCTGGTTTATCGGGGTCAAGAACCGCTATGTGATCAACTATAAAAACAGGAGTTTTCCTCTTAATAATAGGATAGATATCGACGGCTATGAGGAAAAGCATGTGATAGAATATTATTTGGATTTGCTGCGCGTTTTGGATATACCGGTTTTGACAAAAGGGATCGATATAGGTATTAACGAGCAGGACCTTTCTTGGGCAGAGGAATTCTTTAAGCGGAATTCCTTGCTCCAAAAGAAATTGGTAGTGGGGATTGTCCCGGGAGGCGGAGCGAGTTGGGGGAAGGACGCTATTTATAAACGCTGGCCGCTCGAAAAATACGCCAAATTAGCTGACAATTTGATTGAAAATTACGGTGCGGAGATTATACTGATGGGGGATAAAAACGAAGTCGGATTGTGTTCTTCTATCGCCAAGCTGATGCGCAATAAAGTTTTTTCGGCTTGCGGTGATACAACTCTGTTCCAATTCGGCGCTTTAGCCCGCCGGTGTAATTTTTGCGTTTTGAATGACGGAGGGCCTTTACATGTAGCGGTGGCCGCGGGTGCCAGGGTTGTATCTGTGTTCGGGCCCGTTGAGGAAAAGGTTTATGGCCCCTATCCGGCAGGGCATCATTTGGTTGTTGCTAAGGATATCCCATGCCGGCCTTGTTATCACAGGTTTAAAAGGGCAAGTTGTGAACACGTGAGCTGTTTAAAAATGTTGGAAGCACAAGAGGTATTAGAAAGGATTAAGAAGATTCTATGAAAGTTCCGTTTATTGATTTTACCGAACAGCACCAAACAATAAAGAAAGAGATCGAAACCGGCTTTAAGGAAGTCTTTCGCAGGGGAGATTTTGTTCTTGGCAAAGCGGCTGAAGAATTTGAAGCGCAGTTCGCCGGTTACTGTGACTCAAAATACGGGGTGGGCGTTAACTCCGGAACGGACGCTTTATATTTGGCCGTATCGGCGTTGGATATCAACTTAGGAGATGAGGTTATAATTCCGCCTTTTACTTTTATCGCGACCGCTTTGTGCATTTCTTACACCGGGGCAAAGCCTGTTTTCGTTGATATCGAGGATGAGACCTATAACCTTGACCCTAAAAAGATAAAACAGGCGATCACCAAAAAAACAAAAGCTATTATGCCTGTTCATCTCTACGGGCAAACGGCGGATATGGACGAGATAAATTCGATCGCTAAAGAATACGGTATTGCCGTTATCGAAGACGCCGCTCAGGCGCACGGCGCGAGATATAAAGGAAAAAGGTCCGGAGCTTTGGGAGAAGTAGCCTGCTTCAGCTTCTATCCGACTAAGGGCTTAGGAGCTTACGGTGACGGGGGGATAGTTGTGACTAGTAATAAGGATATTTACGAAGAAGTAAAGATGCTCAGGGACTACGGCCGGGAAGGCCGTTACAAGCATAAGGTCAAGGGCTACAATTCCCGCCTCGATACTTTGCAGGCTGTGGTTTTATCGGCGAAGCTGAAACATCTGGACAAATGGAACGAGCAAAGGTCAAATCACGCGGCCTATTACGGAAAGCTGTTAAAAGGGATCAAAGGCGTTAAGGTTCCCGTGGCAAAAAATGACCGCACCCATGTTTATCAGACCTTCGCGATAAGGGTTAAAAACCGGGATGCTGTCTGTGCCGAACTGCAAAAAAGAGGGATAGGAGTACTTATCCATTATCCGATCCCGATCCATCTTCAGGAAGCTTATCGGGAATTAAAACATAAAAAAGGCGATTTCCCGGTAAGCGAAGCATTATGCGAGGATGTTTTATCTTTACCTATGTTCCCGCATATGACGAAAAAACAGATAGAATTTGTTTGTGAGAACATTAAAGAATTGGTGAAAAAATAATGCTGAATACTAAGACCGGGAAAATCCCTTTAAGTGTTGTTGTTATCACGAAAAATGAAGAGGCTAATATCGAAAAATGCCTGGGAAGCGCCTTGGGCTGGGCGGATGAGCTCTTGGTTGTCGATGATGAATCGACCGATAAAACGGTTGAGCTCTCGAAAAAACTTTCCGCCCGGGTTTTGCATAGAAAAATGGACAATGAAGGAATACACCGCAACTGGTCATATTCCCAAGCAAAGAACGAATGGGTTTTAAGCCTGGATGCCGATGAATATGTTACGGAAGAACTGAAAAGGGCGATAACCGAGGCGATAAAAAAGGATGATTTTCAGGCGTATACTATACCTCTTAAGAATTATATCGGCAGTTATTTTGTTAGGTACTCGGGCTGGTATCCGGCGGGAAAGACGCGGCTTTTTATGAAAAGCAAATTCCGCTATGAGGAGGTCGAAGTTCACCCGAAGGTATTCTTAGACGGAAAAACGGGCTTTCTTGAAGGCGATATTGTGCATAAAGGTTATCCCGATTTTGAGCATTTCCTAGGTAGCTTGAACAGGCAGACGACTTTAGAGGCCAGGAAATGGATAAATACCGGAAGGCAAATGTCTTTGGGCCGGGCTGTATGGCGGACCCTGGACAGGTTTCCACGTTCTTTCTTCGGGAAGAGAGGTTTTAAGGACGGGTTTATCGGTTTTATGATCGCTTTTTTTGCCTCGCTTTACCAGATAATGAGCTATGCCAAATATTGGCAGATGAAGAGGGAAAATAATCAAACCAAATGAAGATAGTCTTCCTGGATAGAGACGGAGTGGTTAATCAGTTCCCCGGAAACGGCGAATATGTAACTAAGCTGAAGAATTTTTCTTTTATCCCGGGTTCGCTTGAGGCTATCCGCCTTTTAACGGAGAATGGCTATCGGATCTTTATCATCTCCAATCAGGCCGGTGTGGCCAAGGGCGTTTATTCGATGAGCAAGTTAAAACTCATTAATAGAAAGATGCTCGACGGCATTAAGAAAGCCGGCGGAAAAATAAACAAGACTTTCTACTGCACGCACCGCTCCGATGAAGGCTGCCACTGCCGGAAGCCGGAGATAGGAAGCATCATAAAAGCCCTTAAGTCGGTTGGGCAAAGCCTTCAAACGGAAAATACTCGCTTTTTCGTCGGGGATTCGAAGTCGGATATCTTGACCGGTTTTCGCTCGGGGTGCCGCACTATCCTTGTCCTTTCGGGAAGGGCAAAAAGAAAAGATGTCGGCAAATGGGGAGTGCGCCCGGAATATATCGTCAAAAACCTTCAGGAAGCAACAAAAATAATAATCGGCTCAAACGGGTCAAAAGAACCTGCCTAAGCAAAATCAAAAAGGGGAGTATGCCATGAAAATACTCGTTATCTACGCTTCGGCCGGGGCCGGGCATCAAAAGGCCGCGGAGGCTATTTACGAAGGTATAAAGAAATATACTTCCCACGAGGCGAGGCTCGTCGATGTACTTGATTATACCAATTCAAAGAATTTATATAAAAAAAGCTACTTTTTAATGATCTCTAAGGCCCCTTGGCTATGGGCTTTCTTTTTCGGTTTGATCGATATCCCCTGGCTGCAGCCATTGGTTCGTTTTGTAAGAAGGGTTTATAACTCGATAATTGCAGTTAAACTGGAGAAATTCCTTAAGGCGGAACAGTTTGATTATATTTTATCGACCCATTTCATGCCTAATGAGGTCGCTTCAAGCTTAAAAGCCAAAGGTTTGATCAAATCAAAAGTGATCTCCTGCGTGACCGATTTTGACGTTCATAAGATATGGCTGGGGAAAGCGGTTGATAAATATACTGTTGCCTGCGAATGGACTAAAGAGAAATTAAAGTCTATCGGAATAGATGAGAAAAAGATCTTTGTGACCGGTATCCCTACTAACGAAAAATTCGCCGCTAAAGTTGATGTTTCCGAATTGAAAAAGAAATTAGGGGTAAGGCCGGATGCTTTTACGGCTCTTATTGCGACCGGCTCTTTTGGTATCGGGCCGATCGAGGAAATAATAAAGGCTTTGAACGGAGAAATGCAGGTTGTGGTCGTTTGCGGACATAACAAAGGCTTGTATCAAACATTAAGCGAACAAAAATACGGCGATGTTGTCGTATTTAGCCTGGTTGATAACATGTACGAGCTGATGTCGGTTGCCGATGTTATGGTCACTAAGCCCGGCGGATTGTCTATCTCCGAGGCCTTGGTTAAGCAGCTCCCGATGATATTCTTCAGCCCTATCCCGGGGCAGGAAACCAACAACATTATGGTTTTAAAGCGTTATGGAATCGGCTTTGAAGGCTCGGGGATAGAAGAGATTGTTTCGGAACTGAAAAGCCTTATGAATTCCCGAGATAAATTCCTGACGGCATTAAAGATGACCACAAACTTATCTTATCCTTCCGCGGTAAAAGATATTGTTTCGCTTATTGTATGAGCAAGACCGTCGCCCAAGTTGTTTTTAGCCTGCCTATAGAAGGCCATTTCGACTATTCTGTCGACGATAAGTTGAAAAGTGCTATTTACCCCGGCCAGAGGGTCAAAGTCGTTTTCAATAAAAGAAAAATCATCGGATATATTCTAAAGCTGAGCAACAAAAGCCAAATTCAAGACCTCAATCCGGTTATTGAGGTGCTGGATAAAGGGCGGATTTTATCCGACGGGGAATTGGCTTTTGCCGGGGAATTCAGCCGCTATTACGGGTGCAGTTTAGGCGAGGCGATAGAATGTTTTCTTCCCGTTGCCCTAAGAGGAGCGGCGAAGACTTTATCTGTCGTTAAAGAGCCTGTTTATAACCCAGGGGTTAAGCCGAAGGCCACAGTTTTGAACATGCCGGATAAAGAGGCGGGTTTTAAATATTTGCTGGAGCGTATAAAAACCTATACCGATGATAAAAAGGGGATCCTTATAATTGTCCCCGAGAGTGCACAGGTAAAGCGCCTTACTGAGGTTATTAAGAAAGCTATAGACGCGCCGATACTTTCTCTTGAGCGGCCTCTTGTTATGAAAAGCGATATCTCAAAATGGGAAGCTATCAAAAATGGCGATACGGGCATAGTTGTCGGTACGCGATCTTCGGTTTTTTCGCCTCTCTATAAATTGGGGTTAATCGTTATGTTCCACGAGTGCAACTACAGCTACCGGCAGGAGCAGTCCCCGCATTACCATACCCGCGATGTATGTTTAATGCGCTCTAAGTTATCCGGTTGTGACCTTATTTTTGCCGGCGAGGCTTTTAGCGCCGAAGTTTGGAACATGAAAAACAAGTTTAAATGGGAGTACAAAGACTTCCCCAGAGAAAAATATGCCGATCTCCAGATCGTCGATATGGAGAATTACGGGCCGAAAACAAATTACTATTTATCTTATCCTTTGCAGAATGCGATCTCTAAATCTTTGGCGGAGAATAAAAAGGCATTGTTGTTTTTTAACCGAAAAGGATTCAATTCCAGGACTCAGTGCAGCCAATGCGGATACACCCTGAAATGCGAAAGGTGCGATACGTGGCTTACCTTTATATATTCTGCCCAGTCCCTGGCCTGCCCGCGCTGCGGATTCAAATGCGAGCTCCCTAAGATTTGCCCGAAATGCGAGAAATCCTACTTGAAATCTTCCGGAATGGGAATTGAAAAACTGGAAAGCGACCTAATGCGGTTCTTCCCTCAGGCTAAGATTTGCTGTTTTGATAAGGATTCGAAGAATTTTAATCCGGACGCGAATATCATTATCGCCACCTCGGCTATCCTGAAAAAGGCAGACACATTGAATATCGATATCGCTGCCTGCATTAACCTCGACTCTGAATTGAACCGGCCGGATTACCGAAGCGCCGAAGGGGCCTTCTTTTTGCTGATAGCTTTGCGGAATTTGGCGAAAGAAAAGCTGATTGTTCAGACCCGGTTGCCTGATAATTACTCATTAAGATCCTTAAAAAAGCTGGATTTTAATGCGTTTTACAAAGAGGAGTTAAAATTAAGGAAAGAGTTAGGTTTCCCTCCATATAAGGATATGGTGGTTGTGACTTTGCGCGCCGCGGATAAAAAGAAGGCGGAGGAAAGCGCGGAAGAATTATATAAAGCGCTTATAGAGAAGAAGCCCAAAAACATAGAAATTATCGAGCCCCAGCCCAGCATTGTTCCGAAGTTGCGGGATAAGTTCCGATATAGTATCATGCTTAAAGGGCGTTCCCCGGATAAGCTTATAAGTTATTTAAAAGATTGCCAAAAAAGACAGAAAAACAAACATTCTGTGGTGACAACGATAGAAGTGAACCCTTAAAGATGAAAATAGTATTTTTCGGAAGCGACGATTTCGCGGCGTGCCATTTAGAGGCTCTTTTGTCGGCAAAAGAGGGGATAATTTGCTGCGTTTGCCCCGTCGATAAAGCCGTCGGGCGCGGAATGCGAAAGGCCTCGTCCCCGGTCAAGGAAATCGCTGTCAAAAATGGCATTGATGTTTTGCAGCCGCTTGATCTTATGGATAGAGGCTTTTTAGAGAAGCTAGAGGCATTTGAAGCGGACCTTTTTATAGTCATCGCATACGGGAAAATACTTCCCAAGGAAGTTTTAACGATACCAAGAATATTTTCGATAAATGTCCATGCCTCATTGTTGCCTAAATACCGCGGAGCGGCTCCTATAAACTGGGCTGTTATAAACGGAGAAGAATCTACCGGCATAACCATTATAAAAATCAACGAAAAAATGGATGCCGGAGAGATCGTAAGCTCATGCATCGTTCCTATTTCCCGCGGCGATACGTCGTATCAGTTAAGGGAGAAAATGAAAAGTATCGGGCCTCAGCTCCTAAAAGGCACGGTTCAAGCGATTTTGGCGGGTAAATATAAATTAACTTCGCAGGACGAGTCAAAGGTAAGTTTTGCCCCGAAATTGACAAAAGAAAACGGCAAGATCGACTGGAATAATCAAGCCGAGGCCATATGCAATAAAGTTAGGGGCCTTTTGCCCTGGCCTTCTGCTTATACTTTTTATCGTGGAAAGATGCTGAAAATATTGAGAGCGGATGTCTCGGCTTTTATGGCGCAGGGGCATAAGCCGGGCGAGGTTGTTTCAACCGATAAGAAGGGGGTAAACATAGCCGCTAAGGGAAGCGTTGTCCTGATTAAGGAAGTGCATTTACAGGACGGGAAGCAAATTTCAGCCTTTGATTTTACTTTAGGGCATGAGTTGAATCCCGGGGAGCGTTTGGAATAAATAAAGGCAGCTAGAAACAGCAAAATAACTTGACAATATCCCGAAGAGGATATAGCTTATATTAGTTTTATTTATTTGAAAAAAGCGCTTCAACATTTTAAAGAGGAGGGATTGAAATGGTTAAGATCGCAATTAACGGTTTTGGGCGTATCGGACGTATGGTTTTTCAGGCTTTGTGCGACAAAGGCCTTTTAGGAAAGTCTTTGGATGTTGTTGCTGTCGTCGATGTGTCAACCGATGCCGATTATTTCGCCTACCAAATGAGGTATGACTCGATTCACGGTAAATTCAAGCATGATGTCAAAACGGAGAAAAGCGACCCCTCTAAAGAAGACCCGGACACCCTCGTAGTTAACGGCCATAAGATCAAATGTATCATGGCAACAAAAAACCCCTCCGAACTTCCCTGGAAGCAGCTTGGGGTTGATATAGTTATCGAATCGACCGGATTGTTTACTGATTCCGAAAAGGCCATGGGCCATATTAACGCCGGCGCGAAGAAAGTCCTTATTACCGCGCCCGGAAAAGGAGATGTGAAGACAATAGTCATCGGTGTAAATGACAATGAATATGACCCGGTAAAACACAATATCGTTTCTTGCGCTTCCTGTACGACTAATTGCTTGGCTCCGGTCGTGCATGTGATTTTAAAAGAAGGCATCGGGATCGAGACCGGACTGATGACGACCATCCATTCGTATACCGCGACCCAAAAGACTGTAGACGGCCCTTCCAAGAAAGATTGGCGCGGCGGGCGGGCGGCTGCTATAAATATAATTCCTTCGACTACCGGAGCGGCTAAGGCAGTGGGAGAGGTTTTACCGGTGACAAAGGGAAAGTTGACGGGGATGGCTTTTCGTGTACCTACTCCTGATGTTTCGGTTGTTGATTTGACCTTCCGCTCGGTGAGGGATACTTCGATCGAGGAGATCGACGGGCTGCTTAAAAAGGCTTCGGAGACTTATCTGAGGGGTATTTTAGGCGTTACCGACGAGGAGCTTGTTTCGACCGATTTCATACACGATGAGCGCTCTTCTATCTATGACTCACTTGCCACGCTACAAAACAACTTAAAAGGGGAAAAAAGGTTTTTCAAGATAGTTTCCTGGTACGACAATGAATGGGGTTATTCCTGCCGCGTGGTTGATCTGGCGCTGAAGATGGGCAAATAGTTAAGGCTTTTAGTTTAAAGGGGATCGCTGTTTTGGCGGTCCCCTTTTGTTTTTAAATTATGTTTGGCTATACTGTTTTTTTTGGTATAATCTGAAATATCATCTACGGGAAAAAGGGGCCAGTATGCAATCCAAAGCATTTACGCTTATGGAAATCCTTATAACGGTCATTATAGTCGGGGTATTAGCTTCCGTCGCTATCCCCCGTTATGTGTCTACGGTGGAAAGGGTCAGGGCTATGGAGGGGATCAATCTCCTGAAACAGCTTTTAGGCGCGCAGAAGATCTATAGGATGGAGAACGGGATATATTGCTACTGGATCTCTGACTGTTGGGATGACCTGGGAGTGGGTATAGAAAATTTTCAAAATGATGATCCAAATGATATTGAGCATTTTGACTGGGATACTCGCTCGACCGGAGCCGAAGGGCAGCTCGCAGCAGGGCAGAGATTAGCTATTATTAGAAGGCTTAACAGAAACACGAATAGTTGTTTATACAGGCTGAGGATTAATGAAGATTCTACGATTGATTGCGACAATGAACCAGGTTGTACAAATTTTAGCTGTGAACGATTGGGGCGGCTGGCCTATTAAAAATAGAATAGAACGGGAGGAGAAATGATCACGCCGGAGATGAGAGAACTGATAAACGATCCTCGCGTAAAAGAGGAGATCAACAAACACCGTTGGTATGAAAGCGAGCGCAAGGGCTCGGATGTCGGGTTGGACTATGCGGTTGAGGATTGGCTGAGAAAATACTCTTTATCTTGGATGAAACGTAATATTTCCCTAGAAAGGACAGAAACTGTTTGGGAATCGATAAAGAAAGTATTTAATAAAAAGTAAAGGCCTATTAACCTTAGGGATCCCTTAAACGTTTTCAATAAATTTAGCGCAAACAGGCAAAAAAAAGGCAACTCAAATATTGAGTTGCCTTTTTGTTTTTATGAAATCCGAAATTAATTACCTGCCGCCGTACTGTTCCATCAAAAGCATCTTTGACCCTTTAGTCGGTGGCTTTGTTGTCTTTGCGGCTTCTATTGTATTGCCATAAGCCCCGATATTTACTCTTCCGCCGTTATAATTGGGCTCAAGAGAATAGGGGTCTGCCGGATCTCCTTGATCGATTACCGGAGAAATAAAGTTTTGCTCATGAAAGTCTCCGTTTGCCGCATCGACAAAAAGAGGGTCCTCGGAGATATTGTTAGCAAGAGTTGCTCGACCGGTCTGATAATCACCCGAATCGTTTAAGTATACATCATTATATGAAACTGTTACGTTTTGGTCGCGGTCGGTAGTAAGCTTTGTTACTATTCCCCTCCCGCGGTTATTAAATACAACATTGTTCCTAATACTAACTGATAATGGTGTGTAATAGAGAGCTGTTGATATTGCTTTTCCTTGGGTGTTTGTAAGCCCGGTTATGGTGTTATTAACTATAGTTCCTCGAAAAAGCTGACCTTCCGCTTGAATTCCATTGCCAAAATTTGTTATTAAATTGTTTCTGATTATAACTTGTTCATTGACGGTATTTGAATTAGATAAAATACCTACTGAGTTAGGGCAATTATTAGATCCCAAGATTATTAGTTTATTTCCGGAGATGGAACCGGATGTTCCACTAAACTCGAACCCCTTCTGTACAGAACAGGATCCGTTATGGACTTCAAAATGATTGTTGGTAATTCTCGCATTGGATACTCCAAGAGCGACTACACCAGTACCAACTACATTTACAAACTTTGAATTCCTGACTTCCATTTCAGAGCTATAATTAAATGATAAATCAATGTTGTCGAATTTCATGTTTTCAATAACAATGTTGTCAGAATCAAAAACGTGTATAGATAGATTCAGGATAGTGTCTTCCGATGATTCACCCCTAAATGTCAGATTTGATTTATTTTCCAAGTAGATATGCGGTTCTCCTTCCTCAGGATTTTCCGAGGAGGAGGGAACATACACTCCGTTAGCAATAAAAATAGTATCTCCTTCTTCAGCTGCGTCTATGGCTTGATAGATTTTTGGGTAATCTGCAGGAACATTAAGAGTCGCCGCTTCACCAATATAGGGAAGGGCCCAGAAACAAACAACTGCGGTGAGAAAAACTGTTGATAGGGTTAATTTCTTCATTAAGATCTCCTTTCGTTCGTGCTGCAAAATTTAAAAGCCCTTTTCCTTATCAGAATAGGGCTATTAAACAAAAAAATCGTTTTGTTCGGTAGTCCGGCTATCCTTTTTAAGGACCATGGATTTTGCGTCCCAGCATTACTGCTGGTTTGCCTTTATCGTAAAACGACAAATATTTTATACATCCGTTTACAAGAATAGCATTAATTTTCAATCTGTCAAGGGAGAGAATTTTAAAAAAGCCTTTTCCCGCTGATTTCAAATTACGAAGCTGCTAATCATAAGTGCTTGATATATAATAGCTTACAAGATAGAAGATAATTATCTACGTAGTTTAACAATGAATTAAAAAGCGTAATAAATAAAATTTATATTTTCACTGGGCTCAGTGTTCGGAATTCAGGATATTTCGTAATTCAAGCAGAAAAAAAAGAAAGGGCATGTATTTTGAATATCCCCCAAATAAAACTTAAGTTTAAACCGCCAATTGCTTAAAATCATAAATTAATAGGCCCTTATTTTACAGAAATGATATAATTATTAAAATAAATACAAGGATAATATGGGTAAAAATAAATTTCCATTAGGGCAGCTTTTAATAGAGAAGAAGATCATAACCCAAGAGCAGTTGGATATTGCTCTTCGAAAGCAAAAGGAAACAGGAGAGCTTTTAGGAGCGACCTTGCTGGATTTGGGCTTCATTGATGAGGAAACGGTTTTCATTCCTTTATTAGCCGGCCAATTAGGGGTTGATTTTATAAGCTTTAAGGACCTGCAGATCAATCCCGAAGCGATAAAAAAGTTGCCCGCTAAATTCGCCAGCCATTATAATATAATACCCTGTGATTTTAAGGACAATGTGCTAAAGATAGCGACTACCCAGCCTCTGGATGTGCATTTGATCGATGAGTTGAGCTCGGTGGTTAAAAGCAAGGTAAAGACTGTCTTGGCCAGCGAGAAGGACATTACGGAGGCGATAAGGCAATATTACGGTGTCGGCGCGGAAACGATCGAACAGATGATGGGTTCTGTTCAGCAATCGGCTGTCAGCGAGAAGGAAGTCGCCGGAATTGAAGATGAATCCGAGGCCTCGATAAGCAAATTTTTAAACCAGATCATTATCGAGGCGTACAGGGATAGGGCGACGGATATCCATATCGAGCCTTACGAAGACGAGCTTAAAATAAGGTACCGTATCGACGGAATATTATACGACGCCAAGGTCCCGGCGAACATCAAGGTTTTCAAGGATGCCATAAATTCGCGCATAAAGATTTTATCAAACCTCAATATCGCCGAGAAAAGGGTTCCGCAGGATGGGAGGTTCAAAGTAAGGGTCAATGACCTTGATATTGACCTTCGCGTATCATTCCTTCCCACCCAGCACGGCGAAAGCGTTGTTTTAAGGGTCTTGAATTCCGCCCGCTTGTACGATCTCGAGGAACTGGGGTTCAATAAAGATGAGTTAAAGATAATAGAGAATATCCTCAAGCGGCCGCACGGGATAATTTTCCTCACCGGCCCCACCGGAAGCGGAAAGACAACCACTCTTTATTCATTCCTTTCCAAGGTCAATACCGAGGATAAAAAAATAATCACGATCGAAGACCCTGTCGAATACCAGCTAAAAGGTATAACGCAGATACAGATAAACCCTAAAGTAGGCCTCACTTTCGCCCAGGGCCTGCGTTCCATGCTCCGCCATGACCCGGACATAATGATGGTCGGAGAGGTTCGCGATATCGAAACCGCCGAGATAGCCATTCAGGTTGCCTTGACCGGGCATTTGGTTTTATCGACCTTGCATACGAACGATGCACCAAGCGGGGTGGCGCGGCTTTTGGATATGGGAGTTGAGCCTTATTTGATAACCAGTACGGTGGAGTGCCTGATCGCTCAGAGATTGGTCAGGGTTATTTGCCCCAGCTGCCGCCAGAGCTATATTCTGCCCGACGATGTCCTGGAGGAATTCGGCGAGGAAAAAGGAAAAGAAGTTATCGCCTACAAAGGCAAGGGCTGTGAAAGCTGCCATTTCACCGGCTATATCGGGCGCGAGTCGATCTACGAGATCCTGGTCTTTAGCGAGGAGATACGCGGCCTGGTAATGGAAAGGGCGACGGCAAATCATATCCGCGAAAAAGCCGCAGCGCAGGGGATGAAAACACTTCTTCATTCCGGCTGGGCGAAGATCAAAAAAGGCATTACTACCGTCGAAGAAATCTTCAGGGTAACAAAAGATGAATAGATCAATAAGGGATAGGTAAATGCCCGAATTCCGTTACAAAGCAAAAGAAGGGCCGAGCAAAGTGGTGGAGGGAGTTGTCGATGCCGGAAATGTTGATTTGGCCATCAGTAAAGTGATAAATTTAGGCTTGACCCCGATAGATATTTCGGTTAATACCCACCACGAAATAAATCCTGCCAAGTCAGCCACAAAAGGAAATTTTGTATTTGTTAAGCGCTTTAAACAGAAAGACCTTGTCCTTTTTGCCCGGCAGATGAGCGACCTGGTGGGCGCGAATGTACCGATGCTTAAATCGCTCCAGCTCGTCGAAAGCCAGACCGGCAACCCTTATTTCAAAGAGATAATAAAGAAGATGCACAAATATGTAGAGGACGGCGGTGCTTTATCCGATGCCTTATCTCAGGAAAAAAATATTTTTAGCCCCTTGTACGTAAATATGGTCCGCACGGGTGAATTAAGCGGGAAGCTGGATGTTGTGTTGAGCAGGCTGGCCGATTATATGGAGAAAGAAATGGACACCACAGGCAAAATCCGCTCCAGTTTGGCTTATCCGGGGCTGATAATGATAGTCGGGGCCTTAACGGTATTTTTTCTGCTCAGCTTTGTAATCCCAAGGATCTCTTCGATGTTTGATGATATGGACCAGGCTCTGCCGCTTCCGACGGTTATACTTGTAAAATTGGGAGTATTTTTTTCTAATTTCTGGTGGCTGATGATTTTATTGTTTATTTCAGGAGCCTATTATGGCCACCAGTATATTTCATCCCAAAAAGGAAGGTTATGGTTTGATGTTTTGAAATTAAAACTTCCCTTCCTGGGAGAGTTTGTAAAGGTCGACCAGATCGGAAGATTTTCCCGGACCATGGCGACGATGCTTGAAAGCGGGGTACCGATAACTATGGCCTTGAATTCGGTCTGGCCGGGTTTGGATAATGTGATATTAAAATCAGAGATAAAAAAAGTCGCTGAGGAAGTTACGAAAGGCAGTAGCCTGCGCCTGGCGTTAAAGAGATGCTCTTTTTTTCCGGAGTTCGCTTTAAATATGATCTCGGTCGGAGAGGAGACCGGGCGGCTTGAGCAGGGATTCTACAAAATTGCCGATACTTTCGAGCGCCAGGCGGATGAGGCTGTCAAAACAACTCTATCTTTGCTGGGCCCGCTGGTATTGGTATTTATCGTCGGGATTGTGGGTATGGTTGTCATTGCGATGATCTTGCCAATATTTAAAATGAATCTGATAATCCAGTAAAGTTCCTAAGTTCCGGGGACGCGTACCTAATTATGGAAATGAAAAAAGTAATATTCAAAATCCATGATGATTAGACAGAAGATATTATAAGGAGTTGACTAAGGTATTTATTCTTGACCAGCGGTGAGTTGCGGGCAGTTGAAGCCGTATTTAAAAAGTTCTTTGTTATAACCGGACAGGGATTCTGCCTGACGCCTGCCTGGCGAAGGTTGGGGCGGCCAGGGGGAGTTCCGGGGATACGTACCCAATTAAGGAAGCTCAGGGGATATGAATTAGGTACGCGTCCCCATAATTGTCCCCATAATTGTCCGGGCAGTTGAAGCCGTATTTTAAAAGTTCTTTGTTTTACTCGGACAGTGATACTGCCTGACGCCTGCCCGGCGGAAGTTGGGGCGGCCAGGGTTAGGCGGGGTTGATAATTTTAATTCCCCCCACCCCCCATTGCTGGAGGGGGTCTTAATCGATGTTTTAGTTGCACATCGGGGAGGAAAACAACGGAAGCAACAATTTTTATAATGACGTAATTCAAGGATATTTAAGGTAAAAACAGGATAGAATTAGAAAGTAATATGGGAGGAGATATGCGTAAAGAAAAAAGGTCAGGATTTACAATGATTGAAATCATGCTGGTAGTTATAATCATCGGCATCTTAGGTGCGATGGTTATGCCCAATATAACCGGAAAAAGCGAGCAGGCGAGGAAGGCCGCCGCCCGGGCGGATATCGAAGCTAATCTTTCGGCGTCCCTTGATCTTTACGAAATGGACAACGGCAGGTTTCCTACGACCGAGCAGGGTCTTAAGGGCCTTTTGGTTAAACCGACTTCGTCTCCCGAGCCGGCGAATTGGAACGGCCCATATCTCAAAAAGAAGAAGATGCCGCTAGACCCCTGGGGAAGAGAATATGTCTATGTTTCGCCTGGAGCGCGCAATGAGGGAGAGTATGACCTTTCGTCTTTAGGCCGAGATGGAGTTGAAAGCGAAGATGATATCATCAATTGGGGCGAGACTGGAATGCAAGGGGAATAGAATGTGGAAAGCCGAGAGAGGGTGAAAATATTTTTTAAAACAGGTAAGCGGATAAGAAGCGGTTTCACTTTAATCGAAATTATATTTGTTGTGATGATCGTTCTAATAATCCTCGGCATTGCCCTGCCTAATTTCAGTAAGACATACTCCGGAGTACTTCTTAATCAAACAGCGCAGGATTTAACCTATTCTATGCGCTATGCCCAGTCTTTGGCTATCAATAAAGGTATTATGACCCGCTTGGTGGTAGATGAGAGTAAGGGGTCGTATTGGGCCGAGGAACAATTAACCGATGATACGGGCGATGTAACCGATGATTTCGTAAAAGGGAAAGGGCGTTTATCGAGGCCCGTTCAAGTACAGGCGGATATTGAGCTGGAATGCGAAGGCGGGCAAATTATGTTCTATCCCGACGGAAGCATAGAAAAAAAGAGGCTTTATTTATGCCGCAAGGAAAAGTGTTTTACCGTAACGACAAAGGAATTATGGGGACAAATAGCGCTTTTAAACGGAAAAGTTTTATAAGCATGGTTTTCCCTGGGAAGAGAGGATGCGGTAATAAAAGGGCATCCATGCTCATCGAGGCCTTGCTTTCGACGGTAATTTTATCGGTAAGCCTTACGGTAATAATCAGCTCGATAACGGCTTGTGTGCGTTCGATTGTTTACAGCAGTGATTACACTGAGGCGCTTTTTTTAGCGGAAGACAAAATGCTTAAACTATTGGAAAAAGGATCGGTCGCTGTCAATCTTAAAGAGGAGGAGGCTTTTCCCGCTCCTGACGATAGATTCAAATATATCCTCCAAACAAACATATCGGAATTCTCTAAGGCCGCCTCCGACCTGCCTTCCGAGGAGAAGATCAATGAGGTTGCCTTAAAAGTATATTGGGACTCCGGGAAAAGAAAGAACGCCCTGGAATTTAACACTTACCTGTTTAATTTGCCCGATGAAAAATAATAATAAATCATTCACCATGATCGAGCTTCTTTTAGCGCTAAGCATATTTGCGGTCATCGCCTCCGGTGTTTACAGTATTTTTTGGAGCGGATTGAAATTAAGCCACCGCGCCCAGCTCAAGACATCTGTTTACAAAGAGGCCCGCCTCGCCATTAATTTAATGACCAGGGAGCTGGAGAATATGCTTTATTATGACTTCGGGGAGAAATATCCGAATAAAGCTTCTTTTTTCGGTACGGAAAGCAGCATAAGTTTCTTAACCGAAAGTGATGAAGGATTGAAAGCGGTGAGCTATTATCTGGTGTCACCGTCTGATGGCACGGCGCATACCGTTATTATCGGAGATATATACAAAAAAAACGTAGCCTTTGAGATCAAAGACGAAAAGCTCGAGCGGCTCAATTTTCTGGTGCGGGAAGAAAAACTTTTCGTCGATTACTTAAATAATGCGGAGGGCCAAAGCGGCAGTCTCGAGGTGGTTTCGGCAAATGTAAAAGAAGGCGGCCTGAAATTCAGTTATGGGTATTCGGCCGGGGGTGATAACACCTCTATTGTTAGGAAGGGCACCTGGAAGGGAAAATATATCCCTTCCGATGTAAGAATGGAAATAGATTTCATAAATCGGCTCGACCCTAAGCGCAGTATGAATATCAAAAGAGGTGTTTTGATCTCAACGGGCTTCTTAGGGGAGGAAGAAGGGCCGCAATAAATATGAGAATAAGGACGGGTAATAAATCCGGGGTAATTTTGATAATCGTGCTATGGGTATTGGTCATCTTGACTGTTTTGTCCTTAAGCCTGGGACGCGGCTCGAATATCGAATTGGCTATGGCGAAATACGCGATAGGTAAAGCGCGGTCAAAATACATTGCCTGGGCGGGATTGTTTTATTCAGTTTATCAGCTTAAGCAAGACACTAAAGACCCTGCCTCGGCCGCCGAAGACAATTTGTATTACTGCGGAATAAAAACGGATGATTCCGTAAATCCGGAGACACTTTTTAAAGACCACAAGGTGGAGGGAGGGGAATTCAGCATTTATTACCGACAAGAAGCTTCGGACAGCGGCAGAAAAAGAATTGTTTACGGCCTTTTCGACGAAGAGCGGCTGCTCAATCTTAACGGCATAAACAGTTTTAACGTTCCGATCCTGGAAAGCCTTTTGACGGTTCTGGGCGTGGAACAGGAGAAAGCGAGGACTATCGCGGCCGCAGTTGCCGACTGGCAGGACGGCGACGATAATTTATCCGACGGGGAATACGGCGCGGAAAACGATTATTATTCGAGTCTGCCCAAGCCTTATCTTTGCAAGAACTCTGCCTTTAACTCTCTTCCTGAATTGCTGCTTGTAAAGGGGATGGACAAAGAGGCCTACTCTTTGGTAAAAAATTATCTGACCGTTTTACCTTCGCAGGGAGGGTTAAAGGTGAATTTTAATACCGCTTCATACCCCGTCTTACTGGCTTTGGCCATGGATTCCTTAAAAAGGACGGTTAATGCCACAGAGGAAGATGCCAGAAGCCTGGTTGAAAAAATGATTAAATACAGGCGAGGCGGGGACCAAACAGAATTTACCTCCGACGACAGAAAGGTGGATTTGACCGAGACCCCCGTTAATGCCGTTGAAAGGAATATCTTTTTGCAGATGAGCCGCTATAAGACCGACCGTTCGCAGTATTTCCGCGTACACTCACAAGGAACTGACTCGGCAAGAAAGATAAAAACTAATTTGACAGCGGTCATAGATCGGGATGACAATAGTGTATTATATTGGAAGATTAACTAGGCCTAAGGTGATATGAATAAAGGGATTTCCTCAGTAATAGAAATTACCGAATCGAGCGTTAAGCTTTTGCAGTATAAAGGCTCTTCAGGGAAGAAGGTGTTTTTAAGCGCGGATGTTAAACCTTTAGTTGATTTTAATGATGAGGAGCTGGTAAAAAGTCTTAACGGATTCATAGTTTCGCGGAGTATAGGCTCTGGTGATTTGACCTTGATTGTCCCGCGAAAATTCGCCATTCTCAAGCAGATGAAGCTTCCCTCCCATAATGAGGCGGAGATAAAAAAAATGATCGGCCTTCAGCTGGTCAGCCAGCTCCCTTATTCTTTGGAGGATGTGATTTATGATTATCTTTTGATAGAGAAAGACAGCAGCGGTTATTCGCGGGCCCTGGTGTTTGTCCTTCACAAAGATGTTTCGCAAAGATATATCAACCTACTGGAAAAAGTCGGATTAAGGCCGAACGTATTGACTGTCAGTTCGCTGGGGATCCTGGGATGGCTTAATTATCAGACGGAGATTCAATCTATCAACTTGCATTCACCGGTTATCGTAGTTGATATTGATATGCAGCACTCAGAGATATGTTTCTTGAACAATCTCCAGCTGCTTTTCTCCCGTAATGTTGATTGGGGGCTGAGGGACTTGAACGAAGATAATCCTATTGAACTTTTAGGCCAGATTGAATTAAGCCTGGAGGCTTATAATAAGGAAAACATGGGCCCGGCTGTGAAAAGGGTCATGATTATCAGCTGCGAAAATACGGCTGAGGGGCTTAAAAAAAGGATCGAAGAAGAGTTAAAATTACCGGTGGACATACTTTATGCTTTAGATAACTTAACTTTTCAAAAGAGCTTTAATCTGGCGTCCATGAAAGATAACAGGTTAATTTCTTTAACGGTTGCTTTAGGCCATGCCTTAGAGAATGTTAAACATGCTCTGAACCTGCTTCCGAAGGAGATACACGACAGCGAAAAAATTAAAAAGCAGACTAAAAAGGCCGTCAAGTTCGGTTTTCTATTTCTATCGTCTCTATTGTTATGCGCGGCTATAATGGCCGTTGACCTTTATCAGAGGAGAAATTATCTCAGGAAGATTGAAATGAAAGCCGAAGATATAAATCCTAAGCTCAAGGATGCTAAAAATAAACTGCAATTTGTGAAGTTTTTCAACGAAGAGTATAAAGGCCAGACCTCTGTCGCCGATATCATCGCCGGGCTTATTGACATAACACCTTTGGATATTTCTTACCGTTCGGTTTATCTCGATGAGAACGGGGCTTTTACTCTCCAGGGATACGCCCAAAAAGGCGCGAGTGTAAACGACTTACAGTCTAAAATGGTGAAGTCGCCGATTTTTAAAGAGGTGAACCTGCAGTTCGCTACAAAAAGAATGACCTATAACATGGAATTAACCGATTTTAAGATAATAGCTCAAATAATTAAGAAATAGCCGAAATGATCGTTAGAAAATTTACCAAGCGGGAACAGTATATCGCATTCTTTTGCGCCCTGACGGGGTTTGTTTATCTGGGGTACTTAGGGGCATATATCCCATTTAAGAATGAGATCGAGGCTATCGACGCTAAAATCAGTACCGCGGAGGCGAAATTTAATAAAAACAGAGAGACAATAAAGGAAGCAGAGGAGCTGGAGGCTCAGTATAAAACATATATTTCAAAATTTGCCCAAACCAAGACAAACGAGCAGGAAATGTCCTCGCTGCTCGAAGAGATCGAGGAGGTGGCTAACAAGCTGGGGTTGAAGATCTCCGACCTTAAGCCTAAGAAAGTCCAGAAAGAAGAGTATTATAACCGTTTTTCGGTGACTTTGGCGATAGACAGCCAGCTGGTCGATATAATACATTTTATATATACCTTAGAAAACAAGCCGTATAATTTCAGCATTGATGAGATACGCTTTGACCAGGCTACCCGGGCCAAATCCAGCGTAAAAAGCAATCTGGTATTATCCAAGATCCTTATACCCCGCTGATCAGGAAAAGTTTTCGAATAATTAAATAATGAAAAGCTGTTAACCCCGATATGCTTAATGGGACTGTCGCGAAATACCGTTTTCCAGGTCACGGCGATAATGATCGATGTTAATAGCCTGGTTTTTTCTTTTCTTGCAATAAGACTTCAATTTTGTAACGCTCGGAAGTCCATTGTTTTTTTTAGGGGAGGTATGGTATAATTACAATTCGTCGTGTCCATAAATAGTAGAATTAGTACAAATAGTTTAGTCCCGATAGAGAGTACTTATATGTTCAATTTTATACTTTACTTTATACTCTTAATTTTAACCTTACTCCCATGCACAGCCCTGGCTGCTCAAGCAGAATATATCCCCATAGCCACATCTGCTTCTGAAGCGCAATCTGTTAAGAATAATCCTACGTTCAAGGAATTTGGAATCTTGACGAGCTATGGCACTGCAAAAGTAACAGAAAAGGATGATTATGTCACAATACCAATGTTTTTTCGCTTTGGGATTGATTGCGATAAGTTTGGGCTCGGTTATTCAGATTGGATCGAGCGGGGAGCGAAAGATCTTTTTCACAAAGACTTTCGCCCAAAGGGCACAACAGAGTTTTTGATAGAACCATTTCTCAGTTATGTCCCGAGCCCGGACAGTAACATGGAAGGCGGAATCATTCTTGCTTTTAAATATGACTGGCCCCTGACAGAAAAGTTTCATACTTACGTATGGAATGGTGGCGGGATAATGTATATTACTCAGCATTTACGCGAACAATCAACTCAGTGGAATTTCACTCCGCAGATGGGCGGAGGCTTCAGCTATTTTCTGGATAAAAACAAAGCATTAAGCATTGAATATCGCCATCGCCATTTCTCAAATGCTAATAAAAGGTTACCAAATGACGGGATAAATCAGGGTTTTATATCAGTTGGCTTTTCATGGTTCTATTGAGGCTTAGATGACCGGATCAAAAAATAAACTGGCATTAATCATCGGTGGAAGTCGTGGTATAGGGCGAGCCATTGTTTTACGTTTGGCGCAGGAGGGCTTTGATATCTGGTTTACCTGCCGTTCTAATATGGAGGCGGCCCAAAAAGTTCAAGCGGAGGTCGAAAAGATCGGCAGGGAGTGCAGGGTCTTTTCTTTTGATATCGCTGATTATAACGCGGTCAAGCTGGCTTTGGAAAAACAAGTTGATACGCGCGTTCCAGATGCCGTTGTTTACAACGCGGGCATTTCAAAGGATAACCTTTTTGTTTTTATGACGAGAGAGGAGTGGGATTCGGTTTTACATACCAATCTGGATGGATTTTATCATGTAATGCATACAGTAATTTTCCCTATGTTGCGTGAGAAGAGGGGCAGAATCGTGATTATTGCATCTACATCTGGGGAGATTGGGCAGGCCGGACAGGTCAACTATTCGGCGTCTAAAGCCGGATTAATAGGAGCTGCCAAGGCTCTGGCGCGAGAAGTAGCGCGTAAAAATATTTTTGTAAATGTTGTGTCTCCCGGGGTCATAGAAACAGAAATGACCAAGGATCTTCCAAAAGACAAAATCCTTCCGTTGATCCCTTTGCAGCGTTTTGGTTCAGCCGATGAAGTCGCATCCATTGTGGCTTTTTTGTGTACAGAAAAGCACATGTATATTCATGGGCAGGTAATTGGCGTCAACGGCGGCCTTGCCATCTAACGAAAGCTTTAAACTCCATGGAAAGATATAATTCAATAATTGTTGGGAGCGGAATCAGTGGATTAACTTTGGCTTTACTTTTAGCTGCTAACGGACGCAAGGTTCTGCTGCTTGAAAAGGCCCCAATCATCGGCGGATGTTTGTCGCGTTTTTATAAGAAGGGAGTTCCTTTTGATACGGGATTTCATTTTACCGGAGGATTTGTTAAAAACAGAATAATGGAAGATATGCTCAGAGTTTTAGGCATTCGCGACAGCATTCATCCCATTCTTCTTGATAAGGAAAGATCTAACCGATTTATTTTTGAAAATGAAGGCCTAAGCCTTGAAATGCCTGCCGGCTTAGAACAATGCTGTGCTAAACTTGAGAATTATTTTCCTGCACAACGTGTTGCCATAAGAAATTATTTTGAAATGGTTGAGCGGGTTATTCAGTCGACCCCGTCATTTGATTTACGCAAAATCTCTTTTTCTCCCGAACCCATTGAAGAAGATTACATTAGCCTTCAAAAAGTTTTAGATAGTCTTACCCAAAACCAAACGCTTAAAGCTGCCTTATCGGTTTATTGTATGTGTTATGGTACTAAGCCTTCTGAGATATCTTTTGCTAATCATGCGCGAGTGTCTATTGGTTTTTATGATTGTTTAACGCGAATAAAAGACGGGGGAGAAGCCTTTATTCGGGCTTTTTCTCAAGCGTTCAAGAATTATCCGATTATGATCCGGTGCAATACAACCATTCAAGAGTGTCTAGATATTCACGATGGCATTGTTGGCCGCGTCCTTCTTTCTGATGGCGAAGAAGTTGCTTTTGATGAATGCATTTTTACCATTCATCCATTTGAAGTTTTGAAAATCATTCCGAAACAGCATTTTTCTAAAGCATTTTGGGAAAGAGTAGAGTCCTTCGAGCCCTCCAATGGTTTCTTTTCGGTATTTGGGGCAATTGAAGGAGAAAAGGTAGCTGATAATTTTGAACCCTCCATCGTGTCGTTATTACCGCATTCTGATATTAATATTTTATTAGACCCTAAGTACATTGGTCCTCAAGCTTTAGCGATCTTTCAAAGCTTAGAATGCGCTAAGGATAAAACTTTTCATGTTCTTAATGCTTTTGAGCCATCTTTTTTTGAGCAAGTTGCTCCTTGGTCTAACTCAAAAGTCGGCCATCGTCCGCAAGGATATACGGATTATAAGAAACAGCGTGTTCAAAGTATTTGCAATCGGATTCAAGGATTCTTTCCTGAATATAAGGATTCATTTCGAATGTATGACGCTGCCAGCATGTTGACGTTCCGTGATTATCTGTTTTCGCCTGATGGCAGTGCTTATGGGATAAAACAAAAAGTCGGACAATTTAATCTTTTTGGAAAATTACCTTTACGTAATCTTTATACTGCTGGGCAGAGCGCGGTTCTTCCCGGGATATTGGGAGCCATGTTGTCTTCTTTTGTTATTGCCCGGGCTCTCGTTGATAAAGATGCGTACAACAATTTTATAAATAAAAGTTTATGTCCCTAAAAAGAGTTGTTATCACAGGAATAGGTGCAGTATCGCCATTAGGAAGCGATTCTCTTGAAATGTCGCAAGGGCTTGAGGCTTCTCTTAGCGCCGTGCAATATATGGAAGGCTGGGATACTTATAAAGGCTTGAGGTGTCTTGTAGCTGCGCCGGCTAAGGCTAAAGATGAACATCTAATCCCGCGACAGAGCCGCAGGTCCATGGGCTCTATGAGCATTTATTCTGTTCAGGCCGCGCAAGAGGCATTGAATGACAGCGCGCTTCCAACAGAAATATTAAAGACAGGCCGAGTAGGCTGTATTATCGGTTCCACCATGGGAGGCGCTAAAAGCATTAATGATGTTTATGAAAATATGGCATCGCAAAGAGATTTAACGCAATTGACCTCGATGAAATTCTTTCAGTGCATGTCTCATACAGCAGCGTTGAATGTTTCCCAATATTTGGGTATTAACGGCGTTGTTATGGCGACTTCGGCGGCCTGTGCTTCAGGGCTTCAGGCGATTGGGACGGCGTATGATCTTATCCGCTTAGGTTCCCAAGATGTAATTTTGTGCGGCGGGGCGGAAGAGCTTCATCCTACTGTTACAGCATCATTCGATATTTTGTTTGCCACTTCAACGAAATATAATGATCGCCCTCAACTAACACCACGTCCTTTCGATGCCAATCGTGATGGGCTGGTCTGCGGCGAAGGCGCAGGAATTATTGTGATAGAAAGCTATGAACACGCAATGGCTCGTAGCGCAAAAATTCATGCAGAGATTATTGGGTATCAAACTTGTGCTAGCGGGTTACATATCAGTCAGTCGAGCAAGGAGGCTTTGGCCTCTTCCATGCGAGGAGCATTAGCCGCGGCACAGATAAATTCTAAGGATATTGATTATATTAATGCCCATGCGACGGCAACGCTACAAGGAGACAAGGAAGAGGCGGATGCTATTCGGGAAATATTTGGAGATAAGGTCCCTGTCTCTAGCCTTAAAGGATATATGGGGCATACCTTAGGTGCTTCAGGCGGCCTTGAATTGATTGCCAGTTTGTTTATGATGCGTTCCGGTCGGATTTATCCGACGAAGAATTTAGAAAATGTAGCCGATGATTGCCAGGGTATTTGGCATGTGCAAAAGCCATTAAAGCGACCGCTAAATTTTATTTTAAAAAACGCATTCGCACTCGGCGGAATTAATGCGTCGATAGTATTGAAAAGGTTGTCTCAATAAAATTAGTTGGATAAGGGAAGGAGAAATGATGATCAAAGAAGAAGTCATAAAGAGAATTAATAAAGTCTTCGAGAAGGACTTTGAAATTGATCTGAAGAGGCTTAAGCCAGATGCGCAAATTTTTAATGATTTAGGCCTCGATAGTTTGGATATTGTGGACCTGGTCGTGGCCCTGCAGAAAGAGTTCAGCGTTACTATCCGGGATGACGCGCGAGTTCGTAATATCCGGACCCTTAATGACATTTATGATTTTATTCTTCTGCTGGGCGAAGAGAGAAAAAAGGAGAATATTAAGGAATAATGTTGACGTTAAAAAAGTTAATCCTCAATACTGCTTTTTATCTTTTTTTCTTTTTGTTAACTATTCTTTATACCGTGGTTTTAACATTATTGATGATAGGGGTTAGAGTTCTTTCTTCTGATCATGAGGTTAATAGGCAATTGCGTTTAGGCATTCGCTGGTATGGACGTATACTTATTTGGGTCTTGCCTCAGCCCTTTTTAAAGGTAAAATATACTAATAAATCTCGTCAAGAAAATAAGGATTTACCTTGCATTGTCATTTGCAATCACCGGTCATCATCAGACCCATTTTTAATGGCTTGCCTATCATTTGACTTGATTCAGATCGTAAATAAATGGCCTTTTAGGATCCCGTTCTTAGGTTGGGTTGCGCGTTTGTCAGGATATTTGAGTGTGAATGAGATGTCGTTTGAGGAATTTAGATATCGCTGTGGAAATATTTTAGATCAAGGCGTTTCTGTTGTGGCTTTTCCGGAAGGGACTCGCTCCGGATCTAGAGCAATGGGACAATTTCGCAGTGCGACGTTTCGTATCGCGCTTGAGAAAAAAGTTCCGATTGTGCCGCTATGTATAACAGGCAATGAAGATAAACCCCTACGCGGTTCTTTTTGGCTGAATCCCGGCACGATCCTTATTCACAAATTGCCCCCAGTTCCATACGAAGAATTTAAGGATTTTAGTCCGTTTAAGCTTAAGAACTACATCCGAGATATTATTGAACGCGAAACAAAAGTAATGGATTCCCAGAAATGAAATCATTTGAGCATTATCAAAAAAGTTCATTCTTAGAACTTAGTGCTAGGCAAAAAATACAAACTCAATTATTACGTCAGCACATGACGTATTGTAATAAATCGTCTCCGTTTTATCGTCAACTTTTTAAAAAACATGGGGTGGTTCCCGAATCGGTCAATTTAGATAATTTGCAGGATGTTCCATTTACGGATAAACATTGCTTGGAGCGTTCTAATAAATCATTTATAGCAGTTTCACAAGAAAGTGTAGCGGATATTGTCTTATCTAGCGGCACCACGGGCGCTCCGACAAAAATAGTTTATTCTCAAGGAGACCTGGAGCGATTAGCTTATAATGAACGTCAATCATTGGCGTCTTGCGGCCTAAATGCTCACGATCGTGTTCTTTTAACCTGTACCATCGATCGTTGTTTTATTGCTGGATTGGCTTATTATTCCGGGGCAAGAGCTCTTGGGGCCGCATGCATACGCAATGGTTTAAATTCTCTGGAAAGCCACGCGGGAATTATCAAATTAATGAACCCGACTGTTATTGTTGGTGTCCCATCATTCTTGCGGAAACTGGGTAATTTTGTCTCGCATCAGAAGATTTCCGTCGCTAGCGTCAAGAAGCTTGTTTGCATCGGGGAGCCTTTAAGGAATATTGACATGCAAAAGTTGACACTTCTAGAAGATATCGAGAAAATCTGGAAAGCCAAAGCGTACTCAACTTATTCTTCCTCGGAAATAGTTACTACTTTTTGTGAATGCGAAAGACAAAATGGCGGGCATTTGCATCCGGAATTAGCAGTTGCTGAAATTGTGGATGAGAGAGGGCGCCGGGCTAGTGCAGGCGCTGCCGGAGAATTAGTGGTAACACCCTTAGGAATTGAAGGAATGCCTTTAGTGCGTTTTCGCACAGGAGATATTAGCTTTATGATAGATGAGCCTTGCGCTTGTGGCCGTAAAAGTCCGCGCTTAGGGCCTATCTTAGGGCGAAAAAAACAAATGCTTAAGATAAAAGGAACGACTGTTTATCCTTTGGCTGTTTTTTCTGCCCTTGATAATATCTCTGAGATAAGCGATTATTTTATTACGGTATTTTCTCAGGATGCTCTTTCTGACCGATTGACAGTGACTGTTTCCTTGCGTTATTCCTGTTCAGTTCGTAGAATTAGTGAAGTTTTGGCTGCAAGTTTACGAGTAGCCCCGGAAGTTGTGATAGCTTCCGAAGAAGAAGTACGCCGTGTTGTTTATAATCCATCTTTACGGAAACCTGTTCGATTTTTTGATAGGAGAAAAAAGGTATGAGCACCTGTGGGAAAATCCCTAATCGATTCGAATTTTCTCAGCACGATATTGAAGAAGCGGTTCGCTCCGGTCAACTTTTATCTGCAGAGATAGAATTAAGCCTAAAATGCAATTTGCGCTGTCAATATTGCTATGTTTCTACGACAGCTGACCAGAACAATGAGCTTACGGGAAAAGAAATCCGCGATGTAATTCTTCAAGCGCATGATTTAGGTGCGCGTAAGATTATTATTCTTGGCGGAGAGCCATTAATTTATCCGCGAATTATTGAAAAAATAGAATTCATTCGCGCTCATGGAATGCAGGTAGAATTATTTACTAATGGTCTTATGGTAACGCCTGCTATGGCGCGTCGATTATTTGAGCTTGGTGTAAATGTTGTAATAAAAGTTAATTCTTTTAAAGATGACGTTCAAGATAAAATTGTTGGTATGCCGGGGGCTTCCAAAAAGATGAGGGCAGCGCTGGTGAACCTTAAGGGAGCAGGATACCCTTATGGAGCCGGATTCTTAGCCGTGAGCACAATTATTTGCCGGGAAAATTTTTCTGAACTTATAGATTTATGGGTTTGGATTCGAGACCAGGGAATTCTGCCTTATTTTGAAATCTTAACCCCTCAAGGAAGGGCTTCAGAGAATGATTGGCTTAATGTCGGGGCTGCCGATCTCGAAGATTTATTTTATAAAATAAGTGAGATAGACCGAACACGTTATAACCAAATCTGGGATCCTCAGCCGCCTCTTGTCGGAGGGAAATGCTTGCGCCATCGTTTTTCTTGTTTAATCAATGCCCAAGGCTTTGTTATGCCGTGTGTCGGGGTAAACATTCCAATCGGAAATATTAGGGAGAAAAAACTCAAGGACATCCTAAGAGAAAGCGAGATTGTCCAAGATCTTAGATATTATCACGATAAAATTAAAGGACCTTGCGGCAAGTGCGACAAAGCCGATGATTGTTATGGTTGCCGAGGGGCTGCTTATCAATTGACTGGTGATTATTTAGCTTCGGACCCTTTATGTTGGAAGAATTTATCGCTTTCTGAAGATATTGCAAAGCTCCCTATTTTAGTTAATGAATTTATTCCCCACGGAAAGCCCATGTGTTTGGTTGATCGCTTGATAAAGCAAGGGGAACGAAGCGCCGAAGTCGAGACCACAATAAGAAGAGATATGCCTTTTGTGGACGAAAATGGTTTATTAGAAGAGGTTGGATATTTAGAAATGATTGCCCAGGCCACTGCAGCTATGAGAGGGTTTAAGCAGTATGGGATAACGAGTAATAAGCAAGAGGGTTTTCTTTCAGGGGCAAAGGATTTTGAGATTTTTGAACGCGCACGCGTAGGAGATGTTCTCGTTACGTCTGTATTTAAATATGCCAAATTTGAGGATATTGGTGTCATTAAGGGAACTATCCACCGCGGATCTTCTTTGCTAGCGCAGGGTGAGATAAAAGTTTGGCAGAAGTCAGCCAAGGAGAAAATAGCATGATTAAAATATTCGTAACACTTTTAATATTCTTTCTTGGAAATGTTGTTCAATGTCAAGCCCAAAACTCCGATGAAGTAAAGGAGGTGCTTACAAATATTACAAGCCAAATGGCGAATCTCAAGACCGTTCAAGCCGATTTCACTCAAGAAAAGAAGATGGCCGTATTTACTTCACCGATAATTTTGCGTGGAACATTGCTATGGGAAAAACCTGATTCCTTTGCTTGGCGAATTGTTTCTCCGATTCAGTATATAATTGTCATGCGGCAAGGAATCGCCCGACAATGGGAGGGGGAGCATAATACTATCCAAGAATTTCAAATGAGCTCCAATCCTGTCATGCGCGTAGCTTCTTCGCAATTGCAGAAATGGTTTGGCGGAAATTATCAGAAGCTTGCCACGGAATATGATGTTTCTTTGGCTGGCCGTCAGCCGTTAATTTTGGCTTGTGTGCCACATCAGGATAGCCCGGAATCCGGCGTGATTGCACGAATCTCGATACAGTTTCGAGAAGATTTGCGTTATATCGAACGAATTACAATTGAAGAAGTATCCGGAGATATAACAAATATCAAATTCGAAAATACACATTTTAATTTGCCAATTTCAGAAGATAGTTGGCGTATAGGTTTGGTGAGCCCACATGTTTGAGGCCTGTTTTGAAAAAGTATTTTTGTTTTTTCAGCGGTTTAAAAGAACTGTTTTAATAATTTTGTGCTCGGCTATAGCCCTTTTTGCAATAGCAGCAACATGCATCCACTTTGATAATGATATTGTGAGCATGCTGCCTTCTGACCCCAAACTTCGACGAGATTTTGATCTTGTTCGGGGAAGTGCGTTTGCCGGTAAAGTTGTTCTTTCTTTTGAATTAAAATCTCCTGACAGATCTTTGGATGATTTGGTCCGCTATGTTGATACGGTTGTCCAGCGTCTTCCGGGGCCACTTGTAAACAAAGTTATTAAAGGGCCGGACCTTTCTCCGGATGAGCTGGTGAAGTTTGTTCAAATCGGCCCTCGCTTGATCGGTGAAAAAAGTTTAGAGGCTTTTTCCGGGCGAACATCGCCGAGTGCCATCGATGAAAGCCTGCGTTCAGTCCGTTCACGTTTGATCTCTTTTCAAGGGATGTTTATTAGCGGCATTGTGCAGGCTGATCCTCTTGGAATATTTTCGCAGGAGTTAACGGCTCTACAACAACTAGCGGCTACTTTTGGACGTAATGTCACTTTTTACAATGACCACTTTGCTACGCAAGACGGTAAGCATCTGATGCTTATTCTTGAGACGCCAGTTCAGATTACAGACGCAGAGCGTTCAAAGGAATTAATATCTTATATTCAGGCATGCCTCAAAGATATTCCGTCTTATGCTCAGGCGGATATTATCGCCGGGCACACGCATACAGTGGCTAATGAGTCTTTGATCAAGAGCGACATTGCTCGAACAGTAACGGTCGCGACGATTGCCTATTTGCTCGTTTTAATATGTTTCTTCAGGGATATGCGCGCGGCGATATTTTTTTTAATTCCTGCGTGTTCCGTTTTGGTTGCTTTGGTTTGTTCGGGGCTGATATTTGGCCGTATTTCGGCGTTTATTGTAGCTTTGGCATCAGTCATTATCGGCATTTCAGATGATTACGGGATCCTTGTTTATACTGCTATTCGTACGGCTGGACGTCGGGATGTGGTTTCTTGCATGGCACGACCCATTGTCTTGGCAGCCTTATTCACGAGCGGGATATTTTTTGTATTCTTCTTTTCCAGTATCCCCGGATATCATCAACTTGCTTTTTTAACTATCATCAGCATTTGGCTGTGTGTTTTATTTGTTTTATTGATATTTCCTCATCTTGTTACGACGTCAGCGCTTCGTCTTCCCCGTGGCGTGGGGGAAGGCCCGACAAGCCCCAAAAAAGATAGGCAAAAGATTGTGGCTTGGATCATTCTTATCGTGATTTTATGCGTCGGTGCGCAACGTATGACTTTTAGTAGCGATATTTCAACGTTAGACGGCGTTGATGCCAAGACCCGTGCCGGAGAGGAGAAATTCGAGGAGGTTTGGTTGGGACGATATAAACAAGGGATATTCGTTGTGACTGCTCCGACACTTGAAGAAGCACTTACGGTCAATCGAAGCGTTTATAATGATTCGGCTTCTTTTTCTAAACAGATTACCAGTATCGCGCCATTTATGTTGCCTGAGCAAGAACAGAAGAAAAATATTGCGGCTTGGCGGGTTTTTTGGCAAACAAAGAAAGGGCAGGATTTAAGAGATTCCGTTCAAGTAAGCGCTATGCAAAATGGATTTTCACCCGATGCTTTTGCCTCATTTCTAGACTTAACCCAGCGCGATTCTTTTCCGAAGTTTGAGGACATTTCTTTCTTAAAACAAATGTCAGAGCGATTTATTTCATCCCAAAAGGGTTTGGTTCGCGTATTAACGTTTTTTCCGGAAGAACCCGGCTATACAGTCCATTTTAATCGGTTGGCACATAAATATCCCGGGTCATTTATTTTTTCACGAACAGAGTTTTCCCGGCGATTTAATTCAAGTATTAATCAAGAAGCGTTACGGCTGGCCGGGTATGCTGGATTATTTTTGTGTTTTGTGGCGGCATTCTTTTTGCGCAGAATGCGGTTAATTTTAGCTGTTTTATCAGCTGCGGTTACGTGTATATTAGCTATAGCCGGTGTCTATGGATTCTTGGGGAAGCCGTTAACCGCTCCGGCCCTTGTGGCGATGATGATCGCTGTAGGCCTTTCGATAGATTATGGTGTATTTTTATTGTATTCTTTACAAAATAAGATCGATACGGGAACGGCCAAAGCTGTCAGTATTTCTGCTGCCACAACATTAACCGGTGCGCTTTCTTTGTTGGCAGCACATCATCCGGCGCTTTTTTCAATAGGTCTTTCTTTAAGCGTGGGTTTAGGCGTCGGATGGTTGTGTGCACAAATAATTATGCCGGCTTTATACAGACTTTATTGTTCGAATGCTTGTGAGGCCAAGAATGAATAAGAAGTTGTTTATAAGCACGATAAGTCTAGTTATTTTACTAATGGGTTGCGCTCACCTTCCCATAAGAAGTATATCCAGACAAGAAACGCAGGTAGTTTTAGACGATTTTCAAGTACGGCTGGGGGATAAATATGAAATTCTTAGTTCGGTTGTATTCAAGTATAAGTTTTTTACATTATCGAGCTTAGGATTAACCTCTATCGACCTACCTAAGGACTATTTGGCAGTTGCTGGAATTACTCCGGCAGGTATCACTTTGTTTAAAATTGTTTCCGAGAAAGGGAAAATCATTCATTCGTTTGTTATCCCGGAATTAGAGAAACGTGGCGATGTTGCCAAAGCTGTGTCCGGAAATATTCGGGATATTTATTTTGATTTAACTCCTGGCCAGCTTATATCCATGGTTTCCAAAGGTGATAAATTATATTTGAAAACCTTAGTTTCTGACGGGGCGCAGAATGAATATGTTTTTTCTGAGAAGGATAGAACGCTATTGGAAAAACGCCTTTACAAAAATGGCAAGCTTTCTTGGAACATATACTACAAAAATTGGTTTGCTGATTCTTCTGGTAAAATTCATCCAAAAGATATTCGTTTATTGCATAGGGAGTATAAGTATCAGTTATTATTAAATCTCAAAGAGGCGAAGCCTCTATAGGCCCAAGGTTAAATTATGTCTATATTATACAAAGAGATCAAAGAACTATTTAAGCAAGTCCATTGTCACAAGGATGGAAAAATAACTGCCGAGATAACTTTCCCCAAAAAGTTTACAGGGTTTAAGGGGCATTTCCCAAAGAACCCGGTCGTTCCCGGAGTATGCGAAATTATGAGCGTAATTGTGTTGTTAGAGCTAGCTTTTAAACAAAAAGCAAAATTAAAGACAATTAATTTGGCAAAATTTTTGGCGCCCGTTACTTGTCAGGAAAAAATAAACGTTGAGCTTCAGCGTGAAAATAAGAGCGGTGTCTTGGAACGCGTTAAAGCGGTATTTATGTCAAAGAAAAGAAAAGTTGCCGAAATTCGAATCGAGGTTAATTATGAATGAGCCTGTTTCTAAATCAACCCGTCGTAGCAAAGGATCATATTTTAATTCTCCAATAAACGTTTTGCCTGCGCTTAGCGCACAGGTCCGTTTGCGCGTAGCCTTCAGTGATGTTGACCCTATGGCTGTCGTCTGGCATGGGCGCTATGGACAGTATTGCGAAAAGGCTTATGCGGAACTGACACGCAGTTGTGGGATTTCATATCATGATTTTTTCCAAGCACGGCTTCGGGCGCCGATTGTTCAAGCCCATATGGACTACTATGAACCGTTATTGTTGGAAGAAGAATTCACTGTAACTGCCAATTTAATATGGTGCGAAGGGGCGCGAATGAATGTTGAATATGTTCTGGCTAAGACTGAAGGATCAATTGCGGCAACAGGATATACTGTACAGATGTTTACCGAACATACGGGGATACCATTGTTAACAATTCCGCCGCTCATTGAAAAGTTACGTCAGCGTTGGCTAAAAGGAGAGTTTAAGTGCCTCCAATAAAAACTGTAGTCACAGCCTGTGATTTGGTAACTGCCTATGGGGAGGGCGCTTTGTTTTGTTGGAATGGTATATTATCCTCTAAAAGCGCCATCGGCAAAGCGGAGCGGTTTTCTACGGCTTCATTTCAGAGCAGTAATGCAGCTACCGTGGCAGGGGTTAAATATTTAGGCGAGGAGTCTCTTGTGATTCAAATGTTTCTTTTGCTCTTTAATAGCAATAAGGCATTAATCCCTCACGATGCCCTGCTTGTTCTTGCTACTACTACGGGAGAAATAGATATATTAGAAAAGCAGGTTTTAGAAGGGGCTGGCGATGAGAAGGAGAGTAGGCTTGGTGTTCTATTGGAGAAAGTAAAGGCGCTTACCAAAGTTAAGGGAGAGGGCACGATTATTTCCAGCGCTTGTACCTCATCGATTGCTGCCCTTGGTTTTGCTTCAAGCCTGATTCAAAGCGGAAAACATGATTGTGTGTTAGTAGTTGCCGCTGACGCGGTGACGGAGTTTGTTTTTTCTGGATTCTCATCGCTTATGGCGCTTGACCCTGATAAGGCAAAACCATTTGATAAAAATAGGGCTGGTTTAAGCCTGGGCGAAGGCGCGGGATTTGTTTTACTCATGAGCCAATCGCGGGCACAGCGGGAAGGCAGGACAACCTTAGGAGAAATAGCTGGCTGGGGAGTAGCAGGTGACGCCAATCATATGACGGGGCCATTGCGCGATGGCAGCGGTTTGAAGCTGGCAATACAAAAGGCCTTGCGCAGTGCCGAGTTATCCAGCGATGATGTGGGATGCATATCCAGCCATGGCACAGGGACAGTATACAATGATTCAATGGAGATGAAGGCCTATAAGAGTGTTTTCGAGAATCGAGAGGTACCTCTTTACTCAATAAAAGGAGCCGTCGGGCACACCATGGGAGCATCCGGCTTAATCGAAACTGTGATTGCTCTTCGGGTTTTAGAAGAAAATATTATTCCTCCCACGGTGGGATTAGCTGATGTTGATCCTGAGGCAAAAGATTGGGTTTCATTGGAAAAACGTACTTTAGAAAAGCGCGCTATCTTGCTTAACAACGCAGGATTCGGCGGAGTAAACGCGGCGCTGTTATTAAAACAATAAGGAAAGGAAATGGTATGAAAAAGACAATTGTTTTATTAGTGTTGGCGGTATTGGCTAGCGGATGTGCTACTGTAAAATTGAAGGAGGACAAGACTTATTATACTAAGGCGAATGTCTGGTATGAGAAGCCGAATGAAGTGTTAACCGTGTACCATAAAGGAGAGATTATTCCTGTAGGTACAAAAGTTACAGTGGTGAACGCTAGCGGTAGTTGTATAACATTTATTCCTGAATCAAACTCAAAGAAATATACTTTGGTCAATTCATCAAAATATAGCAATATAGGAATTGAAGAGTTTTTTAATCAGTATTTTTCTGAATCTGATGTAAAGGCCGAAGGAGGAGAGTTTTATAATTTTACAGAAGAAGAGAGAAAGAATATTGAAAATGGTATTATTGCTTCAGGAATGAGCAAAGAAGCGGTTTTAATGGCATATGGATATCCTCCCAGTCATCGTACTCCTGATACGCGTAGTAATCGTTGGGTCTACTGGATAAGTAAATTCAGGAATTTTGGTGTTGAATTCAAAGATAACAAAGCAATACTTGATGAGAAAAGCAATAGGCAGAAAGTTCAACAAGACAGCGTAGAGCCAGCAGAAAAGCCCTAAGGTTCTAATGCGGATGGACTTTTGGAATACAAGAAATTAATAGATACCGGCGCTATTACCCAAGAGGAATACGAACAGAAGAAAAGTCAGCTTTTAGGGTTATAAGTATTCGCTCATATGGGATAAGAAGTCTATTTCAGGCTTCGGCGGAGTGAGCGGAGCGCTGGTATAAAACAGTAAAAAAGGAGGCGCAGATGTCAAGGTTAGCAAAGTTTTATTTTTTGATTTCTTTTGTTTTGCTCAGTACCGGTTGCGCCACAAACCGTGGTTTTTTGGGCATAGATGTGCCTGCCGGAAGCCTGACTGTACCTAATGGTAAGCAGGTGTATATTCGTTCGATTACTGATAACCGCCAATTCCAAGATAAGCCTTCAACCCCGGATATTCCTTCTTTAGGCTTCGATAGCTTGAAAGAGGCCACGGCAGATATTAAAAACAGGGCTATGGCAAGAAAGCGTAATAGTTATGGAAAGGCTATGGGTGATATCCTGCTTGAAGAGGGGCAGAGCGTACAAGGCGTTATTTACCAGGCGACGAGGAATTCTTTATTTTCCCTTGGCTATGCTGTAGTCAGCAAGGAAGAAGAAGCAAGGCCTGATGCGATCATATTGGATATCTCGATCGATAAATTCTGGGGTTGGCTTGAGCCGGGATTCTGGGCCATATCCCTGAAAAGCGAGATAACTACGACAAATACTATAACCATGCCGAAACAGGACAGCCCAATCCTTATAAAGGCAACGGCAAAGAATACCTGTCAGGTAGGAAGTGAAGCCAACTGGAAAAAGGTTTTCAGGCTAGTAATTGATGATTTTATTGAGAAGGCCAAAATAGAGCTGAAGAATTTGGATACGAACAATTAAACAGAAGATTTCCATGATAAAAGGACACGGTTGGATAAAAGAGGGGCAATGCGGCTGTAGCCAGAAAGGCCTTTTGTGGCAGTATACCGATCTGCGGTCATTATGCGCCGAGCTGCTTGAATGTGCCGTACTTGCTTATCCTGTAGAAAATTTTGCCAGGTTTGATGCCGCTTCGCGTCTCGTTGCTATATCAGTGGCTTTGGCTTTAAATGACGCTAGTATCCCTTATTCCAAAGGGAAGAAACAGGATATTGGAATACTTGGCACGAATACTGACGGAGCGCTGGATTCAAATCTCTCCTACTTTCGAGATTATGTGGCAGCGGGAAGAAAACTTGGGCGGGGAAACTTTTTTATCTATACTTTGGCATCAAGCCCGTTGGCAGAATCGGCAATCCATTTCGGGTTGCAGGGGCCGGCATTTTATATGCGGAATTTGGAAAATCCGGAAGAAAATTTATTAGCCCAGGGTGAATTGATGGTACGAAATAAAGCAGCCCAAACTATATTGGCGGTTTCTTTTGGAACAAAAGAGGCTGCCTGTAAATGTATTCAAGAAACAATATGAAGGTAAAACTTATATATCCCAAATGGCCTAAACTTGCCTTTCAGCCTGAATTTAATTTGCCGCCTCATGGGCCTATCTGTTTCGCGGCTGCCTTGCCGCGGGACATTGACATTGTCTTTTGTGACGAGAACGTGGAAGATTTAACGATCGATCGGGACGAAGATCTGGTTTTTATTTCATGCATGTTGACTTGTCAGATCGCTCGCGGCTGGGAAATTGCTGACCAATACCGTGCTATTGGCAAGAAAGTTATTTTTGGCGGCATTGCAGTTATGTTACATTACGAAGAAACGTTGCCTCATGCGGACGCTGTTTTCTTAGGGGAAGCCGAAGGACACATTGGGAAAGTATTTCAAGATTTTGAGCGCGGCGCATTGAAGAAGATTTACAATTTTATGAATGATTACCCTGACACCGCATTGATTGGATCTGCCAGAAGAGATATCTTAAAACACGAGCTATATAATTTTCGTGGCGTGCAAATGGTGGACCTGGTTCATGCTTCGAGGGGATGTAAGTTTAATTGTTTTCCCTGCTGCACCCCTTTTTTAGGCGGAAGGAAATTTCGCCCTCGCCCAATTGATAAAGTTGTTGAAGAATTAAGAAGTATTCCTAACAATCGTCTCTTTTTGGTTGATAATTCATTGGCGCAAGATGATCAATGGGAAAAGGATCTTTTTCAAGCGATGATACCCTTGAAAAAGAAATGGGTGTCACATCCGATTAAAGATGACGATGAGATCCTAGATTTGGCAGTTAAGGCTGGATGTTGGTATGTATATCAGGCTATTTTTGATACATCAGATTATATAAGGCGGCGCGTAAAACGTCTTAAAGAAAGGGGAATCGGTGTTGAAGGGACAATTATTTTAGGAACTGACGATCATGATGAGGATTATATAAAGAGGCTCGTTGATTTTCTTCTGGATATCGATCTTGATTTGGCGGAATTTACTATTTTAACTCCATTTCCTCATTCTCCGATTCGTTCAAAGCTGGAAAAAGAGAATCGGATTATTCATAATGACTGGTCTCGGTATACCGCCGGAGAAGTTGTTTTTAAACCTGCGAAGATGACCGAAGAGGCTCTATCGAAAATGTATGAATACGCTTGGAAAACTTTTTATGCTAGCTGTTGTAAAGAGGTTAAGATGGCAAAACTTTATTTAAGTATTATGCAGCGGGAGAAACAGGACGGAACTTATCAACATGTGCGCTTACGTAATTCTCGAGGATGGGAGTCACCTGTTAAAAGATGAAAATTGTTCTTATTTCTGCTAATACCGCCCAAACACCTTATCCGGTGTATCCTCTTGGCATGGGAATTGTTGCCAAGGCTCTCCTGGACGCAGGGCACCAGGTCGTGCAATTCGATTTTCTTCATTCCGGCCAGTCGTTTGAGAAATTAACTCAAGTTTTACTATCACAGATGCCGGATCTTGTTGGGATATCTATCCGTAATATTGATAATGTGAATTTGGCCAGTGAACAGCATTATATAGGCACCGTTCGCCAGATTGTCCTAGCGGTACGTTCTTCAGTAAAAGTACCGATTGTTTTAGGCGGTGCCGGTTTTTCCATTATGCCGGAAACTATTCTTGATGCTGTCGGAGCAGATTATGGGATTGTCGGAGAATCTGAGTCCGCGGTTGTTGATTTCGTGGCGGACATAGAGGGTGGGAAACGTCCTGATAGATGTATTCGAGCTCATAATTTAGTCGCACCTAAGAACATTGGCAGCGCTCAGTATGATTCGGATATCATAAAATTTTATCTTAAATATGGCAATATGGTTGGCATGCAGACAAAGCGCGGATGCATTCATAAATGTGTTTATTGCACATATCCGCTACTTGAAGGGAGAATTTTCCGGCCCCGTCCAGCTGTCGATGTTGTGGACGACATTGAAGTATTGATTAAAGACCATCATGCCGGGTATATTGTTTTTACTGATTCTATATTTAATGACGACCAAGGGCTTTTTTTGAATGTTTTACATGAAATGAAACGTCGTAGGTTATCGGTGCCATGGACCGGATTTATAAAGCCAGGCAATATTCTTGAAGAGCATGTGCTTTTGATGAAAGAAACTGGTCTTAAGGCGGTCGAAATAGGTTCGGATGCGGCATCAGATATTGCGTTAAAAGGGATTGGAAAAGATTTTCTTTTTAAGGATATCATATCGGCTAATGATATTTTTGTCAGAAACGGTGTAGCCACAGCACATTTTTTTATGTTTGGCGGCCCCGGGGAAACGAAAGATTCCGTGATGGAAGGAATCGAAAATATTATTGCGCTTCCGGGGACAGTTTCTTTTATGTTCATGGGGATTCGTATTTTGCCGGAAACTCCTTTGGAAAAAATTGCGTTAAGGGACGGGGTAATTGAGCCGGGACGGGACTTGTTAGAATCCGTTTATTATATTTCTCCGGCTCTTGACCGACAATGGCTTGAGAAGACCATGCTAGAGGGTTTTAAAGACCATCGATGTTGTTTCTTTCCGGCGGATAAATTTGAATCAAGCATAAAATTTCTTCATCAGATGGGATATTCGGGGTCTTTGTGGGAAATGTTGTCACCGAACAAAATGCGAAGATCGCAAAGATCGATTCATCCTATGCAAAAAGGATAGATAATTTATAAAAATGATTACAGAAGATTCAAAAAAAGCGAATATTCCTTTAGATTTTATATGGTGCGTTATCCCGGTTTATAATAACGCTGCCACGGTATATAAAGTTGCTGTCGGTTGCCGAAAGCGCCTTCATAATGTTCTGGTTGTTGATGACGGCTCAACAGATACAAATGTGCCTGAGTTGTTTGCCCAAACGGACATTCATGTTTTGCGGCATGATACTAATCGCGGCAAAGGCGCGGCATTGATCACGGCTCTGAATTATATTCATGCTCACAGCGGAATGTTTATGATCACAATTGATGCGGATGGCCAACATTACCCTGAAGATATACCTTCTTTTATAGAAAATTTGCATGAGTCAACAATCCTTATTGGTAGTCGCGACTTTACAGTAGTCAATGTTCCTGGCACAAGTAAGTTCGGGCGAAAATTCTCAAACTTTTGGCTTCATATAGAAACGGGAGCGGAGGTTGCTGATACGCAAAGTGGTTTTCGTGCTTATCCGGTAGGATATTTAAAAAAATTGATATTTTCTACGAGTTATTATGATTGGGAAGTTGAGGTCCTGGCGCGTTGTGTGTGGGCGGGGCTTACAATCAAGTCTATACCAATAAATGTTTTTTATCTTCCTGGAAGAGCTCGAATTTCTCATTTTCGCCCTTTCCTTGACAATTTACGTATAACGCTATTACATTGTCGATTGATCGGACGAATCCTTTTGCCTATACCGCATAAACAGCTTGTGCCAAAAACGAAAAAGAATGAAATTAATATGCAATTGTTCAAGGACCCAAGACATTTCTTCCAGGGGCTTTTGGCGGAGCATGCCACGCCAGTTGGGCTTGCGGCATCGGCGTTTGTTGGTATTTTTTTAGGCGTATTACCGCTATTATCGGTGCATATGGTGGTTATTCTTTATGTGGTTAGCCGGCTTCATTTAAACAAAGTAATGGCACTTGCCATTCAAAATATTTGTATGCCGCCATTTGTTCCGGTAGTTTGTATTGAGATTGGCCATTATTTGCTCTATCGTGAGTGGATTACTGAAGTATCATTACGCGTGATCTTTTGGCAGTTTAAAGATAGAATTTGGGAATGGCTGGTCGGTTCTTTAGTTGTAGCCCCGCTTTTGGCGATTTTTATCGCAATTATTGTATTTATTATTTCATCGCGTTTTCATAAGGAGCGCTTAGCCCGTGCAACCTAATGTTTCCATGTGTGTCGGCCAAAAAATAGAAGTGAAGCATCGCGGTAACGCTTTAGGCTTCTGGTTTTTTCGCCAAACCTTAGGGGTTTTTGGTTTGAGGGGAGCATATTTTTTGTTATCTGGAGTGGCGCTTCATTATCTTTTGTTTGACATTGACGCTCGTCGGCAGGCTATGAGTTATGTGCGGCATCGTTTTCCGTCAGACGGGTTTTTACAAAATGTTAATGCTGTTTATCGCATTTTTATTAGTCAAGGACGCCATTTAATTGATCACTTTGCTTCATTAACCGGGACGGTTGATTTTGATATGATGTTGGAAGGCAAAGAGATTATCAAGAAGGTTAGCGACGCTAAAGAAGGGTGTATTTTACTTACTTCGCATTTCGGTAATTGGCAAATTGCGATGCCTGCTTTTGCCCAAGTCAACAAGAAGGTTTATCTTGTTATGCGACCCGAAGATAATCAAGCGGTCGCTCAATCGTTAGGGATTGGCCGGGAAAGTTCGCAAATCCATTTGATTTCGCCCGAGGGCAATTTGGGAGGAGCCATTGAAATTGTTAAAGCGGTTCAAGAAGGCGCTGTTGTTTCAATGATGGGCGATCGTCGCTATGGATTTGATAGTGTTAAAGTCCCTTCCTTTTTAGGCCAACCGGCCTTTTTCCCTTACGGGGCCTTTGTCATTGCCGCCACTTGTCAAGTTCCAGTAATTGTCTTTTTATCCGTGAAAACAGGGGATAGAAAATATACGGTGGATATTTCTCGGGTGATCTATCCTTCTTATAAAGAAGGTAAACCAAAAAAAGATCAATTGACAGAATGGGTTCAGGAATACGTTGGGGTTCTAGAAGAGTTTGCCCAAAAGTACCCGTATCAATGCTTTTTATTTCATGATGTTTGGAAAACATAATAACGGAGGATATATGGATCAAAAAGAACAAGAGCTGTCAGAAATTCGAAAGAAATTAAAAGAATTAATTGTTACAGGCCTTTCATTGGAAGGGGTTGACCCGAAACTTATCAAAGACGACGAAATTCTCTTCGGCGAAGGGCTGGGTTTAGATTCTCTAGACGCTGTTGAAATTGTTGTTCTTTTGCAGCGCAATTGGGGATTGGAAGTAAAGGATATGAAAGAAGGGCAGAAGGCCTTTTCCTCCATCAATACCCTAGCGAATTATGTTTATGATCACATTAAGAAATAATTGAAATATGCCAGTGAAACCGGTTGTTATTAGTTCAATGGGCGCAATTTGCGCGGCTGGAAAGACGACTTTGGAGATTATCTCGACATTCGAATCCTACCGTCGAAATCCAGGCCTCCCGACTATCTTTGAATCTTCGCTGGATTTTCCTGTCTTTGAGGTTAAGAAATTTTCACATCCTCCAGAAATTATGCGAACTTTGGCGCTTGCTTATGTTGCCTTAGATGAAGCTATATCGGACGCGGGGCTAGATGGAAGCCTTAAAGGATCAAGGGTGGGAATTTGTATGGGGACCACGGTTGCCAGTCAACTTAACGATGAATCTTGGTATCGGAGATATTGTATTGAAAATAAAATTTATCCTGAACCGATCGATAAATATTTTAAAGGAAATCTGGCTGAAGCACTAGCTCTTCGCTTAGGAATTTTGGGTCCAGCATTAACAATTGTGAATGCATGTTCTTCTGGCGCGGATGCTATAGGGGTAGCAATGGATTGGCTTTCAACAGGGATTTGCGATATTGTCATTGCCGGTGGGGCTGATGAGATTAATCATATTCCTTATTGTGGTTTTGGCGCATTGAGCGTTACAAGCTCATTGCCATGCAAACCTTTTGATAAGAATAGGAATGGTTTGAATTTAGGCGAGGGGGCAGGTATTTTAATTTTAGAGACAGAAGCGTCTGCGGTAAGGCGCTCAAGGAAGCCGGATCTTTTTGTTTCCGGTTATGGCGCGGCTGCGGATGCGTATCATCTGACAGCGCCACGGCCCGATGGCTCCGGCCTGGCGAAAGCGATTGATATGGCTTTTACTCAAGCCGGACTAAAAGCGCAAGACATAGCTTTTGTTAATGCTCACGGCACCTCGACTCGGGATAATGACCTGGCGGAAGGTCGCGCGTTACTGCGAATTTTTGGACAAGATCTCAAATTTCTTTCAACCAAAGGTTTTACCGGGCATACTCTTGGCGCAGCAGGTGCGTTAGAAGCTATTTTTATTGCTCTCGCTTTGCGCCATGGCTGGATACCAGGCAATATTGGATTTGAAGAAACGGACGAAGAAATAGGAATTGCTCCGGTAATGAAGAAGACCTCTGTTGGGGGGAAAGCTGCCCTCTCAACGTCATTAGCTTTTGGGGGAAACAATGCGGCTTTGATCGTTTCAAGATGCTAATGCATATTAATGGAATCGGTATTATTTCGCCAGTTGGTCGCGGCCTAGAAGTTCATCGTCAGGCTTTGGCTAATGCTTCTTTGCCGGCTGTTGTTGATGGGTTTCATCGAGTTTCCGAAAAGGACCTGAAAGATCCTTGTCTGGCCAAGGATGCTCGGCGAGCAGGCCGATTCGACCGTATAGCAATTTTGGCTGGGATGGATGCTCTTAAAGATGCAGGGATCTGTTTGGATATAGATTCGCCACAAATTGGCCTGATTTTGGCTACAAGCTTTGGGCCACATTCAACAACCTTTCGTTTTCTAGATGACCTTTTGAATTTCAAAGAAAAAGATGTTTCGCCAACACTCTTTTCTCATTCTGTTCACAATGCCGCAGCGTCTTATTTATCACTTCTGGCTCGCATACAAGGGCCCACATTAACTGTTACGCGTTTCTTTTTTGCATTTGAGGAGGCGCTGTCTTTGGCGTGTTCTTGGCTTGAGCAGCAAAGATGCAAGCATGTTTTGGTTGGCGCCGTTGATGAATTAGGGTCTGTGATGGAACAGATTATTCG
>JADFZM010000002.1:52300-59368 GCA_015232535.1 Candidatus Omnitrophota bacterium
CCCGGCGAAGGAGGAGTTTTCTTTGTGTTGAGCGAGTCGCCTTCCGGGCGTAATTATGGAATGGTCTCACCGGCAGCTGCGGAGGGCTCTCGGGCCTCGGCAGAGATGTTGTTGGGCCGCCAGCCATGTCAAGGCGCTTTTAATTGCGCTGTGGCTGTATTTCTTTTAAGTGAATCGAAGTAGCGGCCGAACAAAAAAGTAGGATAAATTAAAAAAAGGAGGGCAAAGTGGTTTGGAAAGTAAAGTTTTTCTTATTGATGGGCGTGCTTTGCGCCTTATTTATGGCGCCGGAAGCTTCTTTCGCAGGAAAGACGGAGGCTCAAAAAGCATTAAAAGAAGCAGAAGGAAAAATATATTATACGGCAGTCAATATTTGGTACGAGGATCCCAAAGATATTCTGTCGACTAACTATCATAAGGGTCGATTATTGCCGATAAATACTCAGGTTAAGATTGGCACAATTCGAAAAAGTGGTATCACTTTCACGGATAACGATAATATGGCTTACATGATCAAGATCGTTATCAAGCATACGCCGAATACATTGGAAGATGTGTTTAATAATTATTTTTCGGAGAGTCAAATTAGTCTTTTGTCGTTAAACGGGGAAGAGAAAAGAAATGTCGAAGCGGGCACTATCGGCGTTGGCATGTCCAAGAAAGCAGTCATCGCGGCTTATGGTTATCCTCCGGCTCACATGACGCCGTCTTTGGAAAGTAATCAGTGGAAATACTGGAAAGATCGTTTCAGGAATTTCTTTGTATTTTTTAATAATGAGGGCAATGTTATCCGTATAGGGAGGGAATAATCAGGGATATTTTTATGACTAAAAAAGAAATTGAGCAGATTCTTATTCGAGAAATTGGCATCATTTTAGGGGGTGTTCAGGTTAGTGAAGACGTACAGTTGCACGAGCTTGGCTTGGATTCCATGGGTTTTGTGGAGCTCCTGGTTTTTATTGAAAAGAAGTTTGATCTTAAGTTAGTTGATGCCGGATTAGACCGGGATCATTTCAGGACGGTTCGGGTTCTAGCCAATAGTATTTCTGAGAAACTCTGTTGATGCGAGGTTATATGCGGACAAAAAGTTTGTGCTATTTGAGCGGCATTGATTGGATATGTTATACCTTGGACCATCTTTCAAAGGAAGCTACCGGGTGTGGAAACATCAGCCAGGCAATTCTGTGCCTTGACCGGCCGCTTGATATTGATAAGATAAAAAAATGCTTGTTATCGTTTATTCGCTTGTTTCCCGTGGTCAATGGTAAATGTGCACGCGCTTTGAACCTGGCGCCATATTGGTCTTATCTTGAGAATGCATCCGAAGATATTCCTGTTTTATCAGAAACAGCCACATCTGACGAAGAAGCCGTTGCCTTCTTACATGCCTGTGTCAATCAGCCATTTGCCAATGAACGTGAGCACTTGCGCTTCGCCCATGTTATTGTGGGGGCACATGCCTATGCTTCATTGATCTTTGACCATCGATTGCTGGATGCCCGCGGTGCTCAAAACTTTTTACAGCTGTTCCATCAATTTTATTGTGGAACGTTTACATTATCAGAACCTTTCAGGCTTGAAAGGCCATCGGGGCTTTCACTATGGAAAGAAAAGTTTCAAGCTGGCCAACGCGTGAATCGCAGATTTTTGGAGCTTTCTCATAATGCGCAGGTAAGGTATTTGCCGATCCCCAAAGAGTTAAAAGGCAGAAAATTCTGTTTTCGAACAGTAACTTTTAACCGTGTGCAATCCGATAGTATTACCGAACTTGCTTATGATATGGCAGGATACCTTATGATGGCACCATATTTCCTTGCGGCGAGTACACTGGCCTTTCAGGACGTTTTCGGAAAAAGATTATCTAAGGGGGATAGCTTTGTTATTCCGGTAAATACGGATATCCGTTCTCGCAATCCCGGATTACAGGAGCTCTTTTTTAATCATCTTTCTTTCTTTTTTATGCGATTTGCATCGGATGATATTAAGCCATTGCGAGGATTTATTAAACAAGTATCGCGGCTCATGTATGATGCCATGTCCGGCGGTTTTGCTCAGGATCTGGCAAAAGCAAGTTTATTGTTTCGCGTTGTTCCGCGGGTCTTTTTGGACACAGTACATCGATCCTTGATGCGTTTTAGAGGACTGTCGTTTTCGTTCTCTTATGTTAACAAAGGTTACGATGCTCTTGAATTTTGTGGTGCGCAGGTCACGGCAGTTATCCATACTCCGCGAGTGGCGATAGACCCCGGAGTTGGTATATTCTTTACACAGTTCAATGGTTGTATTTCACTTACTTTCGCTTTCTTGGAGGATATATTATCTGAAGAAGAGGCAAATTTATTTATGGACAGAGTACAGACGGTGCTTTTGGAAAAATTTAAGCAATAAGACAACACGTTTGAAAGGCGATGAAAATGCGAAATTTTATTGTTGTTGTGGGTATGGTATTGTTTTGCAGCTCATGCGCGGTGAATCAGGGAATCCTTTTAGAATACACCCCTGAAACCCGTGAACAGATCGTCTCTAGTAACACAATTTCAGTTAAAGTTAGCGATGAGAGGCCGTTTATCAAGGATAACTCAAAGCCGCCGTCTTTTATCGGTAAATTCCGTGGTAGTTATGGCAATCCATGGAATGCGTATACGGAGGGGAAGATTCCATTGGCGCAAGTATTCGCGCAGGATCTTATTAGAGAGATCAAAGCGTTGGGTTTGCGGATGAAGGAGTTAAATTCTGATCGTACGATCAAAGTCGAAATCATGGATTATAATTTCGATGCAGCTATTGACGGCCGATTCTGGTATGAAATTAAAGTTTCTGTTCTTGATATGAATAATGATGTTTTGAAAGAAAATATGTTTAAGGATGTAATAGAAATAAAGGGGAGCGTTTGGACGGGTGCTATGGGTGCTTTCAAGGAAAAGTTGCCTGAGATCCATCGCGAGCTTATCAGAAAAATGATCCGGGAGAATCCTCAGGCTAAGGATGCTTTACGTTAATTCACCGCTTTTGTGAAAAAAATGAAAAAATTTGGAAAACAGTTAGATAGGACGGATATCGTTGTTGTTGGAGCCGGACTCGCTGGTGTGTGTGCAGCCATAATTGCTGCCCGTCGTGGCGCCCGCGTTACTTTGATCGAAAAGGAAAATATTCCGGGGGGCACGGCTGCGGGGATGCGGCATCGCTATTTGTGCGGTCTATTTCTTAATTCTGATGTTCTTCCTCGGAAGTATTTGAATGGCGGCTTAACAAAGGAAATTTGTGAAGGCCTTTCCCCCGGCGTGCAGCCGGTGCGAATGGGTAAGGTATGGCTTTTCCCTTGCGATCCCCAGCGGTTAGTAATTGTTTTGGAAGAATTTTTGAAGCATGAAAAGAACATTAAAGTTCTATATTCTTCAAAGATCCTTACCTGTAACTATCGGGGAAGACATATCGAGTCAGTGAGATATTCTCATCATGGTAAATATCGCGAGTTAAAGGCAGCGGTTTTTATTGATGCCGGTGCCGGGATCCTTCTACAAAAGTGCGGGGCAGCTCAATTGTCAGATTCCACAGAGTGTCCAATGTCCGGGTTTTCTCTTGAGATGGTCGGGGTTACCTGGGACGATGTTTTGCCTATCCGTGTTCCGTATGTTCTTTATCAGGCAGTAAAGCAAAGGCGTTTGCCGTTGTATGCGCGCTGGACAGTAGTATCGACCACCGAGAATAAGGAGCGCCTTTATCTTAAGCTGAGCGTCCCCGCAGGAACAAAACCCGCTTTAGCAAAGAAAATATCCTTCGCTATTGTTGAGACTTTGCGCCGGGAACTGCCCGCATTTAATTCGGGAAAGATCGCTTGGCAAGCTCATGATGTTTTTTCACGTGACGGAGATCGGCTTGAGGGGGAGTATATTCTAAAAGAGAAAGATGTGATTAAGGGAAAGAAGTTTTCCGACGTGATTATGAAAGGCGCCTGGCCCATAGAGTTTTGGGATCCCAAGCGCGGGCCAACCTACAAATATCCTAATGAAGATTATTATGAACTTCCGGAAAGAAGTGTAAAGGCGAAGAATGTTTCCAACCTTTTTTCCTCAGGGCGGTCTGTGTCTGCCGAGCCGGGGGCGCAGGCGAGCCTGCGTGCAGGAGGTTTATGTCTTGCGACGGGGGAAGCGGCTGGTAATGCGGCAGTTGATTATTTAAAAACGCATAGGGCGGTCACGTTATGAATATTGTCGAATTAATATTTTCCGAGAATTCAAGCCATAGCGGCGTTGCGCTAGTGGAGGGCAGCCGTTCAGTTTCTTATCCTGAATTGTTTAAAGATATATGTTCGCTAGCGAGGCAACTGGAAGCTATTGGTATAAAAAGAGGGACTTATGTTGTGATTTGTATGCGAGGCGGAATTGACTATATTTTGATTAGCCTGGCGGTTCTTTTATGCGGAGGGGTTATTGTTCCAATCATCGAGACATCCGGCGATGAAGAAATCAAAGCCGTCCTTAAAATAGCTGCTGCAGAACTGCTGATATCCGGCCGGACAATAGCAGGGCTTAAGCAGCTTGTTTTCAAGTCAGAAATATTTCCAAAAGGTATTGTTGTATCTCAAGCCGAACAGCTTGTGATGCATGATCAACGCATCCAAGCGATCGATGCGGCATTTGTGCGGTTTTCTTCCGGTACAACCGGCAAAAGCAAAGGTATAGTTTTGTCCCATTGTGCTATTCAAGCGCGCACTGATGCGGCTGATAAAGTATTGAGTATGAGTCGTAATGATCGAGTGATCTGGGTCCTCAATATGAGCTTTCATTTTGTTGTGACGATTGTATTATTTCTGCGCCGAGGGTCGACGATAGTTATTTGCGAAGAAGATTTCCCGAGATCTTTTATAAACACGGTCTCGGAGGGCGTGCCAACATTTCTGTATGCCTCGCCGTTCCATTATTCCCTTCTGGCTAAGACGGAAGGCCTTCCCGGAAATGTCTTCCGGGACGTCAGGCTAGCCATTTCTACCGCGATGTCATTATCTGTTGAAGTTGCCGAGAATTTTCACGCCAAGTTTGGCATTTATCCATCTCAGGCATATGGCATTATTGAAGTAGGGCTTCCTTGTGTTAATACTTCGCAGGACTATAACAGGATTTTATCGGTCGGAAAGTTACTGCCGGACTACCGGCTTAAATTGGTAGACACCGACGATCATGGGTGCGGGCGTATTTTTCTAAAAGGGAAAGGAATGTTCGATGCGTACCTTCAGCCAATACGGCTGGCGAACGAAGTTCTTACGGATGGGTGGTTTGATACGGGGGATATCGGGGAAGAGGATGAGGATGGGTACCTTTTTATTACAGGGCGCACGAAGAATGTGATCAACTTTTGCGGAATGAAGGTATTCCCCGAGGAGGTAGAGGCTGTTTTAAATCGGTATCCTGGCATAAAAGAATCCCATGTTTATGGCAAGGCGCATCCCCAGTATGGACAGATTGTTTGTGCTGACATTGTCACTGCGGAGAGGATGATTTTGGATGATTTACGATTGGACTGTTATCGTAAGCTTGCAAAATACAAAGTTCCGAAAGAGTTCGCTTTCGTTGATGCGCTTTCTAAGACCGCGAGCGGAAAAGTCCGTCGGTCTCAGGAAGAAGTTTAAATTAATATGGCAGGTCAAACTGGTAAAGGAGAGAGATATCATGCAAGAAAATTTTAGAAGGATAATGATTTCGGTCGTCTTTGGCGTAGGGATGTTCTGCGGCTGCACATCCATACAGGTTCAGCCGGTAGATAGTTCTTTAAAAATCAATCATGTTTGTATTGAGGAAAATCCTAAAGTTACAATGATGGGTGGGTTTGTCGATATGTTAAGAGAAGGTTTTAGCAGGCATGGAATTTCTACGGAAGTCTATTCAGGGAAAACCCCCGAAACATGCGAGTATGTTTTAACATATACGGCATTACATTCGTGGGATGTAAGTATCTATTTATCTGACGCGGAGCTTATTTTAAAGAAAGACGGAAAGCAGATAGCTTCTGCTAAATATCATTTGACAGGTAAGGGCGGATTTTCTTTGATGAAATGGAAAAGCGTCAAGTCAAAAATGGATCCTGTAATAGATGAGCTACTAAAGAATTACTAAATCATCTTTATATTAATGGCGAATAGTGTAAAGTAAAGTAGAGGAAGCAATGCTTTATCACTGCTTTCTTTTAAAGGAGCTTAAATGCTAAAGAGTTTCTTTCGTTTATTAATTCTCGGGATGTTTCTAACTTCAATTTATGGGTGTACGCTTCTTAAGGCGGCGGCAGGAGCTGCAGCAGCTTATTACCTTTATAAGGCGACTAATCCATAAAAGGAATCTGTCGTCTTTATGTGTTTATTTTCCCCGGAGCTAGTTTATCCCAATAGCTTTATAAATCAGTTCTTTTGCCTCCTCCATCAATGAATTAAATATTGTTATGCGGAAGAGTAGTTAAAACTTTATTAGTTTGGACGGGGTAAAATCTTGTACTTTGGCCAGCTTGTTATGATAAGGGGGCTTTTCCCGTATTGAAATTTATTTCAGAATTTGTTTATAATATTTGCTATCTCCAGATGTATCTTATTGCAGTATATGGTCAAACAGAAGGTCAAGTTTGTAATCAGTAGATAAGAAAGCGGTTGGAGAAAAAGTAACACTATTATCAGTGCGAATAGTTTTAGGGAGACCCTCTTTTTGAAAAGTCTGCTCGAATATACTTAAGCCATACACTTCCGAATTATTTTCCAATACTTCGCGACGTAAAGGGTTATTTCTTGTCCTCGTAATTGTCATCTGCGAAATATGTTTTAAAAAAACGTTTTCTCGATTTGCCTTATTCGCTATTGAATTGCAAAAATATGATGGCACACTAAGAGTAGTTGTACTTTTCGAAATAGAGATTTTTAAATTTCCGAAAAGGCAAATCTCGTGAAAGCGGGAGACGCAAAGCTAATAGGGTCTAAAGATAGAAGTGAAATTAGAAGAATCTTGTTAGAATAAAATAATTCTTCAATATAAAGCCAAAGCAGTTTGCTCAAAGATGGATGGGTTTAGGATGTTTTTATTGAAAGACTGT
>JADFZM010000030.1 GCA_015232535.1 Candidatus Omnitrophota bacterium
CTGATCCCCGAGATAGAAAAAGAAGTGAATGAAGGCAAGAATTTCGCGCCCCTTCGGCAGATTTACAATTCCGTTATCTTAGCCAGCTGGTATAAAGACACGCTCAAAGAAAGCCTTTTGGGCAAGATATATGTTGATAAGAATAAAACGCTTGGAGTTGATGTCGCGGATAAAGAAATTAAAAATAAGATCTATAATCAGTATTTAGACGCTTTTAAAAAAGGCGTGTATGAATATATAAAGGAAGATTATGACTCAGCGACCAAGACAATTATCCCGCGAAAGTATTTCTCCGGCGGAACGTCTTTAAAGGTCCATCCTAAAAGGACCTCAGACCGCATGATGGCCTCAAGGGCGAAAGAGCCAAAAGGCAAAATCTTTAATGTCAACTCGCTTACCGCTGATGTCGGGCCTAATGCTGATTTAAAAGGTGCCGCTGAAGTCGTCCAAGCCGCCGCCAACTCCGCCGCGGCTGCAGCGGACAGCTCAATTCTGGGGAAAAGAGAGGAAGGCACAATAGAATATGAAGGAGCTACTGTGTCTTTAGCGGATTTTTCCTCGGCAATTGGAGCTTTGAGGATAGATAATAAAGAAAAATCTATTGTTGGTAATATGCGGGGTGAAAGTTACCCCACTTATGATGAATATTACAATATGTCCTTTCCGAAATTACTTGCTCTGCTGAAATTAAAAAATGAAAAGAGCAGAGCTTCATTTATTGCATTGATTGATAGATTGTTTACTAATATTACCAATAAAATCAAGCAATTAAAGACAGAAGGTATCTCGGACGTTTCTTTTACGGTAGAGGATAAAGGGATAAAAATAAGTTTTCGTAGGGTCAGCAGAATCGATTTTTATCCTAGGTTTTTATTAGCAATCATTGACGCTCAAGTTAGGGATATGGAAAGCAAGTTATCCTCAGCCCGCGCCGCGGCTGCAGCCGATTCTTCTTTATTAAGCCGAATAAGTGATACGGCAGGCCCCCGGAGTAAAGAAAGCGACAAGGCCTTTGCGGAATTAGACGCGCTGATAAAGGGGAATAGAAGCACCGGAAAGGCCGGGAATGAAAGCCTTTATCAAAGAATTAAGGTCCTGATGGTCGGGCAGCTTACTTTGAGGCCTTTAATTGATAGATCAGATTTGGATGCGGCCGGAGAAGCATTTAAAGGAACAATTTTAGATCCGGATAACGATTACAGTGTGTGGAAAAAATTTCCTGATAACAAACTGCGTTTAATATCCGATGACAACAGGATTCCGGGAGCCTTGTTTTTTGCTCCTGAAGCTGAGGCAAGTAATATGGCGAGAATTCTGGGCGCCGCGCGCTTTCGCGAGAGAACAAAATATTCCCGGATAAAACAAAGGAATATAATAATAGAAGCATTAAAGGATGAGGGAGATCATAAGGATAGAAGGCCGAAGATACTTCAAGCGGTTATTTTTACCGAGAATTACATGTTCGTGGTTAAAAGTAATATGGCTCAAATGGAAGAAGAGCCGTCTTTGGTAAATGTCGCTACGGAAATAACTGCTTTCTATCCCAAGACTAAAAGTTTGTTAGGGAAAAAGGTCATTCCCGGCCTTGTGGAACACAATTTAGGTTTTCAAGCTGATGCAGAAGCTGATGATCACGGAAAAATCGCTCAGGCAATGGAGGATGATAATGCCGGATCGCTTAGGGAACATATGGATCTTATTTCCGAAACCCTACGTCAGCCGGTTGTTTTGCCTTCCGACGGGGCACTCTTTTCAACTCCGGATAAAGGAGAGATAGTTTCTTTATTGACAGAGGTCAGGAGTTATCCCGAACATACAGCCGGTCTTTACGCTGATATCATGATGGCGATATATGATAAATTCCCGGGTCAAGTAGATTCCGCGAACGTCGAAGGCTGGCAGTACTTTATAAGCCATACTATTTATTTCAGGTTGAGTACCCCGCAACTGGCGGAAACTTTATTCAACGCGCACGAATTATTAAGATTGAGGTCTTCCGCGTCAGCCGAAACGGACCCTGTTTATAAATCCGCTAGTCAAGTTATATCAGATTTGATCGAACCTGCGCTAATAAAGCCGGCGGTAGAAAAAATGGAAAAACTTTATGGAATACTTAACGCCGAGCCGGCCGCAGCTTTATTGATATACTATGCGATTGTAAATAGCAACAGACCTCAATTTCACATCGGTCATATAAATACTACTTTGGGATATAATGCCCAACAAAACGAGAATCAGGCAGTCCGCCTTCTTTACGGGGTAGCCAATTTCCCCGAGGTTTGGGAGGAAATTTTGGGCTATCAAGGCGGAGAATTGCAAAAAGCTTATGAAGGGTTAAAGGCCTCCGGTATGGAAGCTGTCCTTGGCCAAATAGCGCAAAAGATTAGGGTTGCCGGAGACAATCTTGAGGCTGAATACATTTCAACAATACAAGGTTTGATCGACCCCGCTTTGCTCTCAAAAGAAGAGAAAATGTTTTATGGGATTAAACTCATTAATAGTGCTTTTACTATGAGATCATTGCTTGGTGATCAAAGTTCACTCTTTGATCTTGGATCTGAAGAGGATTTACCGCATGATCTTGATTCTTTTTTCCGTTCATTGGCCGGGATCCGTTTTACAATCAACGACGTTAGCCTTTTTGAGCCAGTTTTAAGACGGGCCAATAGAATAATTAGGGGTGAAGATTTTAATATTTCGCGCTGGCAGGAGGCAACTTTCTCGGAGCGGGAAGAAATGTTAAGAATATATGGGGTAAAAGAAAAATTATCCGGCCTAATAGAATTTTCCGCGAGAGAAAAGGTTTACTTTTTTACCCCGGAGGACCTAGCCCTTTTATTAGGTTGGGCGCTTACCGGAAATAATCCCTCTTCAGTCGAGGCCGCACAGGATTTATTTCTTTTCCTTGATAGAAAGGACTTCTCTCGGGGCAAAACCTCCGACCAAGCCCTTTTTGCAGAAGAGAGTAAGTTACGACATTTTGTCCATGAAATCTCTTCGGCATACATGAGGGAAACAAGGGGAGTTTTTACTTCTTTCACGAAAGCGGAGGGCTTGATTCAATTATTTCAAGGGCTCGAAGGGAAGGAAGTAAGGTTATCGGTTGAATTATTACAAAAATTATTACTTTTAATTGGTAATTTGTCTTCATACGGTGAAGTTTCGAAATATTTAGATGTATCTAACCTTACTGTAAAAAATTTAATTGGCCTTAAACTTGGGGAGGGCACATTAACTTATTCTCATTTGTATTTAACCGCCGGCAATCTGGCTTGGATGGTATCTTCTCTTTTTAGGGCGGGCATGAATTACCCCGAACGCGCCGTAGTGGGCGACCAATTTCTCCTTGAATTAGACCGCGAATACGACCGGCTGAACCCGGGAAAGCGCCCGGATTCCGCGATGCTGAGCCTGGAAGAACATTATTCTGCTGAGGAGTCAGCTAAGATTTTGGCGTGGGTCGCAAATCCGCGGCGTACAGAAGACCCGGAATATAACACTTTCTTAAGGAGTTTGAACGCGGGTATTCAGGATTTAACATCCCGCGTTGAGAAAGCTTTGGCGGGGAAAGCAGGCCCTGAACATATGCAAGGTTTATTAAGGGAAATGAATAAAATTGATGCCGCGAAACAAGCTTTGGGGCTTCCTTTAGCTTTTAGTAACTTAAGGGAGGACTTTTCCGAAAGACAACCGGATCCCGCGATGCTGGTACAATTAGCTAAAGGGACTACCGTCTCCAGGATACTTTTTAATGATATCAGACAAAAGCTTGTATCCCTTTTAAGCAGAGGCAGTGACGGGGTTACTATGGTGGTTATGCTTAAAAGCTTGGCGGATCCCGGAGCGGAAGAGTTAAGTAAAATCGATTGGGAAAACACAGAGGCAATGAAAAAAAGATTTGGCCCCATACTTATGGAAATGAAATTGATCGATGGGACAGGTCAGGTCCTTCAGGAGATAAGAGAGATCATTGCCCGGACAATCAGAATTACGCCTCCGGCAGAGGACAGAAAAGGGTATATCGTCGGCTTAAATGACCCGGAGTTAATCGAGGAACCGGGGCAAGCCTCCGACCGGGCAGTTTTATCCGGCAAAGAAGTCGCGGATGGGTTCAAGCAACCGGGGTTGATTGGCGATAATGATTTTATATATAGGAAAGTTTTTGCCGCCGCCGAGGGAAGAGAGATAGATGACGGTGGTTATTACGCGGCTTTGGAAATAATTCAGGCTTTAAAAATATTCGGCCCAAAGTTCAACAAAGATCAAAGGTTGTTATTCCGGGAGAAATTAAAGGATGTCAACTGGCTTATGGACAATAGGGCGGGTGCAGCGGATCTGTTAAAAGTGTTTGTAGAAAATAACGACAAGGTCATGGGTTATCCGCTGTGGTTTGTCGACCTGGCGGAAGCGGCCCTGGTCGAGGAAGAGGCCCCTAAATTCACTCCGCGGGCCGACGGGAAGAAAACGAGGATCGGCGTATTTACCGGCGGCGGCCCGGCGACGGGGCATAATTCCTATATCGCGACATTAGCGAGAAGGGCCTATGCTATCGGCGGGGATAATATCGAATTAGTTTTGCTTCCCGGCGGCTGGGCGTCATTAGTTAATGAGTCATACATAAAGGAGGCGCGCGTTGTAACAATTAAAGATTTGGTCGGGCGGGAGCTGACCGGAGGCACAATCGCCGAGACGACCCGGACAAATCTTTTTATGGAAAATAAAAAGCCTTTGCCCATTGTAAATCCGAAATCAACAAAAGCGATACAAACGCTCATTAATCTAGATCTCGACGGTATTGTTCCTTTGGGCGGGGACGATACCTTAGGCGCGGCCGGAAAAATGATTCTGGCAATAGAGGAATATAAGAAGTTGCCCGCTACCAGCGAGGAGGAGAAGGAATATCTTGATAAGTTACGGATGATCGGCGGGCCGAAGACCATGGATAATGATATTGAGTTTAATGACCCCGAGGCTGATCCGACTTATGGTTTTGAAAGCGATGTTGAGGCGACAACCGAGGCTATCAGAAATATAAAACATACCGCGATCGATGGCAGTAGAGTCATGATCGCCGAAGTCTTTGGACGAAATGCCGGGTTTGTTGCTCTTCAATCCGGAAAGAATGCCGGAGTTGCCCGGACATTAATAGTTGAAGAAGGCAATATCGATTTGGAAGAATTGATAAAAAATATCGGTGAATTTTATTCCAGGTACGGCTGGGGTGTTGTTGTCGTTGCCGAGGGAGTAAAATTTAATCCGGAATATAAAGATAATGCCAAGATATTTATTAGGGCTTTTGGTAATAGCGAAGTGGCTGAAGCGGCATTTCAACATCCTAATAAGGAAACGGATGAATTTAACCAGGAGAAATTAGGCGGCGCCGGGGAAATTTTAGAGGCTTTGCTAAAAACCGGGCTTTCCGAGTATAGCTACAAAGATCGCAAAGCCAAAGTTACAAAGATTGGCAAGCTGGATTACCCGCAGAGGGAAGCGAATATCGTCGAGCAAGATCTAATCAAGACCAGGGTCATGGGAGAGGCGACTATTGATATGATTCTCCGCGGTGAGACCGGAAAATTAGTTTATACCGCGAACAATATCAGTGAAATCCGTACCCGCGCTTTAACTCCGGATATCGGTGGGCGTAAGGCGAAAATAGGCGAGGGCGAAGCCGACCGCGAGGATTATGAGATGGCCAATTGGGCCTTGTTCCCCGAGCGGATGAAAGACGCGGCGATGCTGGCGATGGCTAAAGAAGCTTTAACGACTATGACCTTAGAGCAGTTAAAGTTGATTGCTGGCGGTGATGAAAAAACCATCAGTGATCTTAAAGATGCTTTAAAGGCATCGATGGCAGGAGTCCTTTTAGGCTCCGGGCTAGATTCTGCGGCTAGAAGGGAGGGCGATCTTCGTAATATAGTATCCGAAGTGATAAATGCTGCCCGGATGATTAAAGAAGCTTATCAAATTCTTACCGGAAATTCGGATTTAGATATCAAGTTTCAAAATTCTTCAGTCAATGAATTTAACGAGTCTATGGCAAGAAAAGCCTTGGTCGGCCTGATAGCAAACCCGGAAACAAAAGATAAATTGACTGCCGACATAATGCAGTTAATCTTATGGCTTGTTAATGCAGCCAAAGGTTATATGTCTACACCGGTGAATATTATTACAACGGAATCAATTTTAAGCGGCATTGACCCGGCATTTTCTATTAATAAGCCATGGTTTGATTTTACGATGGCTCGGCTTGATCTGGCGCGCTTTGAAGAACTGGTAACATTGTATAATGTTCAAGTAAAAGGGCTGGCCTATTATTCAATTTATAGAGATCTTTATCAGGCTTTGTTCGTAGATTCAGATATAAGAAAAAAGGTTGTAGAGGAAAGAATGCGAAAAGATGTTGGGCAAGAAAGAAATCGAGGAGTTAGGGATGATTATGCGATGCTGAGCGTTGCCCTGGCTAGGTTATATGTTCAAGAGTTGCAGCGTATAATCACCTTTGTCGAGGCTAAAAACAAACAAAATCCTGAACTGCTTATAAAAGAAGTGGGGAATGAAACAGGAGTGATTTTGTGGGAAGATGCTGAACATCCCGTAGGTTCAGTATCTATGAGTGACCCGGTAACTGAGGAAGAAACCTTTAAGAATAAAAGGAGAATTACGGCGGATATCGCAAAAAGCCTAGCGAGGGAATTATTTAATAATCATTTTGTGATGTATGTAAGCGCAAAATATCCCGATACAGCACAGACAACCGCCATATTAGTTCGCTTGCCCTCAAGGCCGAGGAACCCTAAAGCGCAAATCGATATAGTTGTTAGAGCTTTAGAATCATATAAAACCAGGTATTTGGCATATATCGAAGCCGAACCCGCCGCGGCGGATCAAATGATGGCGGGGAATAATGAACAAGTATATGATTTATTTCCAGCCATTGTCAAAGATTGGATAGCTTACATCTTAAGCAATGATCCCGGGTTAAGCCGGCCGGAGGTCATTGAAATATTTAAAAGTATCGCCGAAAAAAGCAAGGATCTAAAAGAGGAAGGACTAAATGGTGTTTATTCGAAATTATCTGCAAAGGAAAAGCCAGTTGTACTTTATATTCTTATTAGATATCCGTCACTAAGGATTGTTAATGTTCTGAGCGAGATTAAAAAAGCCATAGAATCCTCTAATCGAAGGAATGAACCCGATAAAGCGATGTTGTCGGATAAAACTTATCTTGCCGGGAAGGAAGTTGATAGGGAAACTTTGTTAAAGCTGTTAGATGATATAGAAAACATGTTAACAAAGGAAGAGTTTAGCATAATAAAAAAAGACACATTAGTATTTGATTTCAGCTATAGAGGTTTAGAAGGTGAGAAGGTATATTCATTAAAAGATGCGCTCGAGGCTGTTGTATACGGATTATCAAGATGGGATACGGGAAACGGAATACAGATGGAAACTTCGGTTCTTACAGAAGTAGTTACAGAGAATTATTCTTTTAGGATCGAAAATCGTTTGAGCAAAAAAATTGATGATTTTAAGGGGGAGGTTCTAAAAGCCGTTAAATTTTGGAAAGAGATGCTAAGGGCCGAAACAGCTTATTCTAAGAGTGAACTTGAAATTAAACGCGAAGAAATAAAGCGTTACCGGAGGAATACGGATGGGATAAGGGCTCTTGAGCTTGATATTACCCATGTTTTAGAGATGCCCTTTAGATTTGGTTATGATAGAGGAAGGGCGGCAAGAATAGCCCGTGCGATAGTTGATGCTTATGAATTTAATCAAAATGAAAACGAGCTTCTATTTGATTCCCTGATGCCCCGTAATATAGTTTCCCGGGACTCTTTGCTGGATGAATTAGCCCGAAAGGCCGGAGAGGATAAAGAGCAGATGAAATATCTTCTTTGGGCGGTTAATTCTTACCTTAATGGTTCAAGCGATATCTTTTATCCCAACTTATACGAAATTTCCAGGAAACATGTTGAAGGAAATCTCAAGAAAGCTTGGGCTATTTTACGCGAAAAAGGAACTTCCAAGATAGTTATTAATGTTGATAAATATACGCAATGGATGCTTGGTTTGTATGAAGATAATTCTTCCTTAAGCTTAAGGTATTCCGAGCAGAACGCTGATAATTTTTTGCCGCTTATTAGTTCACCATTGACAGAAGTGTTTGATGGTATGGTAGAGAAAGAAAAAGCAGCTATGCTTGCCGCTGTAGACACTTACCTTAAAACCGGTTTCTGGCCGGATAATTTGCAGGAAGTTATTTCAGGAGACAAGGCGATGCTTTCATCCTCAGATATGGCAAAAATACCAGAGGCTGCGAGAAGTAACATAGAAGCTGGTGTAATTTATGGGGAAAGATATCAATCTGCCTTGAAAGTTTTGCTTGAGATAGGAGAAGAGAAACTGATGGCTGGATGGGATGACCCGGGAATTAATGATGATAGGAAACAGGCATTTCTTGAGCAAATTTTGTTTCTTAATGCCAAGTATCCAGGAGGATTGGCAGCCTATAAGGCGAATGCCAAAAGGCTATTGGCTGCTTCTAAGGGGCGCAAAAATCCTTTTGACGGGTATGAAGCCCAAGTCCCGCAGGGACAGCAGTTAACTGTGTTGGATAAACGATTTAGAGCCATTGAAAGGGAAGGATTGCAGGCAGTAAATAAGACAGCTTTTGCCCTAGTTGCTGGCGGTATGGGGGAAAGGCTGGGTTATAAATCAGGCATTAAAATCGAAATTCCTCTGGATTTAGCTACGGGTAAAAGCTATATACAGGTTTTCATTGAAAATATCCTTGCTTTACAAAAAAGTTCAAACGAGATAACGGGGGAAGAAAGGGCCATCCCTCTATTTATAATGACCTCGGAAGAAACGCATAAACTCACCGTCGATTTTTTAACCAAGAATAAATTCTTCGGCATGAATGGTTTAACTGTGAACCCTACCCAAGAGCAGGTTCAACAAGGTCAAACGAAACAAATTATCATAATGCAGCAGGATGCGGTGGCAACATTAGCCGATAATGATGCCAACTTTGTATTAAGGCCAGACGATCAATATAAGCTAGAAGCAAAACCACATAATCATGGTGACATCCTGGTCCTGATGAGAAATGTGGGTATTGTTGATTATTGGCGAACCAAGGGAATCAAGCATACAGTGTTTTTCCAGGATACTAACGGCCAGGTTTTTAATGCGGTTCTAGCTGGGTTAGTAAGCTCTCTGGAAAGAGGTTTAGAGATGAATTTCATCACTGTTAGCCGTGATGTCGGTGAGTCTGCCGGGGCAATTATGACTATGGTCAATAAGCAAGCCGATAAGAGATGGACTGGGAACGTTGAATATAATCAAGTGGCTTTGGTTTTACCAGGGGGAGACACTGCAGATCCGAATACCGGTAAATCGGCATTCCCCGGCAATCTGAACGTGTTTATTTTGGAAAATAACGCTTTTTCTGAGGTCCTTAGGTTAACGGGAGGAATTGTGGGAGAGTTTGTTAACCCTAAATATACCTTAGACAAAGCTGGTGCAGTCGGTGACCGCGAAACACTTAAAAGCCCTGCTCGGCTTGAATCGATGATGCAGGATATCGCCCAGGTGTTTCCGGGAGATAAAGTCGGTTTTACCAATTTTGACAAGCGGGATGTTTTTTCCCCTGTTAAAAACGGATATCCGGAAGCATTAAAGAAAGTTGATAATGGAAATTATCCCGATGCAATGGCAACCGGCGAAGCGGATTATTACAAATACGGGCGTAAATTAATGGATTTAGCAGGAGTACAAATCAATGTGGAAGGCAATACAAGGTTTACCCAAGGGATACCGTATCAGGAAGGAGCTAAAATAGTTTTCACTAGAAGTTTTGCGCCGACCGTTGACGATTTCATCAGTAAAATCAGAGGCGGAAAAGTTTCCGATCGTTCGGTCGTTATTATCGATGGGGAGGATATAGAAATAAGCAATGCCGATATAGACGGCACTTTTATCGTAAGGACTGTTTCTGGCAGGTCGATAAAAATAGAAGGTGTTAGCATCAAAAACGGCGGCTGGGAATACGTTGATTTAACACCGGAAGAAATGTCGGATGTTAGCGTTCCTGAATATTTAAAGATGAGAGGATACAAAATCGTAAAGACTGACCAGCAAGTTATAGACCTTTCTTCCTTTCCGGAGGGTAAATATGTCCTAGATAATAATGGGCTTCGCAAGGTAATTGATGAGGCATTGCTTGCTTCCGCCGAGGTTGACTCATTAGAAAAAGAATTTGACGCGATAGCCGCTTTTGTCAAGCCGACCCCCGGTGCAAAATTAGATTTTGAGGCTGCCGAAAAATTAATGGCCTTTAGTAGCAAATTTAACTATTATACTGCTTCCCCGGAAGCAATGCCGAAGTTTGATGCTTTATTGGTTAAGAAATCAAAATTTGCCCGCGATTTGGCCATAGAATGGATAAAAAATAATCCTAAAAATGCTCCCGGATATCAAGAGTTTATTGACCAATTGCTAGGGCAGGCTTTTGCTGACATAGAAAGTTTCGGCAAGAAAAAAGCTGGCGATATGACTGCAGAATCCCTAAGGAAGAATATTGAATGGACAAAACGATTGCTTCCGGAATGGCTAAGCGCTAAAAATAATATTCCGGATTTCATCAAATCCGGTATTATCCGCGGGATCTTAGAAGGAAGAAGCGAAGATATTCTCTTTTGTTTCGGGCCGGGTTGGCGAATGTTTGGTACGGCGGGAATCAGGAATCCGGCGGTGCAGAGTTCTTTCGGAGTACTTGCTGATTTAGAATTGGATGAGTTTGCCGGAAAAGAACCGGGATTCCCCGGACAACAAGCTCCGATTTTAACCGGTCCTAACCTGATGAATGTTATTACGCTTTTACAGCAGGAAAGTGCTATAGTTAATGTTTACCGCAAACTTCAAGAAGAACTTGCCTATGGGACAGCGGATGAGCTTATAAAACAAAAGAAACTCGATCCGCGTTTTGTCGAGGATGTAAAGAACAATAAAGTCTCAATTGCTTATGACAGCCGTTTGAACGGGAAATATTATGCGCATATGCTAGCGGCAGCTTTCCTAAAAGACGGAGTTAGCGTTGACCTTTTCGACCGCCCGGCCGGTGTTCCGGCGGTTGTCTATCAGGCAAGCGAAGACCCTAATAACCGTTCCGCGGTCGCTATTTTAATTTCCGCATCCCACAGCCCGGCGCATTTTAACGGGTTTAAAGCCTTTATATCGGTGCAGAGGGCGCAAGTCGACAAAGCGGGTAAGAATATTATCGTTGATGAAAGAGGCGTTATCGCCGGGGACTTTGTAAACGAAGTTATGCCTTATAGAATGCCTTCCGAAATAGGTTCTATGACTATGGAGGAGTTTGACGATATTTTTGCCAGGCATTCAAAAGGAAAGAAAGACGAGGATAGCATATCCTGGTGGATTCAGAGACCTTCTAACAGTATTTTGTTCTTTCGTGAAAAATTCAAGTTAGGCGAGGCTCGCTTACGCTGGTTTGGGAAAGAAGAATTTAATCCGCAAACTAACCGTAACGGGGCTTATTTTGATAATCAGTTTTATTCGCGTTATTACAAACATATTATGGAATTATCTCCGGTTGAATTATTGTCTTTGAGCGAAGCAGAAAGAGGGAAAGTAGAACAGGCTAGGCAGGAATTAGGGATATTTTACACAGCTTTTGGCGGGGTTGGCGCAGTCAATGCTCAGGATTTTCCCGGATTCTTGAAACATGCCGGTTATACTGAGTTAAGCTTAAACGAAAACCAAACCCTGGAATTTAACGGAAGCTTCAGCGGGTTTAACCGCCCCGGCGGAAAATTCGGCATGCCCGATCCGGGTGTTACCCAAGGATGGATAGTGAACTTTATCGAGTTCTTACAACAAACAGCCGGTCAGAATTTAGATGTAAACTTGCCTCAGGCCGTTAGTTTGATGAATTCTTTAAATATCGGATTGGCGACAGACCCGGATATTGACCGGGCAGGAATTGATATCCCTCTTACAAAAGGAATTATCGGCGGGAATATTAAAGAACCTTTAATTAAGGCGGTTGCCGAAAAACTCGCGGCGCAAGGAGTAGATAAATCACGTATAAAAATAGTTACCCGATATTTAGAGGATAATTTAATAGATCATCTGCTTTTAACAGCCAATGACGCCTGGAACTTTATCGTTTTCCATAAGCTTAGAATGATGCACGAAAGGGGCAAGCTTTCTAAAGAGAAGCTCTATATAATAGAAAAGTCGCATGTTACTACCGATGCTTTGGTTTTTATCGCCGAGTATTTCCGGAAAGAATATGGTTACAACATTTATACTTTGGATACTTATGTCGGTTTTACGGAACTCGCCAAAAAGAGCCGTGACCTTTTCAAAATAGCTAGGATAGCATGGTTTATTAATCGGCATTTGTCAGCCGCTCAAGCACAGGAAAGAAATGTTGCTTTGACACAGCTTCTTGCCGAGCTAAAAGGTTTGAACGCCGAGCTTAAAAGTAACGTTATGTATCAACGTCAAGGCGTGCTTTTAATCGACGAGGCGATTGATAAATTAGAAGCCTTTGTTGCAGAGGGAGAAGGAAACAAGGCAGATATTATTAAAGCCTTAAGTATTATCGCCCACATGGAAATACCCATGGGAGTTGAGGAAAGTAACGGTTACGGGGAATTCGGTGTTTTTGTCCCTAATGAATATTTGCAAATAAACCAAAATGATACTAATTGGCAAAGAGATGAAGTCGGGCGGATTGAAAAAGAACACATTAGCGAGAAAGACGGAAGCCTCGCTGCTTTTGAATTTGCTGAATTATTGTCTTTAGGAAAGGCCTTAGAAAATAAAGAACCTTTTGAAATGTATTTGGATATTTTTAGAGCTATAGGCGCGGTCGGAACCGATAACCGTTTTATTGATTATCAAGGGCTTACCGGGGAAGAGAAAAAGCTTAATGCCGTGAGCTGGTTTGAAAAAACATTTGGAGTCATTTTAAAGCGCGCTATAGATAAGGGAGCAAAAGTTACTCTATTTAACGGTAAATATGAGGTCGTGGATGTCGAAATTTACCGCGATGCAAAATTTGATTCTTTCTGGACCGGGTTCCCGGAGGAAGGAGTGCGGTTAATTTTAAAAAGGGTAGAGGATGGAGTTATCCTTTTCTCGACTGCCAGGCCGTCGGGAACAGGGGCAAATAATAGAAGTTACAATTGGGTTTTCGGCGCCAAAGAATATAAGGGAAAACCTATTGCTCAGATGGATTATGCCGAATTAAACGCATATCGGCTAGAAATAGTAAATGGGCTAAATGAAATGTCTTTGGATTTCTTTGGCATACAGCATGTCGACCGCGGCTATGCCCAGTTGTCAAAAAGCGAGTTTCGAGGGCTTATGTCTGCTTTATCCGAACTTCAACGGGAAGAGTATGATACTTTGCTAGAAAAGGTAATAGATCAACCGGATATCGCACAAGGCTTAAGTGCGAATGAACAAAGAATGAAAGAAATAACGGATAATGTATCTTTTGTTCTTGCTAACAAATATATTGATTCGAAAACCGGGAGGTATAAACACATTCAAGATGATAAAGATTTGCAAGCTTTAACCTATAGTGTCCGCCTTGCTTGGCAAAGGTTTCTTACATCGGAAGAGATGGCCGATGAATTTAAAGAAGATGCCTGGGTTTATCTGTACGCTAACGGGAGATTGTTATTTTCAGTGCCGAGAGCTTATGCAATGGGATGGCAGACTACTTTAGCCCATTATATTGCGAGCCTTTTAAGCGAAATCAAAGGAGAAAAAGTCACGATTTCATCGAACGACCGGGAATTGATGGATGTTGTTGCCAAAAGATACTCAAACCAGCCGGGTTTAAATATCGGTGAAATTGTCATTGGAAACTATTCCGAATCCGCTTTGCTTTCAGCTTCCGATGAATTACCCGCAAAGCTAGATCAAACCAAAGGGGCTTCGCAAGGCGAAGATAAAGCCCAGCTCGGGGATAAGGCAAGTGAGGTCGGCGGTATCAACCTTAACCCTAAGATATTTGATTTACAAATAAAGCGCGACGGCAAAGGAGTTCCGCTTCCCATAAATTATCAGCAAATCGAGAATATCAATATTCAAGGGTTTATCCCGATAATTATAAACATTACGCCGATAAATAATCTGCCGCTTCTTTTAGGCGTTGCTGATACAGAAAATAATTCGGTGGATTTGAGTAAAATTAAATCTGTTGATTATGACCGCCAAAAGAGGTTTGATATGGCGAAGAATAATTAGTTTCACTGAAAGATTGACTCTTTAGGCCGTCATTCTGAAGGACGTGAAGAATCTCATAATAGATCCTTCGCTAACGCTCAGGATGACGGTTTTTTAATTCACTTCCTTCTTAAAAACTTCTTTCCATAAGCAGCAATTTATAGTATCTTATCTTAATAATATTTATAAGCTTATTAAATAGTTACTAATCTCAATTTAATATGATCAATATCGGTCTAGCCGGCTGCGGTTATTGGGGCCCTAATTTGCTACGCAACTTTTCTATTTGCCCGAACTGTAAAGTTAAAGCGGTTGCCGACATAGATGATAAGAATTTAAAATACGTTACCGATAAATACCCGAAGATAATCACAACCAACAGTTATAAAGAACTCCTAAAAAGCGGCATAGATGCCGTTGTTTTGGCTACTCCTGCCCGGACCCATTTTTCTTTGGCAAAAGAGGCGCTACTGAGAAATAAGCACGTTTTAGTAGAGAAGCCTTTAGCTATGAGCGTAAAAGAGGGAAAAGCTCTGATAAATCTGGCTGATAAAAGAGGGCTTTGTCTTATGGCAGGGCATACTTTCGAATATAATGCCGCGGTAAGAGAACTTAAAAAACAGCTTGATAGCGGGGCCGCGGGAAAGCCCTATTATTTTTATTCCCAGCGGCTTAATTTCGGGATTGTCCGGGAGGATATCAACGCCCTCTGGAATCTTGCTCCGCATGATATTTCTATACTGATTTACCTTATAGGGAAAATGCCGCTTAATGTTTCTTGTAAAGGTTATGCTTTTATCCAAGAGAAAATCGAAGATGTTGTTTTTATGAGTTTAACTTTTCCCGATAATATTGCCGCTCATATCCAAGTTAGCTGGCTTGACCCGAATAAGGTTAGGCGCTTGACGGTTGTGGGAAGCGAGAAAATGATCGTTTATGACGATGTTGCGGACTCTAAGATACAGATATTCGATAAAGGTATAAAAAGAAGGAACATCAAAGATTCTTTAGGCGCATATGACGATTTCGGCAAATACCAGCTTATCAAGCATGCCGGGGATGTTATTTTTCCCCAGATCAATTTTGCCGAGCCTTTGAAGGAGGAGTGCCAGGAATTTGTGGATAGCATCTTTGAGAAAAGAAAACCGCTAACCGACGGGGAAAACGGCTTAAGGGTAGTCAAAGTTTTGGAGGCGGCGCAAAAATCAATCGAAAAAAACGGCAAAAGTGTTAGTATTCCGGGGACGCGTACCTAATTAACGTGCTACCTTTATCTTGGCAGCAATTAGGTACGCGTCCCCGGAATACGGAATACGCAAATAGAAACGGACTATATGATGATTCCACTCGTAGATTTAAAAAAACAATATTTATCGATAAAGAAAGAAATTGATGCGGCGATCAATGATATTATCGAGCGCACCGCTTTCGTCGGAGGAAAAGATTTAAAGAATTTCGAAAGCCGTTTTGCGGAAATGACCGGCGCTAAATACGCGATAGGCGTTTCCTCGGGCACGACCGCTTTGTATGTTTCAATGATAGCCCTCGGGCTTAAAAGAAGCGATGAGGTCATAACCGTTCCCAATACTTTTATCGCCACATCCGAATCGATCACCGAGGCGGGCGGAAGGGTTGTCTTTGTTGATATCGATGAAGAGACTTATAATATCGACGTAAAAAAGCTGGAGAAAGCGATAAACAAGAAAACAAAAGCTATAATCCCGGTGCATCTTTACGGGCAATCCTGCGATATCGAAGGGGTTATAAAAGTCGCTCAAAAACATAATCTGAAGGTTATATTCGACGCCTGCCAGTCGCATTTATCGGCTTTTAAAAATGAGCCTTTGGGCAAATTCGGCGATTGTGTTTGCTACAGCTTTTACCCCGGGAAAAACTTAGGCGCTTACGGCGACGGCGGCATTATCACAACTAACGACGAGGAATTGGCTAGAAAGATGTGGATGCTCATTGACCACGGCCGCTGGAATAAAAAATACGAGCACGATATCGAGGGATATAATTGCCGTTTAGATACTCTGCAGGCTGCAATATTAAACGTTAAGCTTAATTATCTCTCTCTTTGGACCAGGAAGAGGCAAGAGGCAGCGGCAAAATACAATAAGCTACTCAAAGATACCGGATTGATCTTGCCGAAGGTTGCGGATTATGCCAGCCATGTTTATCATTTGTACGTGATCCGCTTAAAAGAGCGCGATAAGGTTTTAAAAATATTAAATGACGCCGGGATACAAGCCGGAGTGCATTATCCGATCCCCTTACATTTGCAGAAGGCTTATGAATATCTTGGGCATAGAAATGGCGATTTTCCTGCGGCCGAGGATTCGTGCTTGAGCGTGTTGTCTTTGCCGATGTTCCCGGAAATCTCGGATGAGGAGATAAATCAGGTTGTGGCTGTTTTAAAACAGGCAATCAAATGAAGCGTATTAGAGGAGGCGTACTTCACGTCAGGATGACGGGTATATTTAGGTGCGAACCTTAATTACGGAAATTCCACAATAAAGGAAACAATATGTATAGGGCAAAAAAAATCGCTTTAGTTATTCCCGCTTATAATGAAAGTAAACTTATCCGCCCCACCTTGCAAAATATCCCTTCAGTTATTGATAAGATCTATGTGGTTGATGATGCGAGCAAGGACAATATGGCGGAGGTGGTCCGGGAAATGGCAAAAAGCGACAAGCGCATTGAACTTTTGCAGCACCCGAAGAATCAGGGGCCGGGCGGCGCGATTATTACCGGCTATCTCGAGTCTTCCAAGGACGGTTATGACATCGCGGTAGTGGTCGGGGGAGACCACCAGATGCCTCTTGAAGAGGTGGACCGCTTTTTAGACCCTCTGATTGACGGACAGGCTGATTACACCAAAGGGAACAGGTTTTTCGTCCTTGATAAAACATTGGTTAAAATGCCTAAACTGAGGATCTTCGGCAATATCCTTATCACTGCCCTAACGAAGATCGCCTCTGGATATTATAAAATAATGGATGTTGTCGACGGATATACGGCAATAACTAAAAGAGCTATAGATATAGTCGATTGGGGAAGGGCTTTTAAGCGTTACGGATACCCGATGGATTTTCTTATCAGGCTAAATGCGTACGGCATGAAGGTAAAAGATGTTCCCCGCACTCCGATATATATCAAAGGCGAGCGGCAGTCCCAAATAAAGGGCTTGAATTACGCCATCAAAGTTTCTCCGATGCTTATACGTGGGTTTTTTTGGCGAATGCTTTTTAAGTATGTTTATCTTGATTTTCATCCTTTAGTATTTTTCTTTTTCTGCGGAATGGTATTACTCCCGACGGGCAGTATATACGGAGTATTCCTGATCTACAAAAACTTCGCTTTGAACGTTAACGTAACAGGGCCGCAGGCAATTTTCTGTTCACTGTCGATTATAACCGGCTTGCAATTCCTTCTTTTCGGGATGTGGTTTGATATGGAAGTAAGCAGTTAAATAGATTAAGAATCAAAGATCAAATATCAAAGATAAAAAATAGAAAATAAAAAGATGGATAAAAAGGATAAAGTAATTTGTACCCGCTGTGTAATGGACACGACCGTTCCCGAAATTAATTTCGATGAAAACGGGGTTTGTAATTTTTGCCATATGCACGATGCTATGGATAAAGAATTCCCTCTTGACGCCAAGGGAAAAGGATATTTTGATAAATTCATCGATAAAATAAAGAAAGACGGGCAAGGGAAACCCTACGATATTATTATCGGCGTTAGCGGCGGGAGGGACAGCACCTTCGCTCTATGCGCTGCGGTTAAGCTCGGGTTAAGGCCTTTGGCTGTGCATTTGGACAACGGCTGGAATTCGGAAATCGCCGTAACAAATATCAAAAACGCGACAAATAAGCTAAATATCGATCTTTATACCTATGTCTTGGATTGGGAAGAATTTAAGGATTTGCAGATTTCTTTTCTTCGCTCTTCGACTTCCGACGCTGAAATCCCGACGGACGTCGCTATTCATGGGCTTTTGCATAAAACCGCGGCCGAAGAAGGCATTAAATATTTGGTATTCGCGCATTCTTTTCGCACCGAAGGCGTCGCGCCTTTAGGCTGGACTTATATGGACGGGAAATATATTAATAGCGT
>JADFZM010000031.1 GCA_015232535.1 Candidatus Omnitrophota bacterium
GCGTTTCTTCTTCCAAGGCAATTTCATATAACTTTTTATATTCCGGCCAAATTTTGTTTTTTACAATATCAATGAGCTGCGCGTCGGTTATTTTATCCGGATAAAATAGCATATAAATCCATCCGTAACCTTCATCCGCATCTAAAGACCCGGCGGAACGGAAAACTGCCGCTTCAACCAAAGAATTCTCCGGGCTGCGAATGCGCCCGTCCAAGAGGTTGTTAATAACCAGGCCGTCTTTACCTGCCCGGCCGTAATGATACCAGCGGTAAATCAAACTATCTATATATTGAACATGCAGAGGCAAAGAGAGGAACCTTGACTCGGCCAGCCAATCATCCTCTATTTCGTAAATATCCTTTAACACCCGGCTGACAAACCGGTTAACCGGGCGGAAAGATGTATCGGTAGAATGTGAAGCCGCTGTTATATCCGCCCTGATTTTTGTAATCTTCGGCAGAAGGAGCCGGTCCCAAAGCGTGTATAAAACATCCTCGTTTTTATTTATTTCCTCAGGGAGTTTTGCGGTAAGGTCTCTAAAGCCATACCTCTGTTTAGCCATAGCCAAGAAAGCATGGCCCAGGACCCTTTCCCTGGCGGCTTCTTTCTGGCCTTTTAGGTCTTCCGGCGATTCGCCGTCATACCGGCGAGGCTTGGCATCGGCCCTGCTGCCTATGAGTTGGCTGATACCTGTTCGGTTTTCACTATCACGCAGAGAGTGAAACCGCCAAACACCTTCGGCAGTATTCACAAAGTTTACGGTTTGGCCGGTGGCTCCCCCGACATAATTAACCGCTTCCTCGATCAGTCCATCTTCCCAGCGCTTTAACTCAGGGCTGGACTCTCCGAAATATTCGTACAAAGCCTCCAGATATATTCTCAATTTCAACATTGGCTTAAAGGAAGGGTCTTTTTCCATCATCCCCATTAAAATACCGCCCAAAATTATACCGACTGCCCTTTGGGCGCTGTAAGGGGCTTTTAGCCGTCCGGTATCGAGGCCAAGCTGTTCATAAATAGCCCTCGCCTCAACGATTAGCTGATTAAACACTAAATAATTTGCTTGATTACCGCTTTTGGACGGGTCGATCATAAAACTCGTTTTACCTTCCCGCCCTAATTGACGGCCTTTTTGATAAAGTTGTTTGGCGCCTTCTCCCTCAAGAAATTGGCCGTAACTCCCGAAAAGCCTATCCTCATCCGCGCTGCCGGGAGCGACGCCCTTCATTAATTCCATAGCGGAAACCGCAAAGGTAAAAATCTCCGAGTTAAAAGGGAACTTAATAATCCCTTTGAACATCAAGTAATGGGCCAATTCATGCTTTAAAACCAGTCGCAGCTCTATTTCATCATCGATGGCGTGCATATTAATCCGCTGTGAATAGCGGGAGAAAGACCCCATTGCGTTTCCCAGCACCCTCGGAGTACTCCAAATAATACCACCGGCTATTTTCTTCCATTCTTTAAAATCCCCTTGTAGAATGCTTCGCGGAAGAAATTGGTCAATATGGTACGTGTAGATATCTTTCGACATGCTTTCCTGCAAACTCTTTCTTTCTGTTTCTTCCCGGGCTAAATCCTCCGACATTTCCCCGACGATTACCTCGATATTTTCCCGCATTTGCTGGCTAAAGCCTTTACGACCTACCGCGGCAAACTCTTTTCTTAATAATTCGGCCGATAAAACGGGGCCTTGCGGGCTGGTTTGCCTGGTAATAAGTTTAGGATTTATCGGGCCTTCTTCTGTCCCTTTCTGATAAGCCCTGCTAACCATGCCCAGGAGTTCATCCTCTGAAAGGGTTTGCGCCTTTTCTCCAAGCGGTTCGCTGATGGCTAAAAATTCTTCGTAATACTCTTTAAATTTCGCTTCATTGTCTGTGTTGAGGGCAACCAGCATATTCTGTTTCGTTTGGTAATAGGCTGTTATTACTTCTTCCGCTGGGGCCGCCTGAAAATAAGCCCTGCGTTCGCTCACGCGCTGATCGTCCACCAGCATTGCCGAATCGGAAGTTTTGAAATCCACATTTTGCGGAGTAATATTTTGCCCTAACGGTAAAAGGTTTATACTGGTAGTATCCAATCCTCGCCGCTGTATTCCGGCAAAACGATTACCAACCGCGGACATTATTGCCGGATCGACTGTAAGCGGGTTTTGCACCGTGCTTATCATGGCTGAATCTAAGGCAAACCCCCCGGAGAAGAATTTTCGCGGTATAATTTCTTTGGTTTGGGGGTCGTAATCTTCTTGCACATACTCATAAACTCCTTTTTTAAACGCCTCAATGTACCGGTCGTAAATGCTTAATTTAAGGTTTTTGTCCGCCGTCTCAATTCCGCCGAATTTTCCTTTATCTACGTAAACTTCGGTTATCAGCGAATTTTTTAGCGCTTGTTTGAACCAATGGGAAAGAACCATCGCTGATACAATCTGCCTAAGCACAGTAAAATTTTTGCCTTCATTCACTTCGTTTTCTATCTCCGGCAATATGACCTCCCGCACTAATTGGTTGGTCATTTCTTGCATTTGAGTATTTTTAGGCATTGCGCCTAATGTGCTTAAAGGATGGCCGAGGCCCGTTTTATTCATCGCTAAATAATCCTCTTCCAAGAGCACCTTAAGGTGGCTATAAATGACCCAGGCCGTGCCTTCTCTTTCATATATAACCGCTTTGTCCGGAACAACCCATACTTTGTTAAGGATATTCAGCGGTATTTCTGTTGTGCCAAAGCGTTTTCCCGCTTCATTATAAATACGTTCCCATAATTCCTTGCCTATATCCCCTTCGGGATACATTAAAGAAGACGTGATTTGTTTAAGCAGATAATCCTGCGCCAAAAGGTCAAGCCCCATCTGAGTTTGGGAAAGGTCATCCGGGATAATCCGGTTCTTTTCGTAAGGCGACAAATTAACCCAGAAATTCTCGCCGGGGACGGTAAGCGAGGATAAGAAATATTTAATGATTTTTGTATATTCGGCCTGCCGGGATTCCTCCGATATTTTATCCTCTCCTTTGTCCATAAGAAAATTCATATGAAGAGGATTTTTAAGGTCTATTTGAATTCCGGCAAGCATCGGCCCGGTAAAATTAGCGCTTAAAGGCGCCATGCTTCCCGGAGCCGGCATGGGGGGGGCATACTGGGCAAAAGCATACGGCACGGGCAGACTGATAGTAAAGGAGGTAATGATAATTAAAATTATCACTCGAAGCGGATATGAAAACCTATGTGAGTGAAATATCCCTAACATAAAAAAAAGCGCCCCTATAAAAGGTTAACGATATGTCTATTTTATGTTATAAGTGTATATTATGAAGGGATGAAAGACAAGTTACGCAGATTGCCCTATTGCCTCAGACACAAGCTGTTAACAGAATTGTAAACAAACTTAAAATTCTTGGGGAAGTTATCTGTGACAGGTGGTTACTAAGAATCAGAGTGGCTGAAACCCACATACCACCACCCTCAAAGCAAATTAGTGATTTCTTTGTTATTATTCACTACCTTTTATCCCTCCATCCGCGCCGCCAGCCCTTCATCAAGCAATTGCTGGTTGAGATACACAGCGTCTTTGAGAATCTCTGCAGAGTCCTCAATCCCTTTTCGATAAAAAACGTCAGCTACAAAACGTCCGTAGATATCGGCCTGGCATTTGTGCGATTTAATCACTACGGTTGAACCCACCGGCAGCAGCTTCTCGACGAATTTCTTGGCCTTCTCGCCTTCGGGGGTCCCCAGCTCCGGCGTATCTACGCCGCGCAAGCGCAGTTTATCGCGCACGATAATTTTGAATCCGACTTGAATGAGGGCCAAGAGCGTGTCGCCGTCGATAACGCGCTCAATCCTTGCCGCGTAAGTGTAGGAGGGCTCATCCACTATCGTAAGGCCCGCGAGCTCTTCTTTCTGCACCGGCCAGCTGACAAAGAAACCGCAGTCGATCAAGGCCTCGCCCTCTTCTAAATTAACGCGCAAGGGAGATTTGGCAAAAGTGTTGAGCCTAAGATCACAGGGGCGCTTAAGAGGCGGAAGCGGCGAAAAGAGGAGCTTTTTACGGCGGGGAAGAACCTTTCGCACAAGCTGGCGGATTTGAAAGGCGGAAAGGCCTTCTTTGCGTATCCGCCCTTGCAGGCGCCGGCGAGTCGCTTCGTCTTTTACCGGCAAAAGCTCGACATAATCAGACCAATCCAATTCAGCCGATATCGGCTGAATTGGCTGCATTATATAAAACTGCCGCATCTTGCGCAAAGTATTTTCGGAAAAACCCGGTCCGTATTTTTGGGAAAGTGCTTCGGAAAGGGCCGGAATAAGCCTTGCTCCGTAGTGGGCGCGCATTGCGCCGCTTTGTTCTTCCTCGACAATTCGGCGGCCCGTCTCCCAGGCGAATTTAACCTGGGCCTGTCGAGCATTAGAATAAATCCGGGAAATATCGCTGATGAGTTTATTGAACCGGGATATCGCAACGGACCTGGGCATAAAAAAGATTATAAACGCAAATTCGCGATCAAGCAACGGCGAAATTCGAATGCTATTTAAAAGGATTTTTTAATTTGTTCCCAAATAAAGTCCGAATCGACGATTAGCGGAAATTGCCGGAGATGAACTCTTCAAGCTCTTTTATCGTATACTCTTGCTCCGAGACAAGTTTCCTAACAACATCTCTTATAGTAACTATCCCGACCACTTTACCGCTTTCAACAACAGGGAGGTGCCGGATATGGTATTTAGTCATAGCTTCCATGCAATCGACTATTGATTTATCCGCGCTTGTAGTTATTACTTCTTTAGTCATAATCTCTTTGACCTTAGTATCCTTCGATGATTTACCCATCAGTACGACTTTTCGGGCATAATCGCGCTCGGAAAGGATGCCAAGCAGTTTCCCCTCTTCCATTACCAAGACCGCTCCGGTGTCTTTATCTGCCATAAGCTGAAGGGCTTCGTAGATAGAAGCGGAAGGCGAAACTAACCATATTTGAAAGCCTTTTTCCTGAAGCAATTGTCTGACCGTGCTCATATTCCCTCCCGATTTGAGGCGGCTAAAAACAACAAATTAAGCCGGCTTTTAGTTTATCCGTTTGCAAAGCTCTTTGATTATAAACACCGCCTTAATCGCTGTCAACATATTCAAATCGTGAAAACACGAACTATTATCCGACAAGCTTAAGAGCCCATTTAACCGCTTTTTTCTCCTGCTTTTTCCGGGAAACAAAAAAAGGGTCGAGAAAATCCGCCTCGGATACTATCGTATTTCCGATTAATGCGTCCTTCATGTTCGCTAATGTATTACCCTTTAACCCGGCATGGCAACAGAATACCGCTATTTGCTTGCCAAATAATTTTACATCCTTAAATAAAGCCCGAATGGCCGGAGAATAGTTGAACGCCCATACAGGGGTACCGATAACAACAAGGTCATAACTTGCCGGGTCAATCGGGAAAACTTCTAATTCCGGGCAAAACTTTTCAACAACCTGCTTGCCTCCCCATATATATTTCCTAAGCCCGGTCGGATTATTGTCGTAAACGGCCTTTAATTCCAGGATATCGGCGCTGATTGTTTTTGCTATCGCCTGCGCGACAAAACGGGTATTTCCTTCATAGGAATAATAAATGACGAGTTTCCTCATTTGGCTTCCTTCTCTCGGCAGAAAACCCAAACGCTTAGAAGGGCTAAAAGGCCGCTGATGCTATTGAGGCAAACGTCTTTAAGCTCGTAGTAGCGGTTAGGAAGAAGCCCTTGAACCAGTTCGTCGGCCCAGCCGATTAAAGACGTTAACACAAATGCCGAAGCAAAAGATTTGCCCAAAGTTAAGTCCGCCGCTAATGCCCGAAAAAGCAGTAAAGCGAGAATCCCGTATTCTATGAAATGTACCCTTTCCGCCGGAAGCACTAATAACTTTAGCCCGTAAATATAAGCGCAAAATACAAAAAATAGCGCCAAAAAAGATGAAACTTTTCTTATCCTGAATTTCTTAGCCGCAATAAATAAAAAAAGCAGAAAAGAAAATATTGTCGTAAAATTAACAACTATACCCAAGGGAATTCTCGCGGATAGATAGTCGCAAACAGGCCGGACAACGTATAGAGTGGAAAAAATCAAAAAAACCCAGGCTAAGGCGGCTATCCATCTTTTTTTCCGCTCAATCATATACTAATCTTACCTTCTTCCCGTCGCTCTCTAGGGTTATATCGCCTTTTTGGTCTGTCCTTAACACTTCCCCTGACAACTCTTCCAATTGCGTCTGAAGCGGCAGGCCGTACTTATTTTTACCTGTTGAAACCACGAATATTTTGCCCCTAAAGCTTTTTATAAAAGCCTGGCTGATCTCTCCGCCGTGATGAGGGACCTGGACGCAATCGGCATATTTAAGGGCGCTCGATTTCTTAAGTATAATATCCTGTGTTTTGGGAGAAATGTCTCCGGTGAATAAAAAAGAAGTATCTTTGTACCTCAGCCAGGTAACGAGCGAATTATCATTGGTTGAATCGCTTAATATGTCCGGAGACAAGACGGCAAGAAGGGTATAACCTTTGTCCGAAAAAATAACATCGCCGGCTTTAACCGCTCTTACCGGTATTTTATTAGCGATCACTTTCCTGAAAAGTTCCCGGTAACCGCTATCAGCGTTTTTAACGTCGTAATTGACGATAAATTGACGTACCGTAAAATTGTCTATAATATCCGCGAAACAACCGTAATGGTTATCATGCGGGTGGGTAATTATAGCCGAATCGATACCTTTTATATCCAGAGAAATCAAATCTTGGACCAGTTTCCCGCAATACTCCTTTGACCCGGAGTCGATCAAAACGTTTTTTTTAGGGAACTTTAAGAGGATTGAATCGGCATACCCGACGCTAAAGAAATGCACCCTCAGCGCCGCTCCGTCGGCCGAGATATGCCCGACGATAAAAAAAGCGCAAATCAAGGCCAGAAGGCAAACAAAAAGAAAGATTATATTTCGGGCTATCATTTGTCAACCGATATAAGAGGCCGGTTTAGAATTTCCTGACCACACCCAGGATGCAGGAGAAAATCCCGTTATCGTCGGTTATAGGGCTTCTCTCTATTGCATCGCCTAGATGCTCAAATCCGACGGATGTGACCAAGAGGAAATCCTTCGGCAAGCCGAGATAAAAATCAAGGTTGGCGAAATGATTACTGCTGGTTTTAGCATTGTATTCCGGGCGGGACGCAGTTGTCTCAGTCGCCCTGACACCGTAATAATAATCAACCAAATTGGCACTCTGCCATTTTACGCCGGCAGACGGCTTAAAGAGGAATATCTTGCCCTTAAACTCTTTTGCAACGCTAGCCTTTGCCTCATTGCCTTTATGTATATTCAAAACATCATTAACAAAACCCGCATTCAATTCAATGCCGCTAAGTTCGGGGACAAGAAGCTTCAATTCGATCCCGGCATCCAGCGACATATCGCGGTCTTCGGCCCCGTTAAGGATAGCGGCATCATCATCGTCATACCCCATCAGCCGGGGGGCAAGAATAGCTTTTGCCTTGAAATTTCCCTTTTTGAAAATCGTATAACCGCCTTTTGTCCCCTCAATGAACCAATTATCCTTATGCCAGTAAAAAAGCGGGACCGGCAAGGACTTGCTCTCGCAATCGACATATGGGCACTCTCTCATCAAAACTCCTGCCCCGATATAATTATCCGGCTTCTTTTTACTCTCTTCCTCGCCAAACGATACCGTGGCGCAAAACAATAAAGCTGTTAAAGCAAGCGCGAATACCTTATAGTTTTTCATAGACTCCCTTTCTTTAAAATAAATAATTAATACTAACCGACAATGCCTTTACGTCGATAAACTGCCCTTCGACATTTAACCATGTTTTATCGTTAAGATTTAGGTCAAACCCGGCTACCGCCCCGATACTTTTATCCGTATCGGATTTGACGCGGTTACGTATATCATCCCGCCAATAAATATAATCCATGCGTGAAATCTTTGCGCCCAAATACGGTGTTATTTTCTCAAAATCATAAGACACCAAAAACGAACCCTGCCAGTCATCCAGCACTCCTTTATGCTTTGTATCGCCGGTATTCCTTGTATAGGGATGTATGCTTATATGCTGGAACCCGACTACGCTTCTAAGCTTGTCTTTTTCAAAAACTTTTATGCGGAACCCGTAACCTCCGCCGACAAAAGTGTTATAGCTTAAATCCAGGCCGTTATTGACCTTTTGATCTATATCGCCGGCGCCGCCTTTTAGGTCAACCGAAAGCCAATCGGCCAAGCCGAATGAAAGCAAAAGAAAATGCTGGGTACTTTTTACCTCTCCGTTATTTCCCTCCAAGTCCCGCTCAAATACTTCATGGGTCTGCCCGCCGATGAAAAACTTGAACTTCTCCGGCATCTTTGTCCCGTAAGCCGGCGCGGCAAAAGCTTTCGTCGAGGCAATAAAGATGAATAAAAAAACAAGAATGTAATTGCGAGGAGCGAAGCGACGCGGCAATCCCCTGTTGAGATCCTTCGCCACGCTCAGGATGACTCTGGAGGAGTCAGATTGCTTCGCCCTAACGGGCTCGCAATGACAGCGAGATATTTTACTGATTAACTTAATCATAAAATCCCTTCCCTTATTCCGGGATAAATTTTGCCTGCACTCCGACGGACTTCTTCCTCTGGGCTTTCAGCCAATTAAGCCATTCATCCATGCCCTCGCCGCTTTCTGAAGAAATTTTAATAAGCTTTAACGAAGAATTTAACTTTTCCAAATCCGCCATCACCCGCTTTAGATCGAATTTCAAAACGCCCATCAAGTCAATCTTAGTCAGAAGCACTATGTCTGCCGCGCGGAAAATCGTCGGATACTTGGCAACTTTATCGTCCCCTTCGGGCAGGCTCAGCAAAACAACTTTTAAGTTCTCCCCAAGGTCAAATTCGCCCGGGCAGACCATATTCCCCACATTCTCGATAAAGAGAAAATCGATTTCCTTTAGGGTTATTTGCCCTAAACTCTCGCTGATTTGATTCGCGTATAAATGACAGCTCATACCGGTATTTATCTGGATGACTTCCTTGGCAAAAGGCTCGAGGCGCTCGGCATCGCGGGTAGTCTGCAGATCCCCGACTATAACCGCGGATTTATGAGCGGGGTTAAGACGATCGATAGTCTTTTGAAGGAGGGTGGTTTTGCCGCTTCCGGGTGAACTTATTAGGTTAAGCGCGATAAGCCCTTTTTCTTTAAAGATCTCCCGGTTCTTTCGGGCGACGATATTATTCGAATCCAAAACATTCTTTACGACGCTTATTTTCATTTCTCTTCATCCTTTTTCTGCCCGACGACAGACTTGATATAGACAGCATCTCCCCGGGTTACTTTGATTTCAGCTTGATTACAGATCGGGCAACGGTAATCGTTTATCTTTAATTCAAAATCATTCTTACAGTTGCGGCAGCTTCCCATGCCCGGGATTTCATTTATCTTTAATACAGCGCCCTCGGCAATAGTCCCCGCGACCATTTGACGAAAAGCATCCTGGATCAGCTCCGGCACGATGAGTTTCAAAGCCCCCACCTCTATTTCCACTTCCTCGACGGTAAAAAGCCCGTTTTCTTCCGCCGCCTTTAACGCCTCCTCAACTAAAGCTTCCGCAATGGAGAGTTCATGCATGGTTTACTTATAAATATCGCAAAACAAAGATAAGAATTCAATGGTTAAATCAATATCTTTTACCTTGATTGATACCGGGACATTGATAGAAGTCGGGACAAAGTTTAAAATCCCTTTAACCCCCGATATTGCCATTATATCCGCCACCTGCTGGGCGAATTCCTTGGGAACGGCCATAATCCCTATCGCAGCTTTTGTTTTCTTGATGATCTCGGGGGCGTCTTGAATGGATAAAATCATATGGCCATTAATATTTTTCCCGATCTTTACTTTGTCGCTGTCGAACGCGGCGACGATCCGCACCCTTTCTTGTTGAAACCCGGGGTATTTCAATATCGCGGAACCTAAATTTCCGACGCCAAAAAGGGCTACGCGCACAATTTCCTTCTGCAGGACAAAATCCTCCAAGACCTTTTTAAGCGCCTGTGTTTCATAGCCGATCCTGGGAACGCCAACCTTTTTGAAGTTAGAGATATCTTTTCGGATCTGTACATCGGTTATGCCGGTTATCTCCGCCAATTGCTTAGAAGACACTAAATGCCTATTATCCTTTATAAGATGTTCTAAAGTGCGGATATAAACCAGCACCCGGTCGATTATCTTTTGCGAAACTTTTTTCATGATTTTACATTATAGGCGAGACGTTTGGGAAAAGCAATAAGGTATATCATAAAGTCCTATCAAGAATTACGCTGACTAATAGGGAGAATTACACATATGATCGCCTTGAAACAGCAATATGGTGCCCACGTTTAACGTCGTAGTTTTCTACGTAGATGGATAAAAATACGGGAAAGAGAGAATTTAGGCATTCTTGACAAAAAGGCGCTTTAGGGAATCGTTGAGCCTTCCTCTTTTATTTTCCCTCACAACCATACTTAAAAGCAGGCGCGGGGTAATCAAAAGCAGCCACAATAATTCCTGAACAGTAAAGAATTTAACGACAAAAACATTCTTCCAGAATATGTTCAAAACCCTTGAAGGCGTAAAAAAGGTGAATTTTATTTTACGGGAGATCCTTTTCAAATCCGAATGAGAGCAATTATCGTGATAAAGCTCTCCTTTTTCCGTTACATGATAACCGGGGGTTTTATCGGCAAGCTCTTTTAAAGGCGAAAACTTTTCTATGCGCAGCTTGGTGCAGGATATAGTGTCGCATCCGATTTCCCGGGCGAATTTACCGATATAAAGCATTTCCTCTTCCGTCTCGCCGATATTGCCGTAAATGAAGTAGCAGTGATAAAATATTGGATATTTCCGGAGAACCGAAAAAGATTTTCTTATAGTTGCCTGGTCAAAGCCTTTATTTAACTGGGTGAGGATCCTATCGTGAGGCGATTCTACTCCGATTAAAAGCGTCTTAAACCCGGCCTTGACCATTTTCTGAAGCAACAACGGATATTTAGCGATATCGATCCTCGCCTGGGCTATAAAACGCTTTTTTATATTCCTTTTAATTATTTCATCGCAGATCTGCTCGGCCCTTTGCGGCTCGGAAAAGAAATTATCATCATTAAACATGATTATCCCGGCCTTCAAGCTTTCGATTTCCCTGATGACCGAAGATACACTGCGCGAAGAGTATTCCCTTTTCTGTCCTAAAGGATTCAGGCTGAAAGTGCAGAACTTGCATTTAAAAGGGCAGCCGCGGGCGGTCAATATCGAATCAAAAGTCATGCTCTTAAAACTAATTCCGTTGAGGGAAAAGTTATATTCGTTGCGCCTTAGGGAATTATCGGGGACTTTAAGCCCCTCGATATCCGGCAAAGGGCGGTTGGGATTATTTATTACTCCGCCGTTTTCCCGAAAGGAAATACCGAGAATACCCTTGAGCGGCTCACCTTTTAATATTTCCTGTATGGTCTCCTCGCCTTCGCCCCGGACGACAATATCTATTCGAGGACAGGCCTTAAAAAGCTCCTCCACTTTCTCCGTGGCCTTATACCCGCCGACAATAAGAGGAATTTTCCCCGGCATACGGTTTAAAAGCCGGCAGATCTCTTCGAATTGCCTATCCCAGCCGATTGCAACGCAGATAATATCGACTTCCCTCGCGATAAATTCAAGGAGCTTTTCCGTGTCGGTTAGCTCTGTTTCATAGCGCAAATCAAGCAAAGTGACTTTGTCGGCCAGACCCTGAGCGCTCGTTGCCACATACTCCAATCCGACGGGTGGAAAAAGCATCATCGTGTTTTTGGTATTGGTCTCTATGTAGGGGTTAAGGAATAGTGCGTGTTTATATAAAATAGTGGCCTCGCTTTTTCCCCAGGCGCGAAAAATATCAGGGGTTATGTTATAAAGGTTTGAATGCCGGTAGTTGGACCTTCAGATATTAGAGAGGCTTCGCAAGGCTTTTAAGAAATTAAGGCGCAATAATAGTACAATATAGAGCTATTACTTTGCAAGGATAATATTCGCAATTAATAATCGTACATCAATATTAGCGCAAAAATTTATGCCGATCAATATTCCTGATTCAAAAGCTCTAGCAAATTCGGGTCCTGATATCCCTCTCCCGGTTTTAAATCGATTATTTTCCAAGAGGAGGTATCCAGCTCTATGTGATCATTCTTCTCATCCCAATACAGATCGCTCCCCATACCGCTATCGGGAATGGCCTGCTTTTCCTTATCAGCTTTCTTTTCCTCGAGGATCTCGGCAAGCATCCTCTTTATTTCCTCAAGCTTAACATTGTCCAGCCCGGATTTCTCATCCGAGGGCAGAGTTTCTTCTGAGCTCCGGCCTTTGTTATCCTCTTTGGCCTTTGGCATGCTTTCCATCAAAAGCTCCCGCATTTGCTCTTTTTTGTATTCCTGAAGGGATTTATACTCCCGCCCATCGAAATAAAAGCGCATACCGTCTTTATCATCCTCGGGAATAGTTCCCTGGGCAAAAATAAGAGGAGATTGAGTTAAAGTTAGACATAAAAAGATTATCGTTTTTATTCTCATTCTTACCATTCAATTAAGCTTAAGCAACGGCGAGCAATTTACTAATAATAACCTTTTCGCCCGAAGCATTAAATTTCTTTATTAGAAAAAACAAAAAACGTTTTGCCGTGTAATTCAGAAGTTGATGCTCAGTATCTGTTTTTGTATTACTATGTTGATTAGAGTTTCCTTTCATTCTATACTTATATTGCTATGAAAGATAATGACGGTCTTATACTTATTGTAGTTATTGTCATCGCGTCTTATGTCCTATTCTCCGGGATTAAAACCCTTGTAAAGAAATCATTCAGCTTACAGCCAAAGAAAAAAGACGAAACTTCTTATTCCATACGGAACCAAAAAGACAGGATGGAAGAAATAAAAGACCAGCACCAGCGCTTCCGCAAACAGCAGGAAGACAAAATGAGAGCCTTCCGCAGAAAATAACCCATAAATCAAAAATACCCATGCTATTTATGGTCCCTTGATTCAAATATCCTTTTTGTCATTTCCGATTCGTATAAATTGTTGATCCTGCCCAGCTCGGGTTTACCCAGAAAATGGCATATCGCCTTTTCTATCGCCTTAAGACGGTTCTTCAAATACTTGTAATTTGGAGTCTCAATAGTATGTTGGACATCCTCAAACTTTTCCGCCAAAGCATTGTTGTATTTCTTATCCATATAGAAAATAAAACTTTGGACCAAATCGTAATACTTGGCATTCCGGTCGCGGGACTTATAATCGCTTCCTTTATTCAGCTCGGAAAGCATGAAGTTGTCGACCGTGTGCTGGGTAAAATACCGGTCTATCCGGTCCAAAGACTCTTTGGTAGTTTTGTAGCACCAAGTCAGGTATCGGCGGATTAAACCCTTTTCTTCGCTGGAAATAGTTTTCTTTAAAGCCATATATCACCTCTTTCCTTAAATTATATTTTAACTGTTCGAACGGATTATTTTAACACACCGGAGGGATTAAATCCATGAAAGGTTCAGCGAAGCATTCTCAATCTAGCAGGGATTTCCATCACGATCAAAGCATATTTCCGTGGCCATGGCTCCTATTCCGTTTATGCTTTCGTCAACCGAGCGGTCAATTGCCCGAGTAATAAATCCGGAGCGGGCAAAAGCAACAACTAAAACCAAAACAACCGCGGTAAATAACAATATGTACTCTAAAGCAGTTTGCCCTTTTAATTTCTTGATTCTCAAGAGTTTCTCCTTTAATGCAAGATTTAATTTTCTTTTCCAATCTGAATATAGCACATCCCGGATTATTTGTACAGAATCAGTGCTTATTTCCCTGAAAAGATAAAAATCTTATCGCCCTCTTTGGCTTCTTTTCTGACTTTAAGCCCTACGACTTCCCCTCTTTTTGCCGTTTTAACGTCACGGCTTTCTACCTGCAGAGAATCGACTCTTTGCCTAAATTCCGTGGCCTTTCCTTTTATCAAAATAGTATCGCCTGTCTTAATGGGGCTTGGCCCAACCTTGACAACCACAACTCTGATTTTTGGAAAGAAATGCGTTACGGCTCCCGCCTCTTTTAGGGCCGCTTTGGGGACAAGTCTTTTGGATGATTTGTTTTCCGGGATTCTTCTGCTGGGCTTAATGCTTTTTTTTGAAAGCGGCCCGCGGGCCGCTTTCTTAGGGGCAGAAGCTACTTTTCTTTTCGCGACAGGCTTTTTCTTTCTTCGCGAGGAAGGCTTTCTTTTGACCTTTAAGATACGTTTTAACGATTGTAAGAAAGAGTCCCAAATCTCCATAAAAACTTTACCCGAAATTTAGGTTTGATCGATACCTGTAAGCCGATTGTTCCACACGGCTAAAGCCTTGGGAACACCTAATAAACCCGCTTTGCCCCTTTCTCTGATTTACCAAAAACAAAATCCGGCTAATAAACATTGGCTGGCTTCATTTAGCTTCTTTTATTTGCGACGAAATCCAGGGATATATCCGCCTTTTCTGATAATATCGAAACAGCCCATAAGCGGATACACAAAACTTCACACATTAACCCACAGCTAAAGAGGTTGTTTTATGCTTAGGTAGATAAAGAATATTCGGGCGCTTAAATAGTATCAACCGATCTCTAAAAGCGAATTAATATCTCCGAAAGAATTCCTTGTCTTGCGCGGATTGCCGGGGTCTTCCTGCCAAACACCGTCCACGATGAACTGGTATTCATAAATGCCGGGTTTTAGAACCATTTCGCCCTCCCACTTGCCGTTTTTATTAACTAACCGGCATTTATCATCCAATGACCAATCATTAAAGCTACCAGTTACATATACGGCCTTGGCTTCTGCGGCATCGAGAGTAAATTTGTAGCTTAATAGAGATTTTGTCTCTTCTTTGATAAGCCCCTGCATTTTCTCTGACATTACATGCAAGGCTTCTTTATCATTGGCCTCAATAGGCTGCTTGGCCTCAAAAATAATCTCTTTGGCGAGGGTATTATAATCTTTGGAGCCGCGGCAATATTTATCATAAGCCGAAACAGTCTTGCCATAAACAGCCGATTCCTTGAGTTTAACATTTACGTGGATTATCGTATCTAACAAGAAACCTTCAAAGTTCTTTTTAAAAGTCGAGAGCATTGAAAAAGAATGGCGCAAACGGGAATCGAACATCGTCACCAGTACCCGGCAGCGGACATCATGACCGAGCCGCTCCCTTATAAGCATTACAATGTCCATCAAATGGGTCACCCCCTGAAGCGAGAACCGGCTTGTCTCAACAGGGATAATCAGCTCGTCGCTCAAGCGAATCGCGTTTACCGTGAGGATACCCAAGCTCGGCGGGCAGTCAATTATGGTATAATCATACTTGTCCTTAATCGAGCTGACCGCCTGGGATAATTTCAGCTCACGGCCGATCTCATTGGCCAATTCCTGCTCAAGCGTGCCGACCAGGACATTCGAGGGGATCAAATCAAAGGAATCTTCTACCCGTTTAATTATATTTTCCACCTTTAATTTTCGGGGGGTAAGCTGCGAGATCACGTTATAAATGCTATCCTGGCTTTTAATATCAAGGCCTAAGGTGGCGTGGGCCTGCGGGTCTAAATCAAGCAAAAGGACCCTCTTGCCGTTGTGGCTCAACGCCGAAGACAGATTGATGGCGGTTGTGGTCTTGCCGCATCCGCCTTTTTGGTTAGCTATTGCGATTACTTTCATCTCATCCCCCCTAATAAATTGTTACCTTTGATTTAGGTTTATTAGTTCCTGACAAACAAGGAATTGAACTAGCTTCATTCAGCACAACTAAGGCAAACGATCGCTGAAAAACTTATATATTATTTTCAGAAAAAAGAATATCGTCGATAAGTACCGTTCCCGCTGGATCCCGGGCATTCCAGGTCTCGACGATAAATCCGATTTCTTTTATATTGCCCCAATCGGTGATCTGTTTGAATTTATCAAGCGGAACTTTTACTTTAGTCCATTTTTCATCGATACCCTGAACATAATAGGAAGATGCCTCGTTTAAGGCATTGATGAACTCGACGCGGATCGTCCCAGGCGTGCCGTCTTCCAAAGCCCGCACTGAAAATTCTATATTCTTGTACTTCCACGCGTCGACCCCCTGGATGTTTAACGAGAAAACTTTGGCGGGCAATATGTAATTACGAAAATCATAGGCCAAATTAACGGGCCCATTGTGCAAAGACAAAATGACATTTTTCTTTAACGTCGACCGGCGCTGTTCGAGAAAAGCGCTTAGCCCGTAAAAAGCGGAGGAAAAAATAATGAGCGCGGTTATAATATTGATAAAAAGCCAGGCATTATGCTTATGCTTTCTTTTTACCTCGACCTTTTTTCTTTTTCCCAAATAAACCTGTGCTAGATGATCATAAATTTCTTCGCGGTTCATAAAATAAATTTCTCCAAATGCTATATTATGGTAATTTTAATAATATCAAATATACATAAAATTTAAACTACAATTTAAGAATTTTGCCTACAATTTATGTATTTTTTCCGTCGAGAGAATCAATTATTCTACGGTAATTCAGGGACGCATGCCTAATTATTGTTAACTGTCATCCTGAGCGTTAGCGAAGGATCTCTTGTGAGATTCTTCGTCCTTCGGACTCAGAATGACGATTAGGTACGCGTCCCCAGATTAAGAAATTAAAAAAGCCCTTTGCTCCAAACGGAGCAAAGGGCTTTTTAAATACTTCTAATTTAGATTAGAAGTTTACTTTTACATTCAACAATGCCTGTTGAGCACTAGAGGCAATACGTGATTCTGTATCAAAAAGGCCATTTCCAGGATTATATAAACCTAGATTTAAGCCAAATTGAACATCCTCAGTATAGTCATATAAGGTTTCCAGATCAACTTCCCATCCTAAAGATTGTTCGCGAGATTGAACATTGAGAGTAGCTGCTCCCTGTCCATCCGGCTGATTAAGAGTGAAGTTTCCTTGGGCATCGGAAGGATGAAGTTCTTGATTTAAGTAAAGCTTAGAAAAGCTTAACTTGGTCATCAAGTCTTCCATTGGATTTACGGTAAGGGAAACAGTATTAACATACATATTCGTTTGATTGAATATGGCATTGTATATTTTCCCGCCGGCCTGATTTTCATACATCGGATCCCATCCTGTCCATTTTTCTTTGGATGATTGATTAGCGTTGTTTACAGCTTGGCCATCCTGATCTCCCGAAGCATAAGTGAATTCATAGCCTAAGACCGGCTTGAATTCTTTTAGTTTTCCGGGTAAAACTTTATCAGGCAAAGCGTAGCTGGTAAGTATTTGAACTGCATTGGCATCTCTTTCCTGCTGATTGGCTGCAGTTGTACCGCTTCTGTTTCCAAACTGATGAGCATATTCAACTGACAAGCTTAAGTCTTCAAGAGGATTAGTGCTGAATCTGATACCGGGTGTATAAACCGTATCCGGTTTATCATCTTGGACTGTTGAATGCTTTCCCGCTTCTTTGTCAATTTTGGCAAAGACATATGATTCGACAACCGTCTTCATTTTATCGCCTAATTCATAAGAAGCGTTAAGCCCGTATAGGTCTACGTCATCATTTGCTGCTGGGCCTTCGGCAAAGATGGCATCATTTTCGTCAATTTTAGAGTATAAAAATTCAATCTTTAAAGGATCATAGTCTAAAATCGCGCGTATAGCATTAGCCGCTTCTTGTTCTGACAAATCACCAGCAACAGCATTTAAGCCAGAATCTGTTCCGCCAATTCCGCCTGAGGCAACAATAAGCGAGTTGCCGTAGCTGAAAGCCTGACGGCCGATGACTACCGTTAAGGGAGAATAAAGCATTTCCCTTAA
>JADFZM010000032.1 GCA_015232535.1 Candidatus Omnitrophota bacterium
ATCTTGCCCAATTCTTCCTTATGCGGAGTTTTCGAGGCCATTAAGATAAGGCGGGTTTTATTCTCGTTAAGCAGATAAATGAAAACCGAATCGGCGAAGGTGTTTTCGGTGACTATCTTGACCACTTCCTTGAGAATAAGTTCCAGGTCCATTTCGGATGAAACTATATCAGTTATCTTCCGAAGGACCTTCAGCTCTTCTCCCTGATTAATGTTAAGTTTTCTATTGTTGGTTTGAGATGCCATGATAAAATACTTTAATTGATGTTTAGCCTTTAGCGACGATGTGCGCTATTATATATTATTGCGTTTTAACAATCAAGAACTTTAGGAGACACGATGAATAATTTTAGGACAAAATTAAATTTGCCGGTTAAAGCTTACCATAATATTGATTTTTTAAACAGCGCTCCGGCCCGCAATATCCGCATACTTTCTGAGATGAGCGAGCCGGCTGACCGCTTAAGGAAGCACCGCATTAGGGATTTGGTCGTTTTTTTCGGTTCGGCCCGCACTCCGACGCCTTTACAGGCCAAAAACAATTTAACCCTGGTGAGAAAGAAAATAAAGAACTTGAAAAAAGTTCCGCCTCACCTGAAAAAAGAACTGGATCAGGCCGAAATACAGTTACGTATATCAAAATATTACAAAGACGCCGAAGAGCTGGCTTACAAATTATCGCTTTGGTTTAAGAATATCTCGACATCTAACCGCCATTTTGTCATCGGATCCGGCGGAGGCCCGGGAATAATGGAAGCGGCCAACAAAGGCGCGAAAAAAGCCAAAAGCCTTTCTTTGGGATTAAACATAAGCCTTCCCATGGAGCAGGCCCCGAACAAATACATTGATAAAGACCTTTCTTTTACCTTCCATTATTTCTTCATCAGAAAATTCTGGTTCCTTTACCTAAGCAAGTGCATAGTTATTTTCCCCGGAGGTTTCGGCACGCTCGATGAGCTTTTCGAGGCCCTGACCCTGATCCAAACTAAAAAAACGCGAAAACCAATACCGATAGTCCTTTACGGGAGCGAATACTGGGACGAGATAATCAACTTTTCCAATTTAGTTAAATGGGGGACAGTTTCGCGGGAAGACTTGAAATTATTCAAGGTTTTCGACGATGTGGATGAGGCTCTGTACTACATCAAAAAAGAGATCACCCGCCATTACCTTAAAGCAAAACCTTTTAATGCCAATCCATAGAAGGAATAAGGGCGCTTTCGTGCATCTTTTTTTCTTCCATGCATAAATAAACGCTTACTTCGCGGTTACAGCTTCTTATCCAACCATGCATCTTTTTATATATTTCCCGGCGCAGATCAAATGTATAACGCAATTTGTTGTCAAACCCAAGGATCAATTCACCGTCAAGTATTTTATTCTCGGGAAACCTGTTTTCTATAGCCTGTTTTTGCGCTGTAGTCATCCTTAGGCACCCTAAACTTATCCATTTGATACTTTCCTGCGGAATTTTCATAAATATCTGCTCTATGACATCGCAGTAAGCGCGTTCCCATCCTAGATAGTATATTATCGGATCAAAATGAAAACCGATTCCGTATCCGGCCTTCGCGCATTTTGCCGCAGCTTCTAACCTTTTTCCAAGAGGCGCGGTATAAAATTCATTGTCATCGATTATCGGCTGAGGGTTTACCGACCAGGAAACCAGGATATTTCCTCGCGGTTTTTGCGATAGAAGTAGGCCGACATTGTCGCTTTTGGTTTTAAACTCAAAAGTGTGCTTTTGATGATTATTAAAGAATTCGACAATGCCTTTAGAGTAATTCGTTATATGATCAAACATCAATGAATCGGTGAATTGGCCGCTGCCTATCCTTAAAGGCTTTTTAGACTCTTGTAACTTTAAGAAAAAATCTCCGATATTTGCCGGCAGTACTATTCCCGGAGAATTGGTATAGCTTTGGAGAAAACAAAAAACACATTCATACCCGCAACCCATACCTAAATTCAATATATTATACCCGCATCCGACAGCATCCTTGGTGCAGGGACAATCCAGGATAAAATCAAAGTTCTCTTTTACTAAAAAAAGCTTCTTAAGCCGCTGATTATAATCGGCAAGGCTAAAGTCCTTTCCTTTTATGTGATCGCGGTAAAGCGAGATTGTTTTATACTCAGCCTTAGGAAAGAGTTTTCTGACATGAATGGCCAATTCGGAGTCAGCCACGTCTTTTTCAATAAATACCTCGGTAAAATCAATTTCTACCCTTTTTCCGATCTTTTGCCGGTATCTATGATTGATATCTATATCTGGCAAGTGGGCGGCGGATAAACTTTCCTCCAAAGAAAGCCCGGGGTATCTTCTAAGCAATAATCGGCTCTTTATCTTCGAGAAATTTTCTTTCTCTTCGCTTTTATCTTGGGGAAATAGCCCCTTGAAACTTACTTTCTCCCTTTTGGCAATTTCATAAGCCAGGCGGGAAATTTGCTGAAGCTTGTTCACTCCGAAACGGGGATAATTCCTGCGGATATACTTTTCTATTTGAAGGGGGTCATTCAACACCGATTATTTCCTTTGCCGAATTTCTTAAAACCTCTATATCCTTTGATTCGAGATCCCATTGCGCGGCTGAAATATTTTCATTAGCCTGCTTTTCATTCCGGCAACCGACAATGACACTCGCAATTCCTTTTTGCGCCCTGACCCAATTTATAGCGGTTTGATTCAAAGGCTTATTTATCTCCTTTATCAGATCGAGCAATTTCTGGATCTTCGGGAAATCTTCCTTAGTATAAAAACGGTAGAAAAAGCTCCGGGCATCGCCCCCTTTAAAGCTGGTCATAGTATCGTATTTCCCGGTCAGTATCCCGCCGCCTAATCCGCCGTAAGTTATCATCCCTATCCCAAGTTCAATTGCCGTCGGTAAGACTTTCTCTTCCACTTTCCTCTCTAATATAGAATACTGATTCTGGGTAGTTGACAATTTAACGCCTTTAAAGGCCGCCTCAAGCTGTCCTGCATCGAAATTAGATACACCTATAAATTTTATCTTGCCCTTATCCTTTAACCTTTCTAGGCAAGCCATAGTCTCGCGTATGGGTGTTTTGGGGTCCGGCCAGTGGCATTGGTAAATATCGATATAATCCGTCTGCAGCCTTTTAAGCGATTCGTCCAATTCCTTTATTATTGATTCGGGCTTCAAGTTATTGCTTATTCTTTTCCCTTCACGGATGAGGCCGCATTTCGTCGCAAGAATAACTTTTTCTCTTTTTCCCTTTAAGGCCTTGCCCAAAATCATCTCCGAGCGGCCGAAACCGTAAATAGGCGCGGTATCGATTAAGTTAACGCCCATATCGATTGCGGCGCATACCGCTTTAATGCAGTCCTCCTCATCGGAACCGCCCCACATATCTCCGCCGAAGACCCAGGTGCCTAAAGCGATCGAGGAAACTTCGATTCCGGCATTTGCAAGCTTTCGATACTCCATGCTTTCCTCCCAAAATATTTCTCTTCGCTTAATATATATTTGTTATAATGTTTCAATTGTAACATAAAATTACGTATTTCTTAATATGTTTAAATCCATCTTTGGTATCGATAAAAACAAAATAAAGGAAACCTGCCTCCTTGTCCCTTTTTTGCCCAGGGGGCTTTTGCGATCGCTAGAAATCGATAATCCGCAAAAAGGGGAGATTTATTCTTGCGGCAATTCTCATAATTTTACCCTTATTGTTACCCGGGTAGGAGCGGGTTTTACCGGCGACTGTGTCCTTTACCTTAAAGATTCCCCTTGTAAAAGAACTATCCTTTTCGGATCATGCGGCCTAGTGCAAAAAACACCCGAGCTGGGCCTCGGCAGTTTGGTTACAGCAAAAACTAGCATGGCTATGGAAAGTTTTTCCGATTTGCTGGAGGGAAAATTATCTTGTAAAGAATATTCAGCCGACCCGCGATTGCTGGGGATGCTCTCGCAAGGCATGCCGAATATAAAAATAGTCAAAACCGCTTGCGTAGGATCCATTATGCTTGAGCCAAAATACACTAAATTCTTTGTTCAAAACGGGGTGGAGACGTTGGAGATGGAAAGCTCTGCATTTTTTTCAGCAGCAAAAGCTTCCAATATAAAAGCCGCGGCTCTATTTTATGTGACCGATATTTTGGGCAAGATAAAAAGCGAAGCCAAGTCAGATTTAAATGAAAGTTTTGACTGCCTATTAACTTTTCTCGAATCCTTAAAATAAAAACCGTTTCTTTCAATCCCGCATATAAACAATCTATTATATTAGTAAAAGATAACGTTTTCCCAAAATTGGCCTCTGCCTCTTTTTTCTCAAGATTTTTATGATATAAATAACATGCAGGTCATCGATAATTAGAAAATAGAAATTTGTAAAGGAGAACCAAAATGAATAAAACAAAGAAAACAGTTTCAGTTAACTTCCTGGTATTATTGATCACATTGTCTTTCATCACAGTAAGCTTCGCAGTTCCTTCTAAGCAAGTCAAACCTCAGCCAACCCCCTATAATTGTTACAATTGTGCCGTAAGCATTCGTTAAGATAAAATCTTGATAAAGACAAAGGCTTCAGGAAAAAACCTGAAGCCTTTTTATTTAGACTAGAAATTACTCATCAACCGGCTCAATATGAATGACAACATCGGCTATATTGTTGCCTTTTTGCAGTAAATTCATCTTTACCTCTTCCGATATTTCATGCCCTTTCTTAACGCTTAGCCTTCCGTCCACAAGCAGATGGAGGTCGACAAACCAGCTCGAGCCCATATAACGCGAGCGGATCTTGTGGACATCTTTAACCCCGGGAGTATTTAGGGCAATATCGCGGATCTTTCTAATTTCTTTCTGGGAAGCGCCGGTTTCCAGGAATTCCGCCAAAACCGGAGCAGCCAGCATCCACCCCGAGTAAAGTATAAACAAAGAAACGATAAAAGCGCCGATATGGTCGATAAAAGACCATTGCGGCATGATTGATGCGGTTAAAACCGCGATACATACGGGTATAGAACTAAAAGAATCGCTTCTATGATGCCAAGCCTTGGCTATCACCGCTGATGAATTCACCTCCTTGCCAACTTTAAGAGTCCATCGGTAAAGCAATTCCTTGATAATAACGGCCGCAAACGCCCCCCAGAATCCGATTATACCGGGAGGCTCGCGATCGGGATTTCCTATTGACTTGACCGCAGAATACGCCATCCATAAAGCCACAATCAAAAGGGAAGCGCTTATAAAAAAAGTAATCAAGGATTCTACCCGGCGATGGCCGTAAGGATGCTCTTTATCCGCCGGCTTATGCCAGGCTTTAACCCCGAAAACCAAAGCAAAATCAGTGACCAGATCCGAAAGGGTGTGAATGGCATCGGCCACTACCATCTGGCTTCTGGCTATGATACCTAAAACAAGCTCAAAAACAGCCAAGCATATATTAATAACAATGCCCAGCCAAGTTATACGCTTAATCTTATCAATATTGGTTTGCTCACTTAAAGGCATGATCATGATCCGGCTTTTAATTCCGTCCTAATAAATAGAACGGATCTTGGCAAAGTATAGAAAATAAAAAATGACCCAAAACAAAGCATATAAACAAAAGAAAATATCCGTTTTCCTCTTGATAAAAGCATTAAAAAACCGTCCTATAAAAAGAAAAACAGCAAAGAAAATGAGTAGCTTAATAAATAATAAAGGGAAAAACCCTGCTATAAACTGCCTGAGGCTTATACCCGCTATACCCGCTTGAACAGCATAAACCTTTATTGGAATAATTGTCCAAAACGAAGCTAAGAAGGTTTTGCTCACAGAGGTGAAATATCCGTTTCGAACAAAGCTGACCATGCCTTCGGTAACGCCGGGGTTATTAAGCAATATCTTATTTACCGCGGAACCGAAATCCCCAGCCAAATTATACATAACAAAGCTCCCGGCTATAGTGCCGACAAATGCCGCGATTAAATGGATAAACCCGCATAAGGGAGAAAATATAACAGTGAAAAGAAAATAAACCATCGGAGAAATGTAAAAGAATGTCGCGTCAAAGAAACCGAAGAAAAACGCCAAAACAAAAGCATTGCCTGATTCAGAGAAGCGCTTGAGGGCTTCATGCCGCATCTTCATTCTTACCCAAAAACTTAGTGTCGCCAGATAATCTTTAAATGTAGCCATATGTTCTATATTTTATCCCCCCTTTCTAAGTAAATCCAATTTAATTAATTAAATCTTAATCCCGCTCGGAATATAAAGATGCAGTAAAAGAGGTTTTGTCAAATAAATTGTGTAAATTGGGTTAAAGGTTTAACTTGCCATTTGAAATTCATTCTATAAAAGATAGCATAAATAATCCGGCTGATACTATCGGCATTAGTAAAACAGCCCATAATTTTGGTACGCTGTCTGACGTTACGAAAAGCGCGCTCAATTGAGTTGGTGGTGCGAATTTGTCGGCGAATAAACTCGCGATATTGTTCTTTGATAGGGATCTGTAAGAAAGCTAAAAGATGGTCTAAATCTTGTTCGAGGCAATGAACGGCCTTAGGATAAATGCTCCCCCATCGGCGGCGCAGGGTTTTAAAGGCGCGAACAGCTTCTCGATGAGAATCCGCGGTATAAATCTTCCTGGCATCGGCTTTAAAAGCTTTGATATCATTTTTGCGGATATGTTTATTAGCGTTTCTGAGTTTATGCACCCAGCAGCGCTGATGCAAAACGTGCGGGAATACCAAGTCAATACCGGAGGCAAAACCTTTAGAGCCGTCTGTAATGACAAGTTTTAAGTTTTTGCCTTCCAGCCCGCGCCGGTAAAGGTCATTTAAGAACCCTTCGCAGGCGGAAGATGATTCGGCTGTCGCGAAGCGAAAGTCAATGAGTTCTTTCTTGCCGAACATTGTTATGCCATAAGCGACCAGGATAAGAATTTTCTTAGCTTTTAACGCTCCTTTGACCGAAAAATAAATGCCGTCGAGGAACAGGAATTGATATTCGTCCAGGAGTTTGCGCTGGTGGTATTGCTTGACTTGATCGTTTAAGGATTTGGTAATTCTAGATACGGCGGAGGCAGAAAAATTGATTCCCAGAAACGGCTTTAAAACGCCAGAGACGTCCCGGGTGGATATGCCATGCAAGAACGTCTGGCAGATCACGTCGTTGACAGCTTGCTGCCGTCTTTGATAACGTTCAAAGACAGTTGTTTTAAACAGCCCTTGCCGCGAGCGGGGAACAGCTAATCGTTCAATCGGGCCTAGGGTTGTATCCAGATTGCGGTAATAGTAACCGTTACGGTAATCCAAGCGATCGTTTGTTCTTTGATAGGTCTCTGTTTGCATGTATTCAACGAGTTCTTCGTCCATGATTCTTTCAAAAAGGGTTTTGACCAGCCCGCGCACGTGAGTGTTAACGTCTACCCAGAAGTCTTTAGGCTGGGTGTAGTTGATAAAATCCTTGACCCTGCCCCAACGGTGATTTAAAGTGTCTAATGTTTGATACATGGCGTATCCTTTCTGTTGTGGGCTGACATGGGTCAACCCAGGGTTAATATTTCCAAACAGAAAGATACGCCTTTTTTTAAAGCTTTAAAATCAATTTACACACAATCTAATATACAACCCCCTTTCATCAAAACGTTGACGCATTCACATAGCTGTGCTATTATATCCCCTCTGTAGATTATAAAAGAATATTAAAATCAATTAAAAGCGGAAAAGGCGGTGAAAATTTAAATGATTGAAGTTAAAGTTAATGACAGCATGAATTTTGAGAAGGCCATGCGCATATTCAAGAAGGCCTGTCAAAAGGACGGCTTTATGATGGAGCTCAAAGACCGGCGCTATTACAGCAAGCCGTCGGAGAAGAAGCGCCATAAGATGAAGAAAAAGGGCCCGAGATAATCGATAGTGAGGCCTTAAAAGGCCTCTCTATTTTTTTTATCCCATTCGAATCCTACGCTAATAAAATAACAATCTTAGGCAAATAATCCAGGAATGCAATTATGCTAAAAGTAAAAAGAGCACTGATCAGTGTTTCCGATAAGTCTGGCATTGTTAAATTCGCTCAGGGGCTTTCTGCTTTGGGCGTTGAGATTTTATCGACAGGAGGAACGGCAAGCAAGCTTAAAGAATCCGGAATAAATGTTATCGAGGTTTCCGACTATACCGGTTTCCCCGAGATGCTTGACGGGCGCGTCAAGACCCTTCATCCTAAGATACACGGCGGATTGCTCGCCTTAAGAGAAAAGCCCGAGCATATACAAAAGCTCAAAGAGCACGGTATCGGACTTATCGACATGGCGGTTGTGAACCTTTATCCTTTCGAGAACGTAATCCAGAAAAAGAAGGTTTCTCTGGAAGAGGCTATCGAGAATATCGATATCGGCGGCCCGGCGATGCTTCGTTCGGCGGCCAAGAATTTTAAGAATGTCGCAGTTATCTGCAATCCGGCGAAATACCAGAATATCCTGGATGAGCTGAATAATAATAACGGCCTTCTCTCGGATTCGGTTCTTTACAATTTAGCTCTGGAGGCTTTCTCGCATACCGCTCGCTACGACGGAATCATTTCCGGATTCTTAAGCAAAAGGACCGGTGCGGATGAGTTTTCGCAACTGCCAAAAGAAATACAGTTGAAATTTGTAAAAGTTCAGGACCTGCGCTACGGCGAGAATCCCCACCAGAAGGGGGCTTTTTACCGCGATGATCCCGGGCAAAAAGGGTTAGCGAATTTAAAACAGCTCGGAGGGAAAGAGCTCTCTTTCAATAATATCCTTGATTTAAACGCGGCAGTTGATTTTCTTAAATGTTTCGCCGAGCCGCTCGCGTTAATAATAAAGCACAATAACCCGACCGGCATATCGCAGGATGCGTCATTGGAAAAGGCATACAAAAGCGCTTTTGCCTGCGATCCATTATCGGCTTTCGGAGGGATAATCGGGTTCAATAGGAAAGTTGACCTTAAGACAGCCCAGGCCATATCAAAAAGCGGTTTTATGGAATGCGTGATCGCTCCTTCTTTCGATGGCGAGGCTTTGTCTTTACTGTCCGAGAAAAAAAATCTGCGCCTGATAGAGCTGGATTTATCGGTTTTGCCGGAAACTGATTATGACCTAAAGAGGATTAACGGCGGGATACTTTTCCAAGATAGGGATGATCTGATCTTAGCCGAGAAAGACCTAAAAGTTGTTTCTAAAAAGAAGCCTACCAAGCAACAGCTGGCGAGTATGATGTTCGGCTGGAAGGTAGTAAAGAATGTCAAATCAAACGCCGTTGTTATGATAAAGGGGACAAAAGCCGTCGGGATAGGCTGCGGGCAGACTTCGCGTGTTGATAGCGTTAAATCAGCGATCCTTAAAGCCGGGGAGAACGCTAAAGGGGCGATACTTGTTTCGGAGGCTTTTATCCCGAAGACCGACAATATTCAATCCGCCGCTAAGGCGGGGATAAAGGCGATCATGCAATCCGGCGGTTCCATCGCGGATGGCGAGGTGATAAAAGCCGCCGATAAGGCTAAAATATGCATGGTCTTTACCGGCGTAAGGCATTTCAAGCATTAATCCCATAAATGAATTACCGGCAAGCCTACAAATATCTCACCACTTTTATTAATTACGAAAATCGATTAAGCCATGTGGAAAAGGCGGATTTTACCCTCGGGCCTATAAAGGCCTTGTTAAATTGTTTGGGCGATCCGCAGGAGAGGTTCATATCTGTTCATATCGCCGGCTCGAAGGGAAAAGGGTCAACCGCGGTTTTTATCGCTTCTATCCTAAACAAAGCAGGCCTTAAAACCGGGCTTTATACCTCGCCGCATTTATATGATTTAAGGGAAAGGATCAGGGTCTTATCTTCGGGCAAGGCTTCTTTTAAAGAGAGCCCTGATTTTGCCGGTAAGATATCCGAGAAAGAATTCGCTAAAGTATTAACGGCGATAAGGCCGCATATTGATGCCTTACAAAAGAAAACTACTTTAAGAAAGTTGACTTATTTTGAGATTTTAACCGCGGCGGCGTTTTTTTATTTTGCCTCAAAGCGGATTGATGTAGCTGTCCTGGAAACCGGCTTGGGCGGAAGGCTTGATGCGACGAATGTGGTTGAAAGCATGATAAGCGTGATTACGCCGATCGAGCTGGAGCATGCTAAAATACTGGGAAATACTTTAAGGAAAATAGCGAAAGAAAAATCGGCGATAATAAAGGGTTCGAACAAGGCAGTTATCGTCGGGAGGCAGGAGAAAGAAGCGTTGGATGTCATTTTAAACGAGTGCCGGGTTAAAAAGGTGGAGCCGGTGCTTTTGGGAAAACATTTTGATGGACTGATTAAGTCTCAGGATTTTAAAAGCGTCCGATTTGATTTTCGCGGAAAAGAAATCTTTAATAACGTAGAAATAAAATTACCCGGTTTGCATCAGGCGGATAATGCCGCCCTCGCGATAGGTTGTGTCTTGGGATTAAAGAAGCAAAAGGTTTGTGTATCGCGAAAGGATATATATCAGGGGTTGAAAGAAGCAAGGTGGCCGTTAAGGTTTGAGGTAGTTGAGGCGAGAAAGAAGATTATATTCGATTCGGCACATACTCCGCAAGCTTTTAAAGCGTTATTAAAAAGCGTAAGGGAGCTATTCCCTCGAGAAAAAATAATTTTAATTCTAGGAATATCCGCTGATAAAAACTTAAAGGCAATTGCGGAAGAAGTTGTTTGTCATGTTGAAAAAGTGTTTATAGCTAAAGCGAAATCGTCCAGAGCGCTCGATATAAATTTAAATGCCGCTAAGAAATTATTTAAAGGCAAAGAGGTCTGTAAGCCAAGAACGCTCAAAATTGCTCTAAATTTATCTTTGAATTCATCGGCAGATAATGAAATAATACTCGTTGCCGGGTCAATATTCCTGGCTGCGGAAGCGCGGAACATAATCAGAAGAGAATACCATGTATAAAAATAAGGGGATATTCGATACGATAGCGGCAATCGCTACACCTTTTGGGATTGGCGGTATAGGGCTGATCCGTTTAAGCGGAAGCGAGGCTATTTCCATCGCCGATAATATGTTTTCTTCGAAAAAAGGGAAACCCTCTTTGTTTGTTTCGCATACTGTGCATCTTGGAAATATTGTGCAAAAAAGGGGAAAAAGATCGGATCTGATCGATGAGGTTATGCTCACAGTCATGCGCGGGCCAAAAAGCTATACAAAAGAAGACGTTGTTGAGATAAGTTGCCACGGCGGACAAGTTGCCATGCGCTCGATTTTAGCTTTGGCCATAAAACTCGGCGCAAGGCTGTCAGAACCGGGGGAATTCACCAAGCGCGCTTTTTTGAACGGCCGCATAGATTTGACCCAGGCCGAAGCGGTTTTGGATATGATAAATTCAAACACGGATGTTTTTCTTCAATTCAGCGTGAACCAACTTAAAGGAGATTTAGCTCTTCAATTAGAGGCTATCCGGGGGTCTTTGCTCGAGGTTTATACTGATCTGGAAGGCCTTGTAAATTTTCCCGAGGACGGGATAGAAGAAAAGGGGAAAAAAGATATTTTTTCTCATATCTCTTCGGCAAAAAAAGAGGCCGAAAAACTATTGGAAGGCAGCGAGCAGGGAAAGCTTTTAAAAGACGGCATAAAAATCGTTATTTGCGGGCGGCCTAATGTCGGGAAATCTTCCCTGCTGAATGCTTTACTCAGGCATCCGAGGGCGATTGTTTCCGATATTCCCGGTACGACCCGCGACACGATAGAAGAAAATATAACGATAAAAGGCCTTCCTTTTCATATCATCGACACTGCCGGAATAGTCAGGCCGCGGGACCGGATAGAAGAAGAAGCTCTCAAGCGAAGCCGGATGAATATTGATTCAGCCGATCTGTTAATAGCTGTTTTCGATGGCTCCGCAGCTTTGTCTAAAGAAGACAAAGGTATAATCAGCAAGGTTAAATCGAAGAATTATCTCGCGGTGCTCAACAAATCGGATTTGAAAAGTAAAACGGGAGCCGTTACCCTTCAGAAATTCTTGGAAAAAAGAAGAATTATCAGTGTTTCTGCCTTGAAACGGCTTAATATAAGTAAAATGGAGGAGAAAATAATATATTTGGCGCTTAACTCAAAAAAGATCGAGCCGCATAAGATGTTGATCAGCAATATGCGCCATATTGAGGCCCTGGGCAAATGCCGCGATTGCTTAAAAAGGGCTTTGGAGGCTTTGCAAAATGAAGTATCTTTTGAATTTGTATCAGAGGAAATAAAGTCCGCGGTTAATTTCTTGGATAACATAACCGGCCGTAACATAGACAATGATCTTCTTGATCAGATCTTTTCCCGCTTTTGTATTGGGAAATAGGCCTTTTTGATTTGTTCCTTTATATCAATAAGAAATCGCAAAAATGGCTGTTTTTCCTCCAAAAAGCCCTAAACCCAAAAACCCCGTTTTTTGAGCCCTTGCTTAAAAAAAAATAGACATGTTTGACATCTCTACTCTCGGTTGGGATAATAAAAACCTAGGGGCGATATAACATGAGAATAGCTATAACTGGAGCTACAGGGCTACTCGGCCGCAATCTACTTTTTGAGATAATCAAGCAAAATCTAAAAAGTATCGATTCGGTAAAAATATTCTTGTTAGGAAGAAGGACAGGAGACAAAAGCCTTCAAGAAAGAATAGAAGAAATTTTGTCCGAAGACGGGTCTTTTTATTACGGCTGTCATGATACCAGGAGTGTGCTTGGCTCTATACGTACGATGGAGATGGATTTAGTCGAGGAGAAGTTAAGGCTAAGCCAAGAAGATTACAAAGAGCTTAAGGCCGGAAAAATAGATTTCTTCTTCCATGTGGCGGCCCTTACCGATTTTCGCTCTACACCGAATGTAATTAAATCTTTATACTATACTAATGTATACGGAACGTCTCAGATATTGCATTTGGTATGCTCTTTGGATGTAAAGGAGTTCTGTTATGTCGGAAGCGCCTATTCCTGCGGTAAAACATACGGGGTCATTCAGCCGGATTACTTTAATCCAATCCAGCATTTTCGTAATCCTTACGAAAAAACCAAAGTAGAGGCTGAACAGCTTGTTAGAGAATATGAGAAAAAAACGGGAAGGAACTGCCGTTATTTCCGCCCTTCCACTATCTGCGGGCGGCTTATCGAAAAGCCTGTGGGGGCTATAAACAAATTTGATGTTTTCTATTCCTGGGCTGCTTGGTTTCTGCGCATGAAAAAGAAGGCAATGGAAGAAAGAGGAGAGGATGGTTCGCGAGCAGTGAATTTAGGCGTCAGGATTTGTTTCAGCAAGGAAAGCGGGCTGAATATTGTTCCGGCAGATTACGGGGCGAAAGTCATATATAATGTAAGCTTGCGGCAGGAGCCGGGAAAAAGTTTTCATGTGGTTAGCCGAGAAGAAACAAAACATATCTTGTATATTCCGCTAATGTTGAATAAATTGCAGATTACGGGCTGCCGGCAGGTTGATGAGATCCCCGAGGTCCAGAGCAGGCTGGAGAAGTTTTACTATAAAACAGCAGGCTGGATTTTTACGCCCTATATAACTGAAAAGCCGATGTTATTTGATGTCAGCAATATCGAAACAATAGAGAAATTATGCGGTTTCTACCCTCCTCCTGTTAACAAAGATAATTTCAATCTTCTTCTTGATTATGCCCATGAACGCGAATACGGCCTGGCTGATAAAGTTTCCCTACCATGACCATATACGCTTTTCCTCCAATAATCACCTGTATTCTTTTATTCATAATCGGAATTGTTGTCCTTCGCAATAACCGGTATTCCGTAGTTAACAGGGTTTTTACGCTTTTTTGTTTCAGCTTATCTGGATGGTTATTTGGTTATTCTTTGATGTACTTATCCCCGGATAAAACACAGGCCATGTTTTGGGCGAGGGTTGGTTTTTCTTTCATTGTATTTATCCCGATTTTCGCTTATCACTTTATTTCCCGCCTGCTTAACAGGAGCAATAAAGAGCTTTTAACACTACTGTATTCTTTATCCGGGCCGGCTGTTTTGCTTGGATGGACTAAATACATATATAAGGAGATTGGGGATTATTTTTGGGGCTATTATCCGATTGCCGGAAAGCTATATTTCCTTTTTCTGCTTTCTTTTTCCGTTCTTTTTTCTTACGGGCTTGTGTTGTTATATTTAGGATTGAGAAGGTCTTACCGGGCAAATAATATTTTACTTACCCAGCAATTAAAATGCGTCTTTGTTGCTTTTTTATTCGGGACAACCGGCATAGTTGACTATGTAGTAAAATATGAGGTGGCAATATACCCGTTCGGTTATATATCAGCGCTGATTTTTATCTCTTTGATAGCTTATGCGATAATAAAGTACCGCTTCATGAATGTTAAGGTTGTTATCGCCAATATCAGCATTTTTATTTTTGTTTATGCTCTGGTTTTGGGTATTCCTTTCGAGTTGGGTTACAAATACGGCCACTGGAAAACTTCTCTATGGACTATGCTATTGTTAGCATCCGGAGGCCCCTTTCTTTTTATGTACCTGCAGAGACGGGCTGAGAACGTTATATTGCAGGAGGAGAAGCGCATACAGGGCCTTCTTACTAAGGCTTCCTATGGAATGAGGACTTTGCGTAATTTGTCAAAACTGCTTGATTTGACTATTGATATTTTAGCCAAGAATCTGGGTTTAGAAAACGCTGCTATATTTTTAGTTGAGCCTGACAATGTTACTTATTCCATAAGGTCTTTTTGGCCGAGCAAGGATAATTCAATTGCGATTCATGAGGGGCATAAGGGCGATAAAAGCCCTGCCTCTGTTAACGTTTCGGCTTATAAAATAGGTGCACGCATTGAAAAGGCGGACCCTTTAGTCCGTTTTTTGCACGAAAAGCAGCATCCTGTCTTACTTGAAGAGGTTAAACTCGCACAGGATACTAATAAAGGGGATAAAAGGCTTCTCGAAACTATTCGTAAGATGACCGATTTGAAAGCTTCCGCGGTGGTTCCGATCTTCATCGAGGACTACCTTCAAGGCTTTATTGTTCTGGGGGCAAGAAAAGAAAAGCGAACCTATTCGCTCGAATTGGTTAATGTGCTGGCGGCTTTAGGCAATCAGGCGGGGTTAGCTATAGAAAACTGCAACTACATCTTTAGCGAAGCAAAGCGCCTAGAGGCGGAAGGGTTAAAGGAAAGGATGTCCTCACTGGACCATATGGCGGCATCGATGGCGCATGAAATAGATAATCCTATGCACATAATCAGACAATCATTGACCTTTACCCAATTTATGATTGCAAACGACACCCGCGTTAATCTGGCTCCGGAGATAAAGGCGGATATTACCGAGTCTTTGTCGCGAAGCATTAATGCCGGAGAAAGAGTTTCGGCTATGGTCAAGGCTATTTTAGATTACGCTAAAATGGGGACGGGGCAGTTAAAGCCGGTGGTCATAAAAGAGGCCCTTGATGGCTTTTTGCAATTGATAAGCCCGCAGATAAAAGAGGAAGGGATTGATTTAACAATTGAGGTGGAAGAAAATCTTCCTATGGTCTTAGGAGATAGGATACAATTTGAAGAGATATTCATGAACTTTGTGCGAAATTCAATGCACGCGGTAAAATTGAAGGAAAAAAAATCGATATCTTTAAAGATGTTCAGGAAAGGTTACTCGACGGTACGGATAGAATGTAGTGACAACGGCTATGGCATAGACAAGAGTTTCTTGGACTCAATGTTCTTATCGTCGACGACAACAAAGGGCTCAAGCGAAGGAACGGGCTTAGGTTTATACCGCGTTAGGAAGATAGTCGATAAGTTTAACGGCAAAGTTTGGGGCGAGTCCGAAGGAAAAGACAAGGGGGCCCGTCTTATCGTCGAGTTTCCGGTTTATGACGGCGACAAGATAGCCCAAATGGACAAAAAGAATTAGCCTCTTTGGAAATTTTGGCGGGTAGATGCTGCTATTACCTTTCCCCGCAAGAGCGGGGATGGTCGGCCAACGAAGACGATCGACAGCGGGAGCAGAGGGGCAATCCCCAACCGATCTTTCGCGGTGGTAGGAGCGCAAAAGTATACTGGCTGCTTTTATCCCTTGAAGATTTCAAGGCCCGGAAATTATATTAAAAGCTCATGATGCTAGTTTAAAACCTGTTAGGCCTTGATCCCGTATAACGAAGGCCGGAAAAAATGGAGATACAAATGGATAAATCAAGCATTAAAGTCTTGGTGGTCGATGATGAGCCCGATATAACTAAATTCACCGCGAAAATATTGAGATATGACGGATACGCGGCGCTTGAGGCCACCGACGGGGCGCAGGCCTTGGATCTTTTCGAGAAAGAGCACCCGCAGGTATGCCTCTTGGACATGCACTTAGGCTGTTCAAAAATCAAGGGCATGGAGGTTCTGGAGAGCATAAAAAAATCAGATGAAAAGGTGGAGGTTATGGTCATAACTCGGATAACGGACCCGGAAACTTTCGACAAGGTCAAGAAGCTCGGCGTCAAACATTACCTTTTAAAGCCATTAGCTATGGAAGATTGGCTTAATAAATTGCATGATGTCACAGACAAATTGCTTTAAATAATTTATGGCAAACCCTCTTAATAACGAGCAGGAAATATACTCTCGGATAGATAAGGAGCGTATTACAGTGCCGCCTCTGGTCTGGGACATTGTATACCGCTATTTAGGCGACGAGTTGACCGCTATCTCGCAGATCACGCTTTCTTACTGCATCGCCAACGAGCCGATAGCTGTTGAGGACGCGAAAAAGATCATCGAGCACGCGAAGAATATCAATATAATGGTCCGCCAAATACTCATTCCGGAAAATATCAAAGACGATACTTCCGATCTTCAAGAATTGAAGAAAATAAATTCTAAACTGCACCCGGTTATCAACGAGTTATTTTTTCATTATGTGGGAAATGACCTTTACGGCATCACTATGATAGTCGGATCATATCTGGGCCCGGATGTGGACGAGCCGGTGCCGGTTGATTCGGCAAAAAAGGTATTAAATAAAGTTTTGTCGATGAAACAGTTTCTGGATAAGTTAAGGGAAGCAACACATCAGGATATTCGTCAATAAATAAATCTTTTGCCCGCAGAACAAGAATTTTCGCAACCTCGCTTTTTTCCCCGTGCATAAAAATCTTTTTTAAGCTAGTTGAGGCAGGCGTTTTCGATATCGAAAGCGCGTAATATTTATCTTTGAACCGTGATGATTCGCGGACTGTTTACCTGACTTCCGCAATGAGGCACCCAATTATTTTTGAGTATGAACAATATTAAATA
>JADFZM010000033.1 GCA_015232535.1 Candidatus Omnitrophota bacterium
GGGTGTTTTCTTGGGGGTTAAAAAATTCTTTAAAAAAATATTATTTTTACCCCTATTTTATCCCGTTCAACCCCCCCCCCCCCCATTCTTATTTCTTGAAGATTGTAACTTCAAGTGCAACAAAAAGAGTTGAAAAAGAAAGCTCCAAAATAAATCAAAATACTATTATTTAATGCAAAAAAACAAAAAACAGGAAGCCTTATTGACCTTCCCCCCCTTAGTTGTACCAACAGTTGTGAGAGATAAAAGGCATTTTTCAATCCATCTCGTCTTATTTGCTTCCGGTGCCGGCGGTTTATAGCCTAAAGGGCTCTGCGGGCGAAAAGTATTATCTTCCCATCGCCAGCGTTCTGCCGGCTTTTTTGCCTCATATAAAGTATCAAGGATTTACCTATCCAGCAATTCATCCCGGAGTTTTCCGTTAAACGATTCGATATATCCGTTTTCCCACGGGCTCCCCGGCTCGATAAACATTGTTTCCACGCCAAACCTTTTGAGCCATAGCCGGACTCTTCTGGCAACAGATTCCGGCCCTTTATCAAGGGAATTTTGCAAAATGAAGAATTTCGTCATCCTGAGGCACAAAGCGACGAAGGATCTCAACAATAAGAGATTCTTCGCTTCGCTCAGAATGACGGGAAAACTCCATTCCGCAACAGTCCCATCAAGCCAAATCGAATCCGGCCTTTAAGGTCGGCCAACCGCTCCCGTATTCTAACCTCCGGAAAAAGGGCAATGATGTGCCTAGTTCAATGGGAGGGCCGATTTTTGGGAACATGGTATCCACCCTGGCGATAAAAATTCAAGCAATAATTCCAGCCTTAAATATGGCTGATTCCCTTTCAATCAAGAATAAATACAAAGTTAGTTACAAAATATCACCCCTAGACTAAAATAAGAATAATTATGAATAAACAAAAAACATTTTCCTTAATACTTCTTATTATAATCAGCCTTTTTCTTTTCATTCCCAATATTGATTACCTCGGGCTTCTTTCCACCAACGGGTTCGACGGACTTCTCGCTACCGGCGACCTGGGGAGGGATTTCTACGCCTTTGAAAGGACTCTACACGGAGAGCTTCCGTATAAGGATTATTGGTGGGTTTATGGGCCCGCTATGCCTTTTTACTATGCCGCTTTCTTCAAACTATTTGGCGTAAATATAATAAGCGCGCTTTTGGGGAAAACCTTATTGCTTCTTGCCTGCGGGATAGTTTTTTATCTTATTTTAGCGGAAATTATCCCTGCTTCTTACGCTATTTTAGGAGCAATTTGGTTTTACCTATTCGGAGGAGATTTTTTCTTCACCTTCAACCACATCGGCGGGATATTCGGCCTTTTAGTAACCGCACTTTGTATTGCCTTATATTTTACCAGAGGTGAAAGGAAATATCACATTAGCGCAATAGCTGCGATATTTCTGCTTTTTTTAATAAAGTTGAATTTCGGGTTTACATCCCTAATCACCTGGACTGTATCCTGCGGACTATCTGATTATCTCTTCCGAAAAGAAGATTTTAAGAAGAATCTGATATTTTATCTTATTTCCGGCGGGATAATTATTACCTTGGCCGGGTTCGCGTATTTCCTGCTATTGCAAAACCTTACGATGCATGAAATAAGACAATGCTTGCCTTATTTGAAGGCGGATTCACCTTACCATGTTTCACCGCTTAAGGCGCTTAGTATCCTGATAAAGCCTCTCTTCGCTGATGTTTTTTCCAAAATAGTTAATATTATAATCTCTTGCGGCCTTTTACTGCTTGCCGCCAGAGCTTTTTTAAACATGAAAAAAGAATCCGGCGGAAAGTTGCTACAGAATAAAAAGTTTCTTTTTATTTTATCCATGGCTTTTTTCGCGTTGATCAATCTTCATGAATTCTTAAAAAGCGGCGTTTATTACCGCACATACTGGTCAAAACCTTTTTGCTTGCTTCTTATGTTCCTTTTTATTTACTTTGGTTCCGCCAAACTACCCAAAATATTTAAGCTGGCTATTTATTTTTACCTGGTTTGTTTTCTGGCATTAAGCACTTTCTTCCGTTTTAAGGAAATCTCCCTGATCAAAACTCCCGAGCATTATTTGCCGGTTGATAGGGCTAAAGTTTTCATTAAGAACTCTCCCGATTGGGTAAAAGCTGTCAGCCAAACAGCGCTTTTCATAAATTACAATATAAAAGACAAGGAACAATTCTTTACCGCGCCCTATGACCCTCTTTATTATTTCCTCAGCGGTAAAAAAGCTCCGGACCGCCAGCTTATATTTTTTGACCATATCAACATAAGGAAAGAACAAGAAGAAAAAATCATAGGCGCCCTAAAACAAAATAATATTAAATGGGTCATCCTATCAAACAGGATAGTCAGTTATGAGCCGGGAATGGGCGTATTCGGAAAAACAAATAGCGTTGTTTTGGGGAAATATATTGAGGATAACTTCGGTCAAGTAGCGAGTTTCGGGGATTGGATAGCCAACGGCGGGTGGGGATGGGACCACTCGACGATAGCCCTAAAACGATCGGACACTTTGAATGAACAGAAGTAGGAGATTCTTCTTCCTTTTGACGATATTAGTCGGCCTTTGCTATATTTTCACTTTCCGCGATTTTCAATATTACTTATCAACGGGAGACCATGGCCGCGACTTATATTGCGCGCAAAAAACCCTCGAGGGAAAGTTGCCTTTTCGCGATTATTCCTGGCTTTACGGCCCTCTTATGCCTTATTACTATTCGCTGTTCTTTAAGATTTTCGGGGTCAGTGTTTTAAGCGCTAATTTGGGAGTTCACCTGCTTGTATTCTTAACGGGAGTGGTTGTTTTTTTTATCTGCGCGGAATTCATTTCTTTACCTCTTTCTTTCATCGCCCCTTTATGGTATTGGGCCTTTAGGGATACCGAATTCTTTCATACCTATAACCATAACGGGGCTTTATTGGCCATATTAATATGTTTGTTATGCGCCGTTAAATACATCAAGAAACAAAAAAACAAATATATCTTTATCGCGTGCGGTTTTTCTTTTGCTGCGATGCTTATACGGCTAAACATAGGGGCCTCGACTTTGCTCGCATTTTTCTTAAGCATAATTATTGCTGACTTCATCAGGCAGCATCCCTCCCGAGGGAAAAAAGCTCTATGCTACCTCTTGTTATCTTGCGCTGTGTCTGCCGGTTGTTTTTTTATCTATTATTATCTGCTCCAGGGTCTCCCTTCCTACGTAATTAGCCAATGCCTGCCTTACGCAAAAGAGATGCGCGCGGACACAACAAACGATTTCTTTCAGATATTAAAGCATTTCGGAGATTTGCTGCAGAATTATTTCCTTATAAACTGGAATACCGCCCTTCTCACCATATCTATCCTCGTTTCTTTGATAAGGTGCCTCTTCTACATGATCGATTATGAAGAGGAAAAAAGAGGCCGAGATACCCTTTTTATCCTTCTTTCCACATTTTTTATCTTTATCATTTTTACACTTCACGAATACTTAGGCAGCGCCACGCCTTCCCGCCATATATGGTTAAGGCCACTGGTCATAATCACGATACTTTTTCTATATCACTTCGCCGAAAAAAGGGGTCCAAAAACAATATTTACCCCAACAATAAAAGCGTCCTTGGTTATCTTGCTTGTCTCGATCGGGATATTACAATGGGGCATTTATTTAAGGATAGCAAAGTCCTATAAAACCCCGCATCACTTTCTGCAAGCCGGTAAAATATACATTACCAATGATAAGGATTGGATAGAGACAGCAAACAAAGCAGTTGATTATATTAATAAGAATGTGCCTAAAAACGATAAGCTTTTTACTTTACCAATGGATACTTTATATAATTTCCTCACCCAAAGAGACCAGCCAACCCGTCAACTCGCCTTCTTGCTTACAATGCGCATTCCGGAAGAGCAGGAAAGGCGCGTTATTGACGATATTGAAAATAATAATGTCAATTGGGTCCTTATTTCTAACCGCGCGCATTCTACCGATCCTGCCATCGGGCATTTGGGAATTACCCATCAAATTTTGCTTTACAGATATATCAAAGACAACTTTGAAACTGTCGCCACTTACGGCCCCTGGGAGAAAGATCCGGGATGGATCACCGGTCACGCAGTAAAAATATTAAAGAGAAAATAGCGGTTATTGATTGCGGGATGAATCGTCTTCTTGGGATAACTTTGCGGCCCTTTGTACAGCCGGCGAGAGATCCGCGGACTCGCGTAAAACAAAAAAGCCCCAAAAATGGGGCTTTTTTATTTGGCGGGCCCGACGAGATTCGAACTCGCGATCTTCAGCGTGACAAGCTGACATGTTAACCAAGCTACACTACGGGCCCAAAAACTTTCAAATTCGTAATATATTATTGCTGAAAAACTTGTTTTGTAAAGGAAAATTGTTGGGTCGAAAGGACGATAGTAAAATCCTGATTATTGCACTGAATCCAAAAGAACCGTGACTTTATTCTTGGACACCTCTAAAAACCCTTTTCCTTTCGAAACAATAACTGTTTTTTCTTCCGACTTATCGGTAATCGTTATTTTCCCCGGAAGAAGCTCGGATATAAAAGGGGCATGGTCGGCCATTATTCCGAAAAAACCCTCTATTCCCGGAGCCGATAAATAACGCCCTTCCTCGTTATAAACTGAACCTTCGGGAGTGCTAACGCTGATCTTAAAGCTCTTCATAAAAAACAGCCTTTATCCTTTATTTATTTGCTCGTGCTTCTCGATAGCCTCTTCTATTGTCCCCACCATATAAAAGGCTTGCTCATGCAGATGATCCAACTCGCCGTTAACAATCATTTTGACGGCGCTTATAGTATCTTCGAGTTTTACGTATTTGCCTTTCATTCCGGTAAAATTCTCCGCAACGAAAAACGGCTGGGAGAAGAACCTCTGGGCTTTTCTGGCCCGGGCGACGATCAGGCGGTCCTCGTCGGAGAGCTCGTCGATCCCCAAAATGGAAATAATATCCCTTAAATCCTTATAGCGCTGCAATATTTTCTGCACGCTTAAAGCCACGTTATAATGCTCTTCCCCCAATAAGCGGGGATCCATAATGCGTGAAGTGGAATCAAGCGGGTCCACCGCCGGGTAAATACCAAGCTCCGCAATCTGCCGGGATAAGACTATCTTCGCATCCAAATGGGCGAATATCGCCGCCGGGGCAGGGTCGGTCAAATCATCCGCCGGGACATAAACCGCCTGAATGGAGGTTATCGAGCCGTTACGGGTTGAGGCGATCCTCTCCTCCAGCTGGGCGATCTCCGTCGCCAAATTCGGCTGGTAGCCGACAGCCGAGGGCATGCGCCCGAGCAAGGTCGAGACTTCAGATCCGGCCTGGATATACCTAAAAACATTGTCGATAAATAATAGAACATCTTTTCTTTCCTCATCGCGGAAATATTCGGCCATGGTGAGCGCGGATAAACCGACCCGCAACCTCGCCCCCGGAGGCTCGTTCATCTGTCCGAAAACAAGGGCACTGTTATTAATTACCTTCGATTCATTGAGCTCCAGCCATAATTCGTTTCCTTCTCGAGTACGTTCGCCGACCCCCGCGAAAACAGAGACCCCTCCGTGCTCGGTAGCAATAGAGCGAATAAGCTCCATAACAATAACCGTCTTTCCCACTCCCGCCCCTCCGAAAAGGCCGACCTTGCCTCCTTTAGGTATAGGCGCCAACAAATCAATAACTTTCAATCCTGTTTCCAGCAAAGTCGATATTGGAAGCTGCTGCTCAAAATTGGGGGAGCCTTTATGAATAATGCTCCTCATTTCCGGGTTCGTAACCGGCCCTTTACCGTCGATAGGGTTTCCCAGCAGATTAAATATTCGGCCTAATGTCTGCGGCCCGATAGGCACGGTTATAGGAGAGCCTGTGTCTAAAACATCCATGCCTCGCACCAGCCCGTCGGTTGGCCCCAAAGAAATACAACGCACTGTGTTGTTGCCAATATCTTGAGCCACCTCAATAATAAGTTCGATCGTCCTGTTTTTGTCTTCAACTTTAAGGGCGTTTAGCAGCTTTGGGACCTCCCCTTCTTGAAACCTTACATCCACGCTCGGCCCGATCACCTGTATAATTTTACCTACTGACATTTTCTTACCCTTTCAAAGCCTCTCCCGAGGAGATGACTTCCATGATTTCCTGAGTTATATTAGCTTGGCGCACTTTGTTGCGAATTATCGTAAGCTTTCTTATCAATTCCTCCGCATTGTCGGTTGCGAGGCGCATCGCTAAGCTTCTTGCCGCATGTTCGGAGGTGAAAGCCTGAAGGAATATCAGGCGCATATTAACCACTATATATGTGCTGACCAACCCCTCCAAAAGATTTTCCGGTTTCGGCTCTACAAGATACTGCGATTCTTTTCCCGGGATAAAATCAATATTCAGAAATTTTTCTACAACCGGCTCCTGAATCAAAGCGGATTTAAAATTGGTGTAACCGACATAAACCTCGTCGGCTTTACCGGCGAGGAATAAATGCTTAAGAATACCCGTTATTTGATCGCTGATAAAAGGATCGTACTTCCCGTGCATTAAAAGGTATTTGTGAAGGATAGGCATGTTTTTCTTGGCGAAATAATTCAACCCTTTCTTCCCTACCAGAATAAGGCTTATTTTCTCCCTGCCCTTTTCCCGGATAAAAGCTTCAACCCTCCGAAAGAGGTTATTATTGTATAATCCGCAAAGGCCGTTATCAGAGGCCACCACGCAAAGAACAATATTTCTAATTTCTTTGCGCTTCTCAAAAAGAGGATTATCGGCGCTGTGGAAAGAGCTGGCCAGGTTTATAAACATCTTCTCAAACCCGGAATAATACGGCCTGATGGCATAAAGTTTTTTATCGATCTGATTAAGTTTGGCAACCGAGATCATTTCCATGGCATTCGTTACTTTTCTGGTATTCTCCGTGGAGCGGATCCGGTTTTTTATTATTTTCAACGGTTGCGGCATATTTTTTATTGCTCTTTAAACTGCTTTAAGAACTCAACGGCGACATTCTCCAGGGTTTCTTTAATCTTGTCGGTCAGCTCTTTTTTCGTTTCGATTTCGGCAATAAGGCCTTTATGGTGCTCTTCGATAAAAGCGAATATTTCCCTCTCGTATTTTCTCACTGAAGACGCTTTAACGGCATCTAAGTGCCCGGTCGTACCCATATAAATTATTATCAACTGTTTTGCGACTGAAAGCGGCATATATTGCGGCTGTTTTAAAACCTCGACCATTCTCTCTCCCCGGGTAAGCTGTGCCTGTGTTGTTTTATCAAGTTCGGTGCCGAATTGGGTAAAGGTGACCAGCTCCCTATACTGGGCGAGATCGAGCCTTAATTTAGAGGCCACTTGACGCATAGCTTTTATCTGGGCCTTTCCGCCGACACGGGAAACCGAAAGCCCGACATTCACCGCCGGCCTCACACCCGAATTAAAAAGGTCGTTTTCAAGGTATATCTGCCCGTCGGTAATAGAGATGACATTTGTCGGGATATAGCTGGTTATGTCACCGGCCTGAGTTTCAACGATAGGAATCGCGGTCATCGAACCGCCCCCCAATTGGTCATTCATTTTTGCCGCCCGTTCCAGAAGGCGGGAATGCAGATAAAAGACATCCCCCGGATATGCCTCTCTTCCCGGCGGGCGCCTTAAGAGCAAGGACAGCTGACGGTACGCCTGGGCATGCTTTGAGAGGTCATCATAAATCACCAAAACATGTTTTCCCGAAAACATCAAATCCTCGCCTATCGCTGTCGCCGAGAAAGGCGCCAAATACTGCAAAGAGGCCGAGGCGCGGCTGGACGCGCTCACTATTGTGGTATATTCCATGGCGCCGTATTTCTGCAATGTATCGGCAACCGCGACTACGCTCGCCATTTTCTGCCCGATAGCGCAATATATGCAATATACTCCCTTGCCCTTTTGATTAATTATCATGTCTAAAGCGATCGCTGTCTTTCCGGTCTGGCGGTCTCCGATAATCAGCTCCCTTTGCCCGCGGCCGATAGGGATCATGGAATCAATCGCTTTAATCCCTGTTTCCAACGGCTCTTTGACCGGCTGGCGCTCGACAACGTTCAAGGCAGCTGATTCTATCGCCCTGAACTTGGAAGTGTTAACTTCCCCTTTTCCGTCGATAGGCTTCCCCAATGCGTTCACGACGCGCCCGACCATGGCCAATCCGACAGGCACATCAACTATCCTTCCGGTCCTTTTTACGATATCCCCTTCTTTGATACTCCTATCGGGGTTATCCGTGCCGAAAACGACAACCCCTACGCTGTCCTCCTCGAGGTTAAGGACCATGCCCTTAACATCCTCGGAAAACTGGACTATTTCGCCCATCATCACATCGTCAAGCCCGTATATCCGGGCGATAGTATCCCCGACTTGAGTAACAGTCCCGACCGACTCTTCCTTGAATTTTGTCCCGTATTTATCAAGTTCTTTCTTTATAATATCCGTTATTTCTTCCGGCCTTAGTGTCATGTTAGGTTACCTTTATTTTCGTTAATTGTTCCTTTAAGTCCTCCAGCCGCCCTCTAAGCGAACCGTCTAAAATCGTATTGCCGATGACCGCGCGTAAACCACCTAAGAGGCTACTATCAAGCTGAATATAAAATTTAAATTTCTTTTTTAACTTCTCCTCCAGGGTGTCTTCGATCCGTTTTATTACCTCCAGGTCCAAAGGATAGGCTGTCTTCAATACAACATCCTCTTTGCCCTCATGGGCATATTTTTGCCGGATATAATCGGCAATATCCAGAAAATAATTGACTCGCCTATTATGTATCAAAAGCCGAAGGAAGTTCTTTATGATATCGGAGAACTCGAAAGACAATACTGTTTCAATCACTTCGCTTTTATCGGCAAGGGCGATATCCGGCCTTTCCAAGAAAACACGAAAATTATTATTCTTGACCATTAGGCTGCGCGCGGCTTTTATCTCATAAAGCGCATCCGCAAGCCCGATCTTCATCCGGGCAGACTTGACGAACGCTTCGCCGTAACGCGAAATTACAGCCCTTTCTTTAATCATTTTTCTTTTCCAGTTCTATTATAAAATCTTCCACCATTTTGCGGTCATTGGCTTCGGTAAATTTCTCTTCGATCAATTTCTCGGCCGCTTTAAGGGTGATGTCGATCAGTTCCTCTTTGAGCTTTTCCTTTGCCTGCAAAAGCTCATAACTCATGTTGGCTTTAGCATTATTGATTATCTCCTGGGCATCCTGCTGCGCTTTTTTGCGCATGCTATCGGTAATGTTCCTGCCCTCGGCCATAGCCTCGTGTATCTTTTTCTGAGCCTCAAGATGGATATCGGCAATCTTATGATCGTAAATTGCCTTGCTGTGGGCCGCTGCTTCCTTTGCCTCCTCTATTTTCTTATATTCGGAGGCAATCTTTTCTTTTCTCTGGTCCAAAAGCCCTAAAAGCCGTTTCCACATCAAAGAACGCAACAGCCACAAAACCAGAAAGAAGCTTAAGATCTGGGCGATAATCTCATTGGCATTTAGTAGTTTGAGTATTTCCATTAGAAATTATTCTATATTTTCCCGGATAGAACAAAAGCAAAGACCAGGACATAGATCGTAATGGCTTCGATAAAAGCGCATCCGATGGTCAAGTTTATCAGTATTTTCGTCGAAGCTTCCGGCTGCCTGCCCGTTGCCTCCATCGCGGCAGCTACAGCCTTGCCTAAGCCGATCGCCGTTCCTAACGCGGCAAGCCCTAAGCCTATGGGCAACCCTAAAGATAAAGCGGTTTGCAAAGTCATTCTTTCTCCTCCTTCAATAGTCCCGTGTTAAGACGGGAATTAATAAATTTAATGTTCCTCGGATAATACCAAAGCGAAATAAATTGTTGTCAGCAGGCTAAAAACAACCGCCTGAACAATTGCCGCTAAAAGAGCCATCATAGTATTTAAAATCAGAAGCGGCAAACCTTTCATCCCAAAAGTCGTCAAAACGGCCAGAAGAAGCTCGTCACCCCAAATATTGCTCCTTAAACGCAAAGACAGGCTGACCGGCTTAACGAATTCCGCAATCAAATGTAAACAAAAAGTGAACAAAGGAAGAACGATAGTGAACGCCATAACCCCGCGCGGTTTGCCGGCCAAATGGTCGATATAACCAAAAAATCCCATCTTTCGTATCGCGCTAAATTGAACATAAAAAAACACGCATAAAGCCAGCCCCAAAGTTGTCGACCAGCTAGCCGTTGATGATTTCAAAAAAGGGATGAGGCCAAGGATGTTTATGGAAATAATGTATAAAAATAAAGTGCCGATAAAAGGGACATATTCCCTTCCGTGCGGTCCCAATATGCCGCAAACAAACTCATCCAACCCACCGACAATGAGCTCGGCAAAATTCTGCAATTTTCCGGGCAAATTTTTTGGCCTGCGTGTCGCAAAATAGGCAAAGGCTGTAAGTATAGCGACCACCAAAAGAGAATAAATAAGATTTTGCCACTCATAAAGAACCGCAAAAAAATGATTATCCTTATAAGCCTCGGCTAAAAGAGTAATTATATTTGGGAGCTCGGGTTGATGGTGGGCGCTTTCGCTCATTGTTTAATTTCTTTACGCATAAATTTTATTATCCTGAATATTTCATAAACCGCCATTGCAAACCCCAAATAAATAAAAACATAAATAAAATCATTCGGCCATGAAAATTTAACAATCAGAAATTCTCCTGCGAAATAACCTACGAGAGGGCCCATTCCCAAAATAAGAGGAATGGTTATCGCGACTCCTAAAATCCGGATGCGGCTATAAAATTCTTTTTGTTTTTGCGTATAGGCGCGGTCTTGATCATTGCTTTTTATATTGACATCGCCCATTCTTCCCGCCTTCAATACGCACAAAGCATAATTGTTCAAAGAATCAATGGGCGGTGCAGGACTTGAACCTACGGCCACATGAATGTAAGTCATGTGCTCTACCAAACTGAGCTAACCGCCCAAACCACAGCAACACCAAAAGAATATATGTATATCGATTGAATCGCTATATTACATCAAAATAATTAAAACGTCAACTGCCCTTAAATTCCTACCAGCTTCTTAATTACCTGCAAAGAAAATACCATTACGAAAATCGCAACCGACTCGATAATACCCATGGCGGCGATATAATTCGTGAAACCTTTATCAGATTCGCCCATAGCATCCGCCGCAGCCGCGCCTATCTTGCCCTGTATCGCCGCGCTTAAACCGATAACCACACCCGCAAACCCGCCGATAAGCCAAAGATAGTCTCCGCCGCCTTTGCTCACAACCTCGGCAATTTTATTCATTAGGATCATGCCGTAAAATGTCTGAGATAAAGGCGCTCCGATAAAAGCTAAAAGCGGTATAAATGGAGTAGGTTTATTCTTTACAAATCCCTTCTTCCACGCCCCGACTGCGGACAATCCGGCGGCCATAACTCCCAGACAGCTTCCTATCGCCGAGAAAACTAAAACGGAAGCAACTCCGAATTCCTTAAATTGATTTACAATACTGACAGGTTCCATACACAGCTCCTTTTTAGAATATTACTATTTGACTAAATTGATTTACGAAGCGGCTCATACGGCCTGCCGCTCCATTCTAAGCCCAAGTGCCCGGAGAATTCCAAAATATTCAAACGCAAACCATGCACCATAACAGCTAAAATCCCTAAAACCAGAGTTAACATATGGCCCGCGGCCAAAATGACAATAGCTAAAATCCCGAATAAGAAACTCTTAAAACCTATGCCCAATGCCATCTGGCTAAAAGAATCGGCCAAAGAAACCCCGGCTATCCCCACCGCAAAAAGACGGATATAAGAAATAACATCAATGAGCGTGCTGATCACCGAGAGCACCGTCAAGAGGCTGTTCACGACTAAGCTTGCGGCGTCTTTCTTAATATCCTCCAGGGTTTGGCTGAAAGCAATGATCACAAAGAAAGAAATTATGACCGCAGGATTTACCCATGATGGGACAGGAACGCTTAAAATAAACTGCTGGGCGTAAAAGAATGCCGACCAGACGATAACTATCCATCCCGCGTCGGATAAAACAAGCCATGTTTTCCCTTTTCTGATCGCCTTCCAGGCATGCGCGATCGTTAAATGTATAGCTCCGATAAGAAAACATAAAAACTGCAGCTTTCTTTCGTCGCTAAGCCAAGGGATAACCGGCTTCACATATTTACCGAATAAAACCGTGCCGAAAAAAGTCCCCGTAAATATCCCCCAAATGATTGCCGATGAGCTTAAAACATACAAAAGATAGATCCAGGTAAAATCCTTAACCTTCCCTTTCATCTTCTGATGCAAAAAGAAAAATGAAAAAAAGAATATCAGCCCGTATCCGGCATCGCCTATAAGGATCCCAAAAAATGCCGAGAAGAAAAAAAGAAAACATAAGCTTACATCCGCCTCCCGGTACCCGGGAACAATACCCATGAATTCAAAAATAGGATTAACCAGTTTTATCCATTTGGGGTTTTCCAGCAGAGTCGGAACAAAATCATCCGCGGAAGGATCCTCTAGGAGCAAGCCCCATTTGCTTGTATTAGCCTGTTTTTTAAGGCCCTCTATTAGAGGAAGAGGACAAAAACCCTTCAGATAAGAAAGCCCGGTTTCGTTTCCCATCCCAGCTAAGGCTTCCTGGAATTTTAATTGGCTCTTTTTTTGCGCGAGCTCTTTCTCCAGCAAATCTTTTGCCGCTATTAATCCCGTAAGCTTATTTGTTACCCGCGAAACTTCTTCCTTATCCCTTGCCTGTTCTGCGGCCAATTCTTCTAATCCCACCTCGGGAAGTGTCAAGGCAGTAAAAGGCAATGTTATTTCTTTATTCGCAACCGTCAAAACTCTAAGCATATTCCCTTTTTGCCCTAGGACTTCAACTTTAGACCCGGCCGGAATATTTTTTATTTCTTTCTTGGAAATCTCGGCAAGATAAACATAAACTCCTTTTTCCCGGAGGCTAATAATATCTTTGGGATGAAAATTTCCCCAGGCCTTCCAAAAATCAATTTTCACCGACCTTTTAGAGATTTGCTCGTTTAAATGCGATTTGCGTTGCGACAAGGAAATTATTTCCTTTGCGGCCTTTTCCCAATCCCCGTCGTAACGGACAAAATCCTCTTTTTGGTATTCCTCGAGTATCGCGGTGCTATCGGTCAATAATTGTATATCTTTGCCCAGTTTTTGAGTGTCGAGGCTGATCGGTTCTTTCTCGTGCTCAACATGGATAACCCCCAGCTCGCGAAGCGCCTCCAAGGAAGAAAACGCGTCTTTATTTTGCACGATAAGATATACTTTTTTCATCTTAACTATCATACAAGTATCTGGGCCTCTTCCCTCTGAAGCGTTTTTCTTTTCGCCACTTTGCTTATACCGACGGCATTCGACATTTGATCGCCCAGGTAGATCTTTATCCGGCGGATATTTTCGGCGCATTCCGGTATTTTAACTTTCTCGAACAAATTCACCCTCTGGGTCGTTACGCGTAATTCCTGCGCCAAAACAGCGATCTGTTTATCCAGAATTTCTATCTCGATCAAGATTCGCATCTGCTTTTGCAAGATATCAATGGCCTTATCAACCCAAAAAGGCGAGGAGTAATAATCATAAGTTTTTTCTTCAAAAGTAACATCTTTAAAAACCCAGACATCCACCCCGGCGATATTATCGATAGCATAAAACACTTTCTTCGGGGCCAGCCAAGGCGCTACGGAAAACCTTTGATCAGCCAAGATTCCCGCCCATTTCATGATTTCTTTTAAAGCTGTTTCATAAGCAGTTTTTTTCTCGTTGATCGCCCTCCTGACTTCCAATATTTTCAACTGCAATTGCTGTTTCTTGAGCTGTAAAGTAGGAAGATAATGGCTGAAAAGCGATAGGTTATCGCGCTGCTTTTTTAATTCGCCTTTTGTGTATTTTATCTTTCCCATGATTTCTTTATTTCTTCGGCCAATACTCTTTAAGAAGCGATTCTTTTATACCTACCGCGCTCGGCTCGAAAATATCCGACAATATACCCCAGCAAATATCCAAGGCTTCCTCAAGGGGGATATTGACAGATAAATCCATCAATTGCCGCTCAAACCTCTCTCCGAAATCCAAGAGCTTATTATCCCAGGCGCTCATCCTGAATCCTAAAGAGCGCTTTTCCAATGTTTCGCGGTAATCGGCATAAAATTGTATCATCCTATCCATGATCGCCCGATGGTCAGAGCGGGTAAGGTCATTGACTTTTTGCTTCAAGCGGCTCAAGCTTCCGAAAGGCTCAATGCGCCCTCCGCGAAGGTAGAATTGCCCCTCCGTTATATAGCCGGTATTATCGGGAACCGGGTGGGTGACATCGTCTCCGGGCATCGTCGTGACAGCCAAAATAGTGATCGATCCCGCATCTTTAAAATCAACCGCTTTTTCATAACGTGCCGCTAACTGACTGTAAAGGTCCCCGGGGTATCCGCGGTTGGAAGGGATCTGCTCCATAGTGATAGCGATCTCCTTTAACGAGTCGCTGAAGTTGGTCATATCGGTCAATAGGACCAGGATCTTTTTCCCTTCCTGGGCGAATTTCTCGGCGACAGCCAGGCACATATCCGGCACCAAAAGGCATTCAACCGTCGGATCGGATGCTGTATGCACGAACATTATCGTCTTGGATAATGAGCCGTGGCGCTCGAAAGTATTCTTGAAAAATAAATAATCGTCATACTTTAGCCCCATTCCTCCTAAGATGATCATATCAACCTCGGCCTGCATGGCAATGCGGGAAAGAAGCTGATTATAGGGCTCTCCGGCGACGGAAAATATCGGCAGTTTCTGCGAAACAACCAGGGAGTTGAAAAGATCGATCATCGGGATCCCGGTACGTATCATTTCCTTCGGGACAACTCTTTTCGTCGGATTTACCGACGGCCCTCCTATGGGTATTAATTTGTCCGTCAATGCCGGCCCGTTGTCGCGGGGCAAGCCTGACCCGGTAAATATCCTTCCCAGGAGGTCTTCCGAGGAAGAAACGCGCATCGGATGGCCTAAAAATCGGACCTTATCATTCGTCGAAATTCCGCGGCTGCCGGATAAAACCTGCAGGAATACTTTACTCCCCGAAAGGCGGATGACCTGGGCTAAAGATACTCCTTTTGAGGTGCGGACCTCGGCCAGCTCTCGGTATCCGACACCATCGGCCTCGACGGTAATAACATCCCCCACTATCTGCAATATTTGGCTGTATATTTTTTGCATTTGCTTTCCTTATATTTTTATCGTTTGCGCTTTTCCCTCTTGAATCTTGCCGAGTAAGACTGCTTCCTGTTTCTTGAACTCCTCCGACATAAACTCATGCGAATTCCAGGAAATAAAAATCTGCCGCAACTGCTGGAAAAACCGGCGGGCATCGTCTTTATCCTCAAACGTAAAGTCATTATCGAGCACTTCCTCGATAATCTCAAAGACATAAACCTGCCTTTCGGAGGTTGTAGCCTCGTCGGTCTTGTCAAAAGCGTTTTGCTGTAAATATACCGCATCAAAGAATTCGCTTTTTAAGTAAACAATAAAATCGGCGATAGTCGTGCCTTCTTCCCCGACCACCTTCATCATTTGCTCGACGCTATGCCCGCGCTTTAATATATCTAAGGCCTTCGTTTTTTTAAGCGGATCTATAAAACTTTTGTATTTGCTCCAGCTCTCCAGCGGGTCAACCGCCGGGTATCTTCTCGCATTAGCCCGGTCGCGGGAAAGCCCGTGAAACGCGCCTACGACTTTCAAGGTCGCCTGCGTAACCGGTTCTTCAAAATTTCCCCCCGCCGGAGATACCGCGCCTCCTATGGTTACCGAGCCGGTTTTGCCGTTTCGCAATTTAACCAAACCAGCCCTCTCATAAAAAGAGGCGATCCTTGATTCCAAATAGGCGGGGAAAGCCTCTTCTCCGGGGATCTCCTCAAGCCTTCCCGACATCTCGCGCATTGCCTGCGCCCAGCGGGAAGTCGAGTCGGCCAGTAAAAACACATTCAAGCCCATCTGCCGGTAATATTCAGCCAAAGTGACAGCGGTGTAAACGCTCGATTCGCGCGCGGCAACGGGCATGGAGCTTGTATTACAAATAATTACCGTTCTTTCCATCAATGACCGGTTTGTCCTGGGGTCGGTTAAATGCGGAAATTCCTCTAGGACCTCGACGACCTCCCCGGCTCTTTCGCCGCAAGCCGCGATAATGACAATATCAACCTCCGCATGGCGGCTGAGAAGGTGCTGTAAAACGGTTTTTCCCGCCCCGAACGGCCCCGGGGTACAAAAAGTCCCCCCGACGGCAACCGGGACCAGCGTATCGATTATCCTGATTTTAGTGACCAACGGCACGCTCGGCTCTAATTTCTCCGAATAAGCCTTTATCGGGACTTTCACCGGCCAATTTTGCACCATAGTGACAGTTTCTATGTTCCCTTCTTCGTTTTTAAGCTTAGCAATAGTATCTTTGATCTTATAAAGCCCTTTCGGAGCAATTTCGGCCACTTCATGTTTTCCCTGAAAAGAAAACGGAGCCATAATAAAATGCTTGAAAATAAATTCGTCAACCTCT
>JADFZM010000034.1 GCA_015232535.1 Candidatus Omnitrophota bacterium
TTTCCGCCTCTTCCTACACATCGTTTGATTTCAAGAGCATAGACAATGATAGATTATTCTTCAGTTTTGAAAGGCCGGACATCGACAGGGAAGCTGCTCAAAAGTTGAGCTGGGAAGATACAGAAAGATTATTCCTGGAGCAGTTTGATAAAGAGAGCGCAATCGCCGCCGGGTTAGGGGAATTAGGAAAAGATCTCGGGGTGTTTCCTGCGGCTAAAAAAAGCACGGACCGTTCAATACTGGTCTTTACGGAGGATGTCAGAAAAGTTTTTACCGCCATAGCTGGATTAATCAGCCCGCAGCAAGATCTTATGTATAAAGATCTGGGACTGCGCATATTAACCGCCTCAGTTCTTGAGCCGAACTTTGTAGATTTAAGAATCACTCTTAAATATGCCCCTCAAAAGGCTGAAGGCCTCACGGAATTTATTCTGGAAGGCAAGGGAGAAGAGATCCGTTTTACCGTCACTGACCCTCTTGCCCGGGCTTATACCTGGCCAGAGATCAAGGATGCTCTTCTTAAGGAAGGGGAAAGAGTAATAGATAAATTATTTCGGGATTTTCAGGCCTTAGGCCTTCCGAGAGCTGAGGAAAAAGGCGAGGCAGGATATAAAACATTTAGTTTTGCCGAAACGGGCTTATATGTTTATATCGGCTATCCTAGCGTCATTCCGCTCGGATTTGAAAAAGGAGAAATGCTACCCAATGATGCTTTTCTTAATTTTGACACAATATTTGCGTTAAAAAGAAAGTCTCCCGGACAAGGAGAAGATAGCACTTTGTTCGAATTTGTGAAATCCGGGTTAGGGCGGCATGAAGCCGAGCAATTAACTTGGGAAAAAGCCAGGGAATATTTCTTAGGGCAATTTGAGAAAGATAGAGGGGTGTTTCCTTCGTCTAAAAAAAGCACGGATGCGGCGATGCTTTCTAGCCAGCAAGAAATCAAGCGAGGCAGAATCGTCGGAGATAAATTGCATCAGGCCCTCGAGGAAGGGAAGGAATACGGCTCAAATAGTTTTCTTGCCGGCGGTTATGAGCAAGAGGGATACGGAGTCGAGGCCGGGGCGGCTATTGACGGATCGCATGCAATCGGCGCGGAGGGAAACCAGGGTTATTACGTCGATAAAACCAAATTCGGCAAAAGCGGGCACGATTTATTTGTTGACAACGTCAATGATTACGATCAATTCTTTAAAAGGCGTGAGCGGATAAACGGAAAACCGATAAAATTAGTCATTAAACCCGGTATCGGCGGCCAGTATATGCCGTTTCAGGGCATCGCCGATGTTTTTAATCCCGCATTTAAGGACAAAGGGCGTGTCGTGGGGATGTATGAATTGGGCGAGGATTATGAAAAGGCGATCCAGGCGATACTTGATGAGATAGGCGCGGACTGGGACCAAATAGCTTTGATACCCTCATCTAAATCAGGCACGACAGATGAGACTATGGTAGTCACTATGCAGATCATGCAAATCATTTTAGGGAAAATCGCGCAGAAAGAAAATAAACAAATTGACGGCAAGAATTTCGGAGAAGTTGTTTATGATTACCTGCACGAGATTAATTTTGGCCTTGTGGGAGAAGAATATCCTAATGAGCAGCTTTTTGCCGATTTTAATTTGAGTAATTTATATTTAGATTTATTTCGGAAGGGAATCGAAATAGAAATTGATCAGCTAAAAGCGATTTTAGCTAAGGTCTTCGGAAATATGATGTTTGAAACCACCAACCGCGTTTCCCAGAGCCGTTTGGCCGCGTTTGTTGAAAATGCCAAATTGGGCACGGTGTTAGGCGAGGAGAATAAACCGGTCATTATCGAGATGTTTGATAATGTCGGAGGCCGCTGGATGGGCGATTTGCACATGATGACGTTTTTGGCATTCTACGGCATAGACCCTGATATTTATTGGCAGGCGCGGTTTACCGGCATAAAAGAAGTCCGCGATGGAAATCATGTCGGCAATGAATTAGGCAATTATATCTTAGATAACGGGATTGAAAACATTGCTTTGGTCCTGCCGGATGAATTATTCTGGTTCGGCAAGGCAATGGAGCAGAATAAAAATGAAAGTATTTGGCAAAAAGGTTTTGCGACTTTAATAGCTGTTAAGCAAAGCGATTGGGAAGCGCAGGCAAAAAACTATACCGGGCCGAAGGACTTAGTTATTACTCTGACTAAACAGGACAGCTTTTTCGCCGTAGATGGGGGAGAGTTTACCCTGCAACAATTGATCCCCTTCCAGCTAAATGACAGCAAGGAAGGTTTAGCTAAACAATTCGCGCATCTTTTTACAACATTCTACGGAATGACTTACACTGTTGGAACAAGGCTGATAGCCCGGGAAATTGACCGCCGTAGCGATGGCCGGCTTTCCGCTAAGGATATTGATATTAATAACCTTGGCAATGAAGCGACAAAAATATTTCAGGAAAATCTATACCTGCGCCAGCCGTTTGTGGAATTCGGTAAGAAATCGGTCGAGAAAAGATTAGCCAAACTGCAGGCAAGGCAAAGGGCATGGAAATATAAAGATGTTAGTGGGCGAAATCCGATGACCCCGATTGAAGAAGCGCTTGAGGCAATGATTAAGCAAGCAACCCAAAGGCAGGTTGAGACGAATATCCCTGAACTTGCGAGTTTTAACGGCACTGCTGAAGGTTTAAGCGGGCTTTCAAGCTTGATAAAAGAATCTATGCTAACAGCCGAGAAAAGAAAGCAGGTCTTTGTTCCGCTCATTTATCTGGGCGGCGGGAAGTTAATTGATTTAAGAAATTATCTTCAGAAGCTTGGGATAAAGTGGGTAATGCAGGGTACCGTCGAACAGCATATAAGCTTACAGCAGGTTTTTGCCCAGCCGCAAAAATTTCTTCCCTTTATTATTTCGTTTGTTCCGGAGAAAGAAAATATTATTCCGGGCATGCCGGCTATCGGTTTTGCCAAAGGCTATTTAGATCAAATAAGCCCTAACATGCTCCGGGATTATTTTGCCGAAGCGTCTTACCGCGATGCCTTAACCGGAGAAAAAGTAAAAGGCCAGGGTATCTTCATGCGTATTTTGGATAATCCGCAAGGCTTGGCTGACCTAAAAGAGGCCTTCGAATTAGCGGTCAGGGGAACAACCGACTCTGCGATATTGGCAATTGCCAAAGAGATAGGTTCAAAGGATATATTAAATGCGATAGAAGGCAAATACTCATTTGGCAATTGGGTCTACTCGGGCAAATATCAAAGTATTGAGCTTAATTTTAAAAACAGTTATAAATTGATAATAGTCAGGGCAAATGAGGGAGTGAATCCGATAAAATACACTTTATTTAATCCCGAAGGGAGAAAGATTGCGTATTATGAGACTTTGAATATCGGCGATGAAAGTCAAACTGCTGTTTCTTCGCTTTTTGAGTATTTTAAATTAGCAGTAAGCTTTATTCACCCCAGGAGTTATAACGGCTTTGGAGATTTCAAAGATAAACCGAATATAGAAAACGAATTGTTAAATGTTTTAAGAAAAAGTCAATTCTCTGAAGAACAAAGAAGCAGGACTTGGATAATTTATGGAAGTATAGACGGATGGAGAATTCAAATCTTTTCCGAAGAGAGCAATTCGACGTTTAAGATAAAAATCTCAAATAACAAAGACAATGGAAGTATCTGGGTATTAATGGGAAAAGTCTCTAAGACCGATTTCCTAAGCTATGGGTGGGATCAATGGCGGGACTTATTGATATTAAGATTGCTCGAAGAAAATTCTAAAAATGAAATCTTAAACGCGCCTGATCCAGCGATGATGTCAAAAGAGACAACAGCAAGTTATTTGGCGGCTTTAAGGGGATTGCTAGCTCAATTACCTGACCCGCAAAATATTGCTGATTATATTGTGAATTATGAAGATGTTAAATATCTTAGGATATTGGGTAATTTAGCTGAGAGGCGGAAAAACGAATCGCTAACCACAGTACTCCAAATTGACTTGCTTAATCAAGCGGCGCAAGAATTGGGAGTGGGCATAGTTGAGTCAAAAGATAGGCCGGAACTCTTAGGATATATGATGCTATCTAATTATTCAACGGAATTAATTAATCATGGTAGAAAACGGGGAACAGAAAACCTTGAGGTTTTATCTTTAAGAGTACATGATTGGCTGCAGAATAAGATTGAAATATATGAAAGAAGGCTGGCACAATTAATGGGAGAAGCTGATCGCGGCGGTGACGAAGCGATGATGTCGGTCGCGGAAATCGATTCCCTCTTAGATTTGCTTTCCAAGCATATGACAGTAGAGGAGAGCAAGCCGAATAAAAAATATGGTAAGGAAGGAATTTATGTTTCTACCGAAAAAAGGTTTGTGTTTACAGAGCCTTTCGGCCAAACTTTAGATTTGACCTATTCTATATATGATAGGTATACCAAACTTTATTTACGCGGGCAGAATGGCAATGATTTATACTTCTTTACCTTAAATGGTGATGCCACGGAAATGCCGATCGTGGACATATTGACTTATTTAAAGAAAGAATTAAGACAGCTCCGCGATAAAATCATTTTAATACAAGAAATCCGTCGTTTAGGAGGAACCTTCAGGCATAGTATCTCTTTTCCTAATAATATAGATGAGGATCTCATCGTAACCGATACTCGTTTCAATGTTCATATTTCATATAATTCCCATTGGGGTGTAGCTTCCAACAAAGCTACATTGAGTAAAGATGGTAAAGAAATTGCGGAAATCAAGCTTCCAGCAAATAATCCGGATGTTTTGGAGTGGGATAATCTTCAGAGTGGTTTTATTGCCTATGTTAAAAATAACTATCCGCCCAAAGGCAGGGTAAGCAAGACTTTTGCCGAAGACAAAGCAATGCTGGCTGTAGCTCCGGGTGTGAGCAAAAACCTTATTCTGAGCAATATAGAAGGACAAGAGCCAGAAATTACAAGAACACCCAACACTATTGGGTCGGTATATTCAAGAATTAGTTTCTATTTTGAAGAGGGATGGCGCTTGGAATTCGATTATGTCAATAAGGTGGTTCAGAGGGCACATTTTAAGCTTTATGACGGCAATAATAGAATAATTGCGGCATATACTCCGGAATATGGATCTGCCGGTGCCCTATTAGTCTACGCCCCTGAAAAGCTGGCCTTAGAAATGTTCCGGGAGGCCATCCGCGCTTATGACGGGCCGGATTATGAGTCAAAATCAACTGAGTTTATTCCGGAAAACTTATTAGAGGAAATGCAAAAATCAAAGATAGAGGAAAAAGGTAGCGGTAATTCTTCTTACAGGCAGTTTGTAATAGGAGAGTCTTCTTCGATTACCGCCGCTTATATGTCACTTGACTCTACGGTAAAATTCTCGTTTTACCGAGTCGGCGCCGCAGATGCAGAGGCTTACATAATTTTAAGGGATGTTTCACCCGAATTTTTTAGAAACTCAAGCACGGAATACTTGATAACAAGGTTAACTTATAAGCTAATTGAGGAGCAGAACAAGCTTAATTTGCTTGAATCCGCGGAAAATCCTAGGGTTGTTCCGGCCATGTTATACGGGGAGGAACAAGCCGCAGTGATTGACAGCCATGTCAAGGCTAATATGCCTTTCGGCTACGTCCCTACCGACGGGATTGAGGGCCTGAACCGCTTAATCCGAAAATTCGGGATGGATATGGGTTTAAATTATTCTAAAGACGACCAGGTTATTGTGACCCCGGGGCGGGAACATACGATAAACATCCTAAAGCGGGTTCTGCTCGGTGAAGGGGAAAAGTTCGCCGAGATAGACGGAAGCAGGGGTGAAAATATCCACGGCATGAGCTATAAACTTTTATATGAAAGAACGAAGTTTATTGTTTTGTCCAATGGGCATGACATGGAGAATGAACAGCTTGAAGCTTTATGGGATTTCTGCGTGAAGAACAAAATAGTTTTGGTTGTGGATGAAACTACAAAAATGTCCTCGGGAACAGACCTGATTGAGAATAGGTTGGCCCTAAAACCTAAGGAGCGTTCCTTTTTGGTGAGGATATTAGATTTTTCAAAGCGTTATCAGGAATTTTCCGGCTTTGAGATAGGGGCGCTATTTACGTACAATACGGCTATTCTAAGCAAATTCAAGCAATACGCCCAGAATGACGGATACACAAATATCAATCTATTGACTCAGGAAATTTTATTAAAGTTTCTGCTGAAGCGTTTAGACCATCTCGAACATAACCCGGTTAATTGGATTGAAAGTGTTAATGATGAAACCGTTATTCCCCAATGGCAGAAAGATAAATTAAAGCCCTCCGAAACATTAAAAGACGGCTCGACGTATAAAAAGGAAAAAGCGCTTCCCACTCACGTCGGGGCTTCGACTTACCCGGCTTCGCCTTTATTTATTGATGGGGTAAAGAAAGCCCTGTTGAATGAACGCGGGAAGCAGCGGGAATTACTGGCGGAATTAGCCGGATATGTCCAAACTTATTTTAAGCGCAGCCGCAATTTGGAGTACAAGCCGCAAGAAATAATTTTCGGCATGGGCTTAAAGCCCCTGGTGACGGATGCCCTGTATGCTATCGCTCAGCAGTCCCGCTCGAAGGGCAAAAATATGGCGGTTGCGGTAGCCTCTCCTTATTGGCCGAGCTATCAGTCGATGGTAGAATTAGCCCGTGGTGAATATATGTCCGTCGACACCTCCGAAAGCAACAATTTTAAATTGACAGTACGCGGCTTGGAGAGAAGTTTCGCCGGAAGAGAAAAGGACCAGAAGGTTATTATTATTAACAGCCCGAACAATCCATCGGGGAGTTTATATACAAAAGAAGAATTAACTGAAATCGCCCGCTGGGCGCTTGAGAACAATGCGTATATCCTTTCCGATGAAATATACGGGCTTTTAACTCTTTCGGGGGAAAAGCACATCAGTATTGCCTCTTTGGATTTAACCGAGAGGGCTTCTGACGGCCGCTCGATAAAAGATATGACTATTACGATGTCCGGTTTGACCAAAGAAGCCGCTATCGCCGGGGTAAGGCTTGGTTTTATGGCAGCCACAGAAAGTTCTGGGCTATTAGGCTATTTAACCCAAAATCATTCCGGCAATCCTGATTTGATCGCGATAGCCGGGGCTATCGGCCTATTAAAAGATTATGACGTTTTTGCCGAATATGTAGCGGGCCATGTGGAATTCTTAAGGAAGTACAGAAAAATGATGACCGACGCCTTAGATTCCGTTAATATCCCCTACATTCGGGCCTTAGATGAGCTTGATAGCGAAGGCGCATTGTATTTATTTATCGATATGCGTTCGCTGATTGGAAAATATATCCCGAATTCTCAAACGGGCGAAAGCGTTCAGATAACCGAGGATAATCTTTTTGATGCCGCCGGGATATTCCATCAGTTTACTAAAGACGCTGACGGCACAAACGGTATCGCAAATGTCAGCGGCAAAGGTTTCGGAAAGCCCGGCTTTATGCGCCTGAGTTTCGCTACGGAAAAAATATCGGTGGCCGCGCCTAAATTAGTTAATTTTGTCAAAGCAGTGCGCGATTCAGCCCTTTTTGCCCGACAGAAGCCGGATGCTAAAATAAGAGAAGAACATATCGCCGAACTTGGCAAATTAAATTCTAGCCGAGCAATTACTTATCAACATTATGCCTACCTTCTTGGATTAATGCATGGCCGACTGTTGGACAAATTAACCGGAAAGAATCTAGAAGAAGTATTAAGCGAGTTAAGGCTACTGTTTCAGGCAATAAAGGCCGGTAAAGTAATTTTGGACAGTCCTATAGATTTGTTTGGCGGGAGAACGATTACTTTTATGAATACCGGCGAAGTAAATTTAAAAGAAAGTTTTCAGCAGCTAAAAGATGGAATAAGAATTACCTTAAGAAATTATCCAAGTACGGCGGCAAATTCTATTAGAGATCTTAGGACCGCTGGATATCGCCTTGCGGGTATGGATGAGGCCATGTTTGGAAGGCATCAAAAAACTGCCTATGATGTGATCGCCGATCATGCTACTTCAGTAGGAGAAATGGCTCAGGAGGGCTCGATTCAAGATAGTTATTTAATATGGCTCTTAGGTTATCCGGTAGCAGGAGCTATCGCCAAACTTAAAGGACGGCTTCAAACCAATGATTTAAGCCATACTTTAACCGAATTAAGGAAAATCGGAGAAGCCGCTGCATTAGGGGAGATCAGAGGGGTATACGGGACAGATAATGACCTGCTTATGGTGATTTTAGACGATAAAATCTCAAACCCTGCGGATATCTTAGCGCGCCTGAGGACAGTTGAGAAACATATTTTTGATAAAAATTGGGGGGATTCTCTACCTTTCAGCCTGATAGAAGATATTATCAGGAATGGAAAAAATGCCGAATGGTCATATCCTGAAGACACGGCCGAAAATACCGCTATCGTGCTTTCTATGGTAATGGAAATCGCCGATAAACTTCCTAAGGAATTAATCAAAGTAATGGCAGGTATTGTAGAGAAATTGTTGGATGAAAAACCGTTTAAAGAAGTTTACTATACCTTAAATTATGTTTTGGCAGAGATAAGTAGGCATAGGGTGAGAACAGATAAAGAATTGCAGAAGGTTTTTGAGGAGCAGGGGCGGGATTCAGAGGCAAGAAAGGGATTTGATTCCGCCATGCTTGCCGAACAGGACATTCTTGATCTTTTTGTTGCTAATTTAAGTGCCGCGGCTAAGAAACTTCAGTCTAACAATTATCCTTTGGCTTTGGGTTCACCGGATAATCTAATGAAAATCTATTCCGCTGTAACTTCGGATATAAGCAACCCCTTGACTAAACGCCAAGTATTGGCAGATGTTTTTAACCAACTGCTGGCAGTTGCCGTTGCAATTAATGCCGGGGATGTGAGAAATGATGTCAATTTCATTGTCGAGATTATAGAAAAGGCCGGAATGTTTTCTTACTCGGCCCTAGAAAGTTTTATTAAGTTAGAAAAGATATTAAAAGATAAAGGATTGAGAGATGCAGTAAGAAGACCATACCTTTTGGATATCTTAAAGCCTGAACCGCCTTCCAATGTAGATGATGTTTTTGACTCAATCGCTAGGCACATTGCTTCCGGAACGACAAAGGAAGCGGACCTGCCCAGGCTAAAAGAGTTGTTAAATGCTCAATCATCTGCCGATTCTGACCTGGCGATGCTGTCCATTGCGCAAGCTGGTAAACAATTCAAAGGACAAGTCACAAGAGAAGAAATTGAAGGTTATCTTGCTAAAGATCCGGAGATTGTTAGCGCGATTGAAAGAAGATTTGCCAATGAATTCCGCCGGCAAATATCCGGATTAAAGAGTGAAGGTGGTTTTGGCTCAAATCGCGCTTTGGTCGACCATATTATGGTAAAACTTTCAGAAGGCCAAAGCGGGTTAAACAGAACGATAATGCCGGTTGATGATTTTGATGCGTTATTAGATTCGTTTCAGCAACCTCAAACTTTCAATATAGCAGGATCTATTAAGTATAGAATCAATTTCGGCAACACCGCGAATTATATCCTAATCGATCCCTCTCCTTCAAGAAATTCGATCCAAATTGGTTTATATGACGAAGATGCGGGCCTGATTTTTCAGTTTACCAAAAAAGGGTATATATCAGGCGCGGATTTAGGCTGGAATAAAACAAAAGAATTATTAAAAAGAGCTTATCCCGATGAGGCAAGAAAACAAGATGACCGGGCGATGTTGGGTTTCATTCAAATCCCCAAAGGCAATTTTAACCTCCGCGGAGAAATGGTTTCTCCTTACTATGCCTCGATTGTGGTTGACGCGATAAAAAGAGATTTTAATGCGGAAGCTGTCATTGATAGTTATAGTTCAGGTGGTTTTCCTGTCCTGAACTGGAGAATGGTCGTTCTCGATAAGCTTTCGGCAAAATACAATCAATTGAATTTTTACCGCGAGCTTTGTTCATTGGCGGGAAGCGAGCTGGAACATTATTTAAAGAGCAAAGGATTTGATGCCAAATTTCTTATACATCATAAGCCCGTTACCGGCGACGGCCGGTGGAAAACGATAATTTCATGGGAAAGGGTGGACGCTGATACAGACCGCGAGGTAGTTGCCGCGGCAAAACAGTGGATTAGAAATATGGAAGGAAGGCTCAAGACAGCTTTATCTGCTCAAAAGGAAGAAGCTAAGAAAAAGAAATTAAAGAAAACCACATCCGATAAAGCCTTAATGTCGCTGACTTTCGAGCAGGCTTTGGACATCCTAGAGAACATTGGATTGATACAGCCGGATGAAAGACAGGGATTCCTTGAATCAAGCAGTTTCCGCCGGGTAGTTGTTGCCTATCCTACGGAAAGAGCGTTTAACGAATACTTGGTTTCAACCGGGGCCTCCTTTTTGGCTTATGTTCGTTCGCAGATTATAGGATCTAAAGGAGCGGATATTGCTGTTTTATCCTCTCAAGCCATTGAGCCGCCCGGCGGTATCGATTTAAACCCCGTCCTTTTGGACATGCAGATAAAACGTGACGGAAATGGCGTGCCTTTGCCTTTATTCCAACAGCCCATAATGGAGATGAAAATCGAAGGGTTCTTACCAGTAATCATCAATATTACTCCGGTTAAAAGTTTGCCCTTGCTTTTAGGGCTGGCTGATACAAAGGATAATGAGGATTACGGCAAAGAATACAAAGACTCGCCTATGGATAAAAAGGCAAGGTTTGAAGCAGACAATTATGAGAAGGTAAGTTATTTAAATTAAAGAATTTATTAAGCCACAAGTTACAAGGGAGAAGGTCACAGGAGCCAAAACACCTGTGACCTGAAACCTTAAGACATGTGGCTTTTTATCTTTAGGCGTTTAATCCTTCACTTCTTTCCTCTCATCAATTATAATCATTCCTATGCCGCAAAAGAATAATAGCACTTTTCTTTTAATACTTATTTTCATCTTCTTATGCCTCTTAATAAACATTATTACTATTAAAAACGGCCATAATTGGGGAGGGGACTTTGCCCAATATATTATCCATGCCAAGAATCTAGTTGAAGGTAACTCATATCAAGCCGGTATAATGCTGGACTTGCCTCTTTTGTACCCTCCGGGATATCCGCTGATTATAGCTTTAATTATAAAATATTTCGGAACTAGTTTCTTTATCCTTAAATTTTTGAATGTGATATTCTGGTCGGGGTTTGTTTATTTCTCCTACAGGCTTGCCTCAGGCCTGCTCGGCAAGGAGCTGGGTATTTTATTGGCTTTATTTCTGGCTGTCTCCTCGGATTTCTTTACTTTCAAGCAGAATGTCCTCTCGGATGTGCCGTTTTCCTTCTTCTGCGTTTTATCGGTCTTTATGTATGATAAAACTTGCCCTAAATCTCAGCTTAGGGTGAATAAAAAAATCGCATATTTGTTTTTAACGATATTTTGCATGATTTTTGCTATGCTTACCCGCTCGGGAGGGCTTACATTATTCATCGCCGGGATTTTCCATTCCTTTTTTATCAGGAAAGATATAAAGCAAGGATTGATATTTTGTGTTGCTTTTGCTTTGACTTACCTTTTACAGATAGCATTAATCGGAAACAATCCCGGGTATTTCAACCAAATTATAGAGGGGCCTTTAGAATATTTTAACCTGGCTTTGCGGAATATTTCTTTGCCGTTAAGGAGTTTGCTGTGGTTTTTTACTCCCGGCATAACCAATTATTCGATGATAATTTTCTTTGTTCTTAACAATGTTATGTTGTATACCGCGGGATTTATTTATTTGGCGATGCTTTATTTCTTCATCCGTAGGGTTATTCGAAAAGAGGTTTCATTTCTGGAGAGTTTTTCTTTCTTTTATCTATTAATGTTATTAGCCTGGTCCGGATTTCCGGCAGAGCCAAGGGCTTTTGCTCGTTATATTTATCCGCTTGTTCCCATTATATTTGTTGTTTTGTGCAAAAGCGCGGAATATATGACTTCGGTTTTTAAAAAGAACAAAGAGGTTAGTGGTTTAAGCCGCGGCCTCACAGTGTTTTTAATTATCTTGCTTGTTTTCATAAATATATATAACATTGTACTGGCTTTTGACTTTAATGACGATGTTTTGTTCGTACGGGAAAATCAGGAGATGTTCCGCTGGGTTGAGGGCAATGTTAAGGATGATCAGCCCTATATGACCTGGCGGCCGGCCCCGGTTGCCTTGATGTCCGGTAAGGCCGGGGTTGCCCCATGGTCGACGCATAAAGACCCTTTGTCGGGGATGTTCAGGAAGATCGGGCAATACAAGGTAGGGCACTTGATAGCCTCTAAAGAAACTGACAAGTTCTTGATAGATATTTGCGAAAGAAAAAGCAACTTTGCCGATTTGGAATGGGAGAATTCGGCTTTTAAAATATACAAAATTAGAAAGGCGTTTAACGAATGAAATTAACACATCCTTTGGTCGTGCTTGATTTAGAAACAACCGGTACTTGGATAGAGAAAGACAAGATCATCGAAGTGGCGATGATAAAATGCCTGCCCGACGGGAAAAGGGAAGAGTATTGCAAGCGGGTTAACCCGATGATCCCTATCCCTAAGTTTATAAGCGAACTTTTAGGCATATACGATAAAGACGTCGAGGATAAGCCGCCTTTTTCCTCAATTGCACCCGAGATAACAGAATTTATTGCCGACTGCGATTTGGCCGGTTTTAATGTAGAGAAGTTCGACCTTCCTCTTTTAGAAAGGGAGATGTATGAAGCCGGGCATAAATTCGAATGGCGTTTCAAAAAGATTTATGACGTGCAGAAAGTCTATCATTTGAATGAAAGGCGCGATTTAACCGCGGCCTATAATTTCTATTGCCAAAAACACCTTGAAAACGCCCATTCGGCGCTCTTTGACACTAAAGCGACTTTGGACATCCTTGAAAAACAGGTTGAGAAATACGGCCGGGGAAAAGACGCGATAGACGTTCTTTTAGAATTCGATTATATCGAGAGTGGCGACTTTTATGACCCGGACCGCAAATTCCGCTGGTGGAACGGAAAATTATACATGATGTTCGGCAAATATGCCCGCCGCTACAGCCTGCAGGAAGTGGTGCAGAAAGATAAAGGTTATTTAGAATGGATACTCTCGGCGGATTTCAGCCAAGAGGTAAAGACCCTGGTAGCAAATGCCCTAAAGGGCAGATATCCGACGTCAAAATGATCCCTTAATCGCTATGTCCATACTAAGCACGAAATCTTATCGCATATTATTTTCATGCAACCAAACATTCTGATTAATATTTCTTTTCTTCTGCCCGGAAATTTGAAGGATTATTTTATCCGGGAAGGCGAGTTCCCGGGGATATGGTAATGATAAAAGAAAAATTGCATCCTAAGCATTTTTTGGCTTATCAGTACGAAGGAAACAATACTATTGACAGACAAAGGCTGGCTGATAGAAAATACTACATGCGCATTTACCTAAAGGACTATTTGTTCGAAGATCAGAGCGCTTCTAAGGAAAATTAAATGTTTAAGACAAGGTTTTGCTTCACGAAAAAAATTTATATTTTTGTTTGCTTGGCCGGTTCTTTTCTCTTTCCTTTTTCTTCAATTTCCTCGTCGCAGGAAGTATTTGGCCTGAATAAAATCTGCACCGACGGTGAGTTAGGCTTGCAGTTCGCCTGCTCTGATAGCTGGAAGCTAGATGTAGTTAAAGACGCGGTCTTGATAGTTATTTCGTCAAATCCCGAGGCAACTCTTATAATCGCTAAGATAAATTCGACGATAAAATACCCCGAACAGTTGACCAAAGAGCGGTTAAAGGAGGTCAAGCAATATGAAGAGGGATTTGATATAGAAAAGGTAAAGATAAGGGATAAAGAATTCATCAAGGTCAAGGCCTTCTCCGCAGAGGAGCCCCAAAGGAGGATATTGGACTATTACCTTATACGCGGCAATGAACTTTACGGGATATTATTTACCGTCGAGCCAAAAGAGGCCATGGATAAATATAAATTTATGTTTCAACGGATTGTTGAAAGTATAACCTTCATCTAAAAGGGGAAAAAAAGATGACCGGGGAATTTAAAGAACAGAGGAAAGGCGAGAGATATGATACCGAGGTGGAGATTTATTACAACCTGGCTTATGATTTGGAAACGCGGGTCGAGTATAAGGTTCTTGAAGGGCAAAAATATCACGATAAGGGGAAAAAATACCGGGCGGTAAGTAAGAATGTCAGTATCGAGGGTTTATGCTTCTCATCGGTGGTACCTTTGGAGAGGGGGGATAAGCTCGAGATGGAGGTTTTTGTCCCGAATTCCACAAAGCCTATTAAAATGCATGGCGAGGTCCGCTGGTGCCGGAAAAATAACGAATCTTCATCGGATGAAACTTATTGTGCCGGGATCCTGATAGAGAAGGTCGAAGACAAACCTGTCGCCGAGACGATACATTATGACGATAATTATATGATTAAATGGAGTATAGTCTTGGAATCGGTCTTAGGGAGTTATAGGATCATTTCGCAACAAAGGGATAAGGGAACATGAAAGAATCAAAGCATAGAATGATTTGCCCGTTAAGGGCAGTACATTTTGCCGTATGTTTGGCCGGCGTCTTTCTTTATTTTGTTATAAACGGAAGCTTTGCGCACGGCAAGGAAACCGCCTCGGAAGAGGGCGGCATAAACCTTAATACGATCAAATGCGAACTTACGGTCCCGAAGAAGATATATAAATTCAAACAGTCAATAGCTTTTTCTTGTCGCTGCCGCTCGGATAATACCCCTGTATTTTTCCTCCCTAAAAATATTACCGGGAACTCAAAGCTTTTTAACCCCGGGATCATTATCCGGGATGAAGGTGGTAATCAATACCGCTTTGCCAATTCCTATTATATCGAGCAAGCTCAATCCTATGATTTCTCTTCTTTTAAGAACAATATGCCGATATACAGCTTTAAATTTCCCGATAAAAACGGTTTTTTTCGCCTGGTCAGGGAGAGCGAATGGGCCAGGACCAAGGAGTCCGATATCACAAAAAGAGAAAAAATATATGATACGGCTTTTGATGAGATCCCTCCGGGGAAATATACCGCGTGGGTGGATAACCGCCTCTCATGGCATACGGTTAGGGTAGGCAATACAAATATAGTTTTATCCGGATATAAGCATTATGGGGATGAAGATCACTCTGAAATTAAATGGGAGATTAAAGATATTTCCCCGGTAATTGAGTTTGAAGTGAAATAGTTAACGAATTTACTCCGAGAAAGGAATTAATATGACTAGCCTTTTTACCGGGATTATAAAAGGGGAGATACCCTGCCATAAGATCGCCGAAACCGATACTTATCTTGCCTTTCTTGATATTAAGCCGATCAACCCCGGGCATACTTTGGTTATCCCTAAAAAAGAGATAGATTATATTTTTAAGCTGCCTGACGACCTTTTAAGCGGGCTGATGGTTTTCGCCAAGAAAATAGCTCCGGCGATCGAAAAATCTTATCCCTGCCGGAGATTAGGGGTTATGGTCTGCGGGATAGAAGTTCCCCATTGCCACATCCATTTGGTGCCGATTAACGGTATCGGCGATATGAGTTTCGCTAACGCCAAGCTCACTGCGCATGAAGAATTGGCAAAAGTCGCCGAAAAGATAAGAAGCAACTTATAGCCGGAGTTTTTTTGCCTTAACTCCCCTTGATTTATTTAACCAAGAGAGATATGGCCTTAACTTTAATGATGGGCAACGATTTTGCGCTATCAGGCCAATCAATAATCTGGATAATAATCATGTATAAAGGCGTTTTGGGCTAACCCTCAAGCGCCTTTTATTATTTATATCTCTTGACCTGTGTCTAACCCTTTCTATAATAAATTTATGAAGCTAAAAAAGGGAATAATAAAATTTACGCTTTATGCCGCGATTGGGATCACTGCTGTTAGCTTGGTATACCATACAGTTTTGCATTATGCTTTTGAAAACCGTATTTTAAAGCAGGTCATCGAGCGGCTTGAGGCCGATACTCGGGTTGCGGAGGTGCTGGTAACCGGCGTAAATTACGACGAGAAAAGCAAGAAAACATTTACCACGATAAAGTTCCTTGAATATGACACTAAAGGCAATTCCCTTGAGCCGAGATATTTTACTTTTTCCGGAAATATTGTTCAGTTTCAGTCTTTAGTAATCCGTTTTTCCGACATTCATATCCGGCAAGCCAGTAAATTCAAGGACAAAAGCGCTTATCTTTTCTGGAAAGTCTTTATGCTCGACGGTAAGAATACCCAGGAGTATGAGGTCACCAGGCTCAATGAAATCCCTCAAGGCTATAAATTGTCTTCGGAGCCGATCGAGTTTGAAAATAAACTATGGGGAAAGTTCTGGGATTACGCCTTTGACTCGAAACAGCGCGACCGGGCCGGTATCAAAAACGTCCAGATCGAAGCGCCGGGAACCATGTTTATCCCCGGAGTCATATATACTATAAAGATCGAGAATGACGGAGGGCTGAGA
>JADFZM010000035.1 GCA_015232535.1 Candidatus Omnitrophota bacterium
ACGGGCATCATTAGCTAACCTAGCCTTGCCCAGCATCCCTACTAATTTGTTTCCCCTCTTTTGTTCTCTAATGCCTAATTTTCCTTTGTAACGATCAAAATTCACGCGTGAACTTTGATTCGCCTCCAGCGCTTTGACTACCCGTTCATAGGCGTCATTGCTGGATTCCTCCGAACTGCCTTCTTTGGTCTTGAAACGCCTTTCGGCATTGGCCGCGGCGTCCTTGACGGCCTTCAGCCTGCCTATTTCCGTCGTATCGGTTAATTCCGCCAATAATGTCTTGCTTCTCGCGTCCAAAGAGCGCGTCCTTTTGACTTCCGATAAGAATTCACGCAAACCATCCTGAGCTTTCTTAAGGTCTGGTTTCCATTTGTTTAATTCCATCCTGGCCTTAACGACTTCCTTTATTAAAGCTTCCTGATTTTCCCGTTCTTTCGCGCTCATCGACAAATTCTTTGCGTTATCCTGAGCCCTTTTTCTATCCTGAATATTTTCAATCAAGGCATCGGCCCGGCGCTTGGCCGTTTCCGCCCTTTGCTTGCGGTCAGTCCCAACGTCAGAGAACTCTCTTTCCGCCGCTCTTAAAAAGGAGAGTTCCTTTGCGTCTAGCTTGGAAAGCTGTTTTGCCCTTAGATCTCTCAGCTGTTTGCCGGCCGAGGCCTCTAGCGATAAGACATTGTCAAAATCCTTCAATGCTTTTGTAGATGCCTCAATGTCTTGCGCTTTCCCTCTTGAATGCGCGTCAACTATTGAACTCAAATGTTCTAGCCTTCTAACTTTATCGGCCGTGGCATAACTTAATTTGTCGTTATCTTTAATCTCTTGGGAAATATTCCTTAAAGAGTCGGCCAAGCCGCGGAATTCCGTTGCCTTTTGTTTCCATTCTTTGCCGGTCCTAACACCGTCGATAAAAGGCATTCCGGCATCATCCTTCAACCCGGTAATCCTGTCCTCGGCCCGGGTTAAAATGTCCCGTAAATTCTGCTCGGGCCGGCCGGCGATGGTTATTTTACCCTCAACCTTTGAGGCGATCCTGCGGGCCTGCGCGAGAACCGCCTGGCCGTCATCAAAATCCCTGAGATCAGCTACGGCTTCAGCAAAACCCCTGTTTTTAATTTCTCTTTGCACTCCCGTCGAAGCCTCGCGCTTGGCAAAGCTTAAAACATCAATCCTTGTAACCAACTTCTCCCTTAAATCTCTTTCCGCGCCGGGTTTCATCTTTAAGGTCGCGTCTAATTCCTTTATGACTAAATCACTGTCGGCAATCCCGGCTCTGAAATCTTCAACGGCCTTTTTATTTCCCTCGCGCCCGGCGGCCCATAATCTGTCGGCGTCTCGCCTGCGGCTTTCTACAATTGAGCCGATCCTGTCGAAACGTCGGATCTGCTGCCCGGCCGAAGCGATTTCCTGCTGATTATTTCTAGCCCTGGCCTTTTGCAAGTTATCAGTTAATGGCTGCCTTGCTCGATCGTTATACCTGGCGCTAAGTTCCCGATTTTGTCCTCTTTCCCAGGCTACTTCTTTCGCCAATTCAACCAAAGTATTTAATCTTTCGGCCCTGGCTTTTAATTGGTCGATGCCGCTGGTTTTTTCATCGATCTCTTCGCGCGCTTTTGCCAAATCGCTGATTAAGTCAACTTCTGATCTATCTTGCGGCTTAGCACTTAAACTGCTTAATTTTAGCTTACTGCTTAATTTTAGCTTATTGTAGCTAGCCAAAGCCGTATCCAGTACAGCCGTTGTTTCTCTGGCTAATTCCAATCTTCTTTTTAAGACAGTTATTTCCCGGTTTAATTTTGCTTTTTCCGCCTTAGTGCCTCTCCCTGCCCTTTTAGTTATTAATTTCCCCTCGAGCTCGTTCACTGTCCTTTGTAAACTCTTCCTTACCGTTTCATTCTTAATTTCCGCCGCTAATTTATGGTATCCTTCGATCTGTTTGATTAACGCGATATCGGAACGCAATTTGGCAAGTTCCGTCTTTGTTTGCGTGGTTTCCCGTTTACTCCACATCTCCTGCGTTTTGTTAATAATTTCATCCCTTCTGACATTATCGCTGATCCCGTCTAAACCCTTGCGCTCGAGGGCGATTTCTTTCGCCAATTCGACATGACGAGTGTATTTATCGGCGGCAGACTGCCAATCTGAAATATTTTTGGCATTCTTTATATCATTTTTGGCATTATTTATATCTTGCTCTAAACTTTCCCAACCTTGTCTGACACCCCAGTCTTTATCATAAGCCGCTTCCTTTTTCCCGATCAAATTAGCGTCTAATTTATTATGCGCAGAGGTTGTTTCCTGTATGCCTTTTTCAATTCCTTCAATGGAAGCCAGCTGGCGGGTAATCTTTGAGGCTTTATCTACTAATACGTCATTTTTGGGGGAAGAATTATAAAAGGGCGAGTCCCATCTTTCTTTTCTAATTTCCTCAAGTGCCTTGACTAAAGAATCAGCTATCGTTCTCTTGACTGAACCGGCCTCCATCTTGGCAACAACAGCCTCCCACTGGAGGAGATTTTGAACATTTTTGAGCTCAGCAGTGTAGATCTTAGCTATACCTTCGAATTCCTTGGGCTTTAGGCTGACAGTTATAACATTCTTAACCAGCAAATTGATATCATTGGCCCGTGTATCGGACTTGTAATTATCCGCCCATCTAAACAGCCCGTGCGCTTCACGTCCGAGGTTGACCAATCTTTCATTTTCTTTCATCGCCGCTGTCAAGTCCTCAAAATTTCTCGCTTCTCTCACCTTTGTCCGGGACTTTGTTATTGCCTCCCTTAACTCAACTGACCTTTCCCGCAGGCTCTTGGCCTCAAGCTTTTTCTTTATTTCGTCGTTATTTTTTATTAACGCGTTTAAATTAGCCGGCAGGATTTGTGAAATAAAGTTTAATGCTTCCCGGTCTTTCTTGATGCTGGTTGCCAGGCGCTTTTTCTCAGACGGCGTGATACCCTCTTCTCCCTGCCGGATTTGATTTTCCATTAACCTTTTTTGAACCCGGCCAAAAATTCTCCGCTGTTGTGTATCTTTGATGCTCCGGCGGTCCCGGCGATAGCCGTAATGTTCGCTGGTAATGTCCATCTTTCCCTTAACTCTTTTGATTCCGGCATTATTAGATTCAAATGCATACTCTGCCATTTTCTTGAGCCTTCTCTGCCAGCCTTGCCGGGTATTGCCTTTAAAACCTGATTCTTTTTTCGCCTGAGCTTCATACTCTTTGGCAAAATCTATCCGCCGCTGATATTCCTGATTGCCTTCCTTCCATTCTTTCATATTCTTAGCCGAATCCCTGGAAGTTTTGGCCTGATCCAGCCAATCATTAATATCCCGTCTGACTTCGACGGTTTCTTCGCCTTCTATTTTTGTTTTTCCGCGTAAAAACCGGCGGTCTAATTTCCCGCGATCGGTATCTGACTTAACAGACTTATTGTGCTCTTTTTCAATAGCTTTAAACCTGGCCGCAGCTTTCCTTATTTGAGTATCGAGATCGGCTATTTCTTGGGGAGTGGATGCATTCTTTCTAGCCTCTGTTAATTCTTTTAATTTCGCTAAAGCATTGTTAGCGGCCCTTCGGCTTGGTGTCCCCTTTAATCTGGCATTAATTCTTTTTATTTCGCTATCCAGCTGTGCTTGTTTCTGCGGATCGGTGGCAATCTTTCTTGCTTCTATCAAGTCATTTAATTTTTCCCGGGCGGCTTTAGCAGCCTTTTTGCCAAGCTTTCCTATTTCATAACCTTTTACTATCTTAACCGCGTCATTTAAATTTAACGCCTGGCGTATATTTACTTTTATGGCCTTGGCTAAGCTCGATATTTGCTCTTTTGTCAAATCGGGATTCATCCTAATGGCGTGCAGAGCATCAATGTCCCTGCTGATTTCTTCAGCTTTAGCTCTATTTGTTACATTTTGTAATCTTTCCCTTAATTGGGCTGTTTCGGTCAAGGCGGATTTTAAAATCTTCAACTTCGCGGCAAGCGCTTTTAATGTGGTCAAATCCGGCGCGGTTTTAATCTCATTTTCTATTTCCCTTATCCGCCTGGTCAAATCAGCGCCTATCCTTATACTAACGCCGTAGCGATTCTTCCATTTTCCGGATAATAAATCCGCCGACAAATCACTTACCTCTTTCCAATCAATGGTTATTCTTTGATTCAGGCGCGTTAACCGCTTTAATTGCCCTCTGGCCTTAACTTTTCCCCTCCCTACATTAAGCTTTACGGAAAGCTGTCTTTCCAGGCTGCTGGCCAACTTTGAATGAATCCTTCTAACGCTTTCAAACCTGGTCTCAATCTTCCGGTCTTGTTCCGCGGTAAATTCATCAAAAGACTCAAGTTCCTTTTTAACTGACTTTCTTTCGCCCCTATCTTTATTTATTTCCGCTCTCAAATACCTGCCGACAATACCCTCGAGTTTCAGTTTTCTTGCTGCCGGCATTGTCTGTGCTTGCTCTAATCTGGCCTGCATTGCTTCCGCGGCGCGGACCAGCCTTCCATGCAGTATAATCTTTTTAGCAAGGCCTTTAATTATTCCGTCGGGATGGCTGTCAATGGCTTTTTCCAGAGATTTAATCTTTTCGATAATAATTTCCCCCTGGCTTTTCTTTCCGACTTCTCCGCGTTGCTTTCCCATTCCTTTAAATAGCTCGGCCTTAAGCTTTCCGCCAATAGTCCTATTTTCCTTGTCTTTTTGCATAGCCTTTGCCAAGCGGGAAATATCTCTGCGGACCTTTACAATTTGCTTGTCGATGTCCGTTGTCTCCAAACCCCTAGAGATCAAATTATTTCTTTGGGCCAGCAATGTCAGTAAGTTATCGTTTTCCGCCCTGGTTAAATCTTTAAATTTGCCGTCGGCCATTCTGGAGGTCTCGGTCAATTGTTTCAAGGCCAAATCAGTTGACTTAATTTGCCGGAGGATGGAGCGAGGGATTGCGGAGAGCCTGGCCTTTTGCGATATTAAATTCATCTGCCCGGAAAGAGTGTAGGTATCTATCCCGGCTATTTCCGCTAAAATCTGCTCCCGTTCGGCGTCGGTTCCGACTAAACGTATGCGCAATAATCTCTCGTTTAAATCCCTGCGCCGCTCCCGCAAGCCTTTTATTTTTGCCTCATCACTTAAAGCGGCCTGCTTCTTTTTTTCTTTTTCCTGCGCCCGGGCTTTATTCTTTGCCGTCATCTTCCCCATAACTCCTTCTCTAAAAGCCTTTCTTGCCGCAATCATTCTTTCCCTTGAGGGGGAAACAGGTTTTGGTTTGGAGAATAATCTGTCCGGGTCCTGCCGGCGGGCCTCGGCCAATTTGACAGCTTCTTTTGCCTTCTTCGCGAAATCACTGATCAGATCCTGCCTTTTAACAGAATCTCTTTCTGCTTTAATAGCCTGGATTTGCGGCTTAAAGAAATCTTCTTCTAAGTTTATGTCCGAGCTATCCTTTCTCCCGGCTAAATTCTCTTTAGCGATACCGCCGAATTCCCTTAGGCCGGAGATAAAATTATTTAATTCATCCCTCTTCCCGGTGCCTGTCCCCGCGATTGCTTCTCTCCTCGCTTCTAAACTTAATCTAAATAATATGCGGGCGATGTCCCGGTCTTTCTGGGCCCTAATAGCAGCTCTTCCTGTAGAAATTATTTCTTGGGTGTTTTCGAATTCCCTTATTCCTCTCTCTAAGGCATCTAACGCGGCGTTCTTTTGCTCTGCGCTAGCCTGATGCACGGCAACCAATAGTCTATCCAACTTATCACGAGGTGTCTTAATCTTTGCCCCTCTAGCTTGCTGGTCAATAGCCCTGTTTTCTAAGCTCAGCCGGTGGGCTCTTTCTCTTTCCAGGCGGTCAATTCTTTCTGTATGCGGAGCAACGCTTTCATTTCTTCCTCTGGCGGCAATCCGTTCTTTATAAGCTTCTCGCAAAGCTCCTGCTTCGGCAGATGTCCATTGCGGTATAGCTTCCTCATCGGTAACTTTTTCTTTGGCCTTTCCCTTCTTTCCCTTATTTCCTTTATTTCTCTCCGCGGCTCCCCGGGGTTGACTTAGATTAGCTATTTCCGTATCAAGCCGGTCAATATCAGCTTGCATGCGCTTGATTCTCTCCTGCTTAAATACAGCACTCCGACCCATGAAATCTCTGAGCTCGGCCTCCGCTTGACTTTTGGCCGCTTTTAAATCTTCTATTTGTTTTCTATCTCCCGCCGATAGGCGCATTTCCGCGTCTTCATCGTTTTTTGTTGGCTTCTTGACCGGCTGTGGCCCTTTTGGCTCCTTGGCGGAAAGAGTGTCCGGAATATTCTTGCCAATATCATGCAACTTTGACCTGTAGGCATTCAGCCTCCGGTAAAAAGTCGAAACATCTCCCGCTTCTATCACAGCTCGAAAGTCTTGGTCTAATCTTTCCGGGTCATAACCGCTGGCTTTAAGCTCATCCGCTTTAAGCCCGGACCGCTTGGCCTGAGCGTCGAGTTCGGCGCGCCTTTTCGCGGCCTCTTTTGCCTCCGGAGCTATATATTTTCTGGTTATTCTTTCCGCCAATATTGCCCTGCTAAGCTCTGTTTCAATTTCCCGGATATCCTGGGGAGTTTGCGGTCTTTTCGCTTCCGCGGAGGAATCCGTGGACGACGATTCCGCGGGCTTTTTCGCTCTTGGGGATGGCGATGCTTTTCCCTTCCTTTGGGCGGGCGGGCGCATTGCGGCCTTAGCTGCATTAAACGCGGCTAAGGCATCGTCGGTTCTTTTTTCATCGGCCTTCAAAGTTTCCGTCTTATTTTCTTCGCTTTTCTTCGGTTTCTTTCCCGTGCTTTTTGCGGGCTTACCTCTTTCAGCAACCAAGTCGGCGATTTCTCCCTGCAACTTAAACTCACCTTCAATCGCTTTTAAAATTCTATTGGCTTCCTTCCAATCCCGATCTGCCATAGCCTTTTTATAAGCCTCTTTTTTCTTGGCCAGAGATTTAACTAAATCCTGCTTTTCCCTCTTGCCCAAACTCGAACGCTCAATGATACTATCGGCGGAGGAAAAAGCCCGGTCCGCTCTTGCTTTTACTCTTTCAGCCTGCTGTTCCCGGCGTAAAGAGGAAGACTTGGCTCGCGCCCGCCCCGCATCGTATTCCGCTTTATGGCGGGAATCTATCTCACGGATTTGAGCGGTTACATCGGCAATCTCTGTTTGCAGCCTCGATATTCCTTCGGCCGCATACGGAGCGATTCTTCCTTGAGCATCCAGAAGCTCAACAGCCAATCTCTGCCTCGCGGCGTGTAAATCTTCCAAGGCTTTTCTTTCTCCCCGTAATTGCTGTACGCGGGAAAATCTAGCCGGCGAGGCGCTGGTCGCTGGAGCCGGCTCAACAATGCCTTCGGTCAAATAAGCCTCGAGAGCATCTAAATGCCGGTTAAATTCTAAACTATCTTTTGATTTACCGACATTCTCCATCAAGTTTTCTATTATATTTTGGGCATCTTGTTTCCCTTTTTTGTTTAAGTTCGAATCCTTTTTAATCGCCCGCTTATGACTTTTGGCTAAGTCTCTTAGCCTGTTATACCGGGCAAGGCCGTTTCCATCTAATAAAACTCGGGCTTGGCCAATGGCACTGCTTATCGCATTAGTACCTTTGGCCTTATTAAGAGCGCTTATAGCTTTCTTTATTATTCCTTTGCCGCCTGTTCCCTCCGCCAAAGCCTGCTGTAACCTTTTTATCGCGCCTTTTTTTGCTCCGGCTAATTTGGCCTCTTTTGTCCCATTCTTGACTTCATCTAGCGCTAAAAAGTCCCGGCTCCTTTTCTCTAACTTTTTAGCTAATCTTTGGCCTCTGGCGGTGTTAACGCCATGTTTCTTAATTCCCTTAAGAAGGGTATTGATAGTTTTCAGCCTTGCGCCAATTGTTTTCGGGCGGGCGGATTTTTGATCATTGCTTGAATCGCCGGATTTATTCCTTCTCTTCGGATTATTTTTTATCGTGTCCCCGGCGCGTTTTGCCTCTTCCCCTAACTTTACCCCTTCCTGCGCCTGTTCCACATTACGGCGGAGAGCCTCTAACCCTCCTATAATTTCGGCTGTGGCCATCGTGGGATTATCTGCGATAAATTTTCTTAGCTGAACAACAGCTGAATCCTTTTTCTTTTCTTTACTATTTGCGGGTAATTGCTTCCTTCCCCAATCCACTAAATCTGCCATTTTATTCGCTTCGGATGTTAAATCGGTCAATGCTCTTTTAGATTGGCGTGCCGCGTCTCTCGCCCTCCTAACTGCTGCCCCGCTATTTGCGGTTACGGGGGTAGAGGCAAGCTCTTCGCTTTCGGCTTTATCCCGTGCCGGGATTGAAGCGGCGCTATCTTTAATAGCCTCCTCGAGGTCTTCCCTGCGGGTTGAATCTCTTTTTCCCAGACGGGCTAGGGCGTTTTGCCCCGCAAGGCGGGCCGCAGTATCGGCGATTGTTCTCGCTAGTTCCAGACGGGCCCTATTAATTTCAGCCTCTTCTGGAGTTTCTCTTCCCAAAGCTTTCTTAAGCCTCTCGGCGCTTTCATTTAATGCTTTCTTATCATCTTCTCTTTCGGTCTTTCCTTCTATTTTACCCGCGCTCTGTACTAGGCGGGAAGCACTTTCCATTCCTTCAACTAGCCTTCTTAGCTCTCTTACTCCCTGTTGATGCGCTTCAATATAGCTATCAATATCTCTCGGCGATATATCAGCGCCGCGAACTTCCGCGCTTGAAGAACCAGCCGTTTGCGCCGCGGATTGTCCTCTCGCCCGGCCGGCCGGTGATATTGTCATTGAAGCAATTCGGCCCCTCAATATTTCGGCACGGTTCACTCCCTCAATTCCGGAAGATTGGTGCGCCTTTTGGCCCCGCGGGGCTAAATTAGATTCTTCTATCACCGAATTAACATGACTTTCTAATCTCTCCAATTCCCTTAATACTCGTTCCTGTGTTCGCTTTTGTGCTCTTTTTGTCGGCTGTTTTTGACCATTTTCTGGTTTTTGCTGTGCAAGGTTAACCGATTCTATAAGGGAATCAAGAATTGTGTCCATGTTTTCGGGTTGACGCTCAATCCCATGAGGCCGTGCCTCTTCGACCTTACGTTTTCCCCTCTCTATCACCGCTGAATAGAATTTTGGTAGCGGCTGGCCTTTCTTTAATTCGGGATCGCTGCGTACACTAGGAGAATCCGTCGTTTTCGGGGTCGCGATCTCCCCGGCTTTACGCTCGGCCTCGGCCGCGGCGGAGGAAGGCGCCACATCAGAAACAGGAGGGCTTGGCTTAAACAATAAGCTGTAAAACGCCACTTTTTGAGCGATTGCCTTAACCTTTTCTTCCCGGTGCTGTTCCGCCAGGTCAGCTCGTGCTTTAGGGTCATAAGCGGCATATTTTTTCATTCCCTCGGCATAAGCGGAATCCGCGAAGCCGGAACTATTGATAATTTTTTCCGCGGCCAGGTCTACTGTATTAAGGTAGCCGATAGTTTGAACCATACTGCCAACAGGGCCATTTAAGGCGCTGCCCAAACCGCTGACAGATTTCCGAAGCAGAATGTTTGCCTTTCCCGGTAATTTATCCCCCACATTTTCACCTAAAATACCGCCTCCCTGGCCGTATATTCGGCTTACGAGTTTATCCACTGCTGGCATCTCGCCTTTTTTAACAAGGGCGGAGATGGGCATATGGAAAATAGCTAAAGCCGGACCCAGCCGCGTACCCATTTGCCCTCCGCCGGCCATGCTGGCTAAGCCGGACCTTATGAGCCCTAGGTCTTCCATTATCATTTTATTGTTTTCATCATATTGCGGCCGGCCTTCGGAATTAAGCTTTGGTTTTTGCTGCATAAAAGAGTGATGATAAATGTCATATTTGGCATCCAATGCCATATTTCCTAGTCTGGTTAATCCAACATCAATCATGCCCCAGGCCGGCATAATCGCGGCAAAATCAACTGCCCCGGCTAAAGCAAGGCGGGAGATCATCTCGGGATGCGCGGCAACATCCACCAAGCCTATCCCCTGCTTTCCCGATAACATTCGGGCGGATTTATTCATTTTCTCGGAGGAATATTTCCCCCCAAGCATAAGAGAACCAGCGAGGACTCCATAAATAGCATGCTGTACCCATCTTTTCCCATACCAATTCTCGGCCTCAGCCTCGGGGTCTGTATTGAGATAAGAAATTCTCCAACCGGCAATACCTCCATAGACCGGTAAGGCAGCCTTGCTACTAAGAATTTTTCCCGACTTGCTTGATATTCTACCTAATTTCCCAAGCTTATTTAATTCATCCAATAGGCTTTCCGTGTTAGTTGCGCCGCGTTCAGCATAATATCCTTCGCCATGCATCGCCCGCTTTGCCCAACGCGGCCCGGCGGCGGCCATCATCCCGCCAAATCCGCCGATAAGCGCATTGGCTATGATCTTGTTTGAAGTGATTTCTTGTTTCTTACTCCTGAGCTCCGCGTATCCTCCCACAGCGGCCACGGCAGAGTAATTCAAAATGCTGTTTACAACCTTACCCCCATGAGTAGTTCCTAATGCCCCTACCCCCTTAGCCAAGATAATCCGGGGTTTGGCCATGCCGCCGGCAGTCTCAAGTTTGATATCGCCGTATTTCTTCTGTAATTTTTGAGCCATTTTTACCGAGCCAAATCTTAAAGCCCCGGCTGCCGCCCCGGCGATAGCGCCCCATTTTGCGTCCCGGTTAAAATCACTTCTCGTATATTCCGTGCCTGAAAATTTTGAAAGGAAATATCCGCGGCCGACATTAATCCCCGCGCCGGTCAAGGCGCCGGTTCCCGCCCTTGCGATAACACCGTACCATTTAATGTTACTCGGATCTTTGGCGAAGAATTTTATCGGCTCGACTACTCCATAACGGCCTCCGTAATAAGCTATTTTCGATACCGTGTTTCCGGTCCTCATGGCGGCCAACGAAGGACTGATCGCAGATACAGTTTTACTGCCCGCTAAACCGGCCGATCCCAAACCTACCCCGCCGGCTGTCCATAAAACGCCGGACTGGAACCCGCCTTTAAAGGCGATTGCCAAATCGGCGTCTCCAAATTCTTGCCCCTGAGCTCTAGCAATTACCGCAGCCGCGCCAGCATCAATGCCCCCCATCCAAGCGCCTGATATGGCAGAACTCTTAGATACATTAAGCAAATAAGAGGCAAGCCTTATTTCTTGAAAAGCTTTTTCTGTCGTTTCGGCGCCTCTAATAGCAAATCTTAACATTGGGCCGCCTTCAGAAATCGAGGTGATTACCTTTCCTGATCGGGAGAGAAAAGAACCTGCTTTTGCCAGTCTTCCGCCGCTAGACATTGCCGTTACTGCTCTGCCCAACCTCGCGGATATACTCGTTACTCTAGCTCCTAAAACCATTGCCTTTGCTGAAAATTGCACTATTTTGGCCGCTGGCCCTACGACTATTGGAATCATTGAGGCAATATCCACCGGAGAGGGATTTGTTATATCAAAAGCATGGCCGGCCCTATATCCGATTAGGTCAGATAAGCCGCTGGAAAAGGCGGTTTGCGCCCCTTCTCCCCCCAATTTCAAGCTTATTGAACCCCGCCCGCCAAACCATCCCGTCCCAAACAACCCTTTTCCGTGTGTAATAAAACCAGTGGGTGTAACAGTGTATCCCGTGCCTTCTTCTTCTATATCAACTCTTCCTTTTATTATCCTATTTGAAGTTGACTCTAGCACAGAATATTTTTCCGCGTGCCTAGCCGCGGCCATCGCTCTCGCATTAAAATATCCATCAGCATCTCCGATTATTAACGACCCGACTTGCCTTGCGGCTATGCTAAAATCTTTCCTTGTATCCTTTTTTGTGTCATTCTGCAATAAGATATATGTTTTGTATTTATCCGGGCCGTCTTTAACATTGTGCATCTCTAGTTCATCGGGTATTGAGAAACGTTCCCAAGAACCGTTTCCGGCGTCCCTCGCGATTTCTACCGGCTTAAGGCGGGGATTTGCACCTCTTGTAAATTGATGAAAAATAATGCTTGTCTTATTTCCGTTAGTATCGTACTGGCTGATCCCTGTTTGGGAATTCTCAGGAATAACTTCAAATGTATTTCCGCTGGGATCGGAGGCTAAATCCACCTTGATAATCTCTACCGTTTCTTTTACAAGTTCCTTTTCAGGAATGGGAGCCGCGCTAGCCTGATTGACCTGGTAATATGGGGACCCTGAATTTGAGTGTAGATAGGAGCCAACGCCCCCTACTGGCCTCCAGTACTCTCTTGTAATCGCATAAAATATGCCTTCATCAGTCACCTCATAGGGCACAACTTCAAGCTCTCCCTCATCCATCCAATTATTACGGTTTATAAACTGAGCCCGTATATTAGCTTCAAGATCCGCAGTACTTATACTGCTATTTCCTGGTATTCCATAACTAACTTTTTTTGGAGGGTTAGCTGTTCTTTGCCCGTTTTTATAGTCGTATTCATAGGTAATACTAATAGCACCGGCGGCCGAAGCATCTGCGGGGTCTACGGGTTTGGACTCCTTTTGAAATGAAACACTTCGTGTTTTTCCCGTATAATTTGAAGGAAACATCCTATAAACCGGCTCTATTTCATCCGCGTCACCAATGAAATCTTCTTTCCTGTCCTTGGCGATCCGGGCTTCGTTGTCAGGAACCAAAATCGCCCTATGCTTCCCGTCTACGGAAATAGCACGATCCAGGCTGACAATCTCTTCTTTTAAGTCCTTAGGCGGTATTGCGATGCGTTTTTGCGATGCTCGGTCCGGGTCTTTCAAAGAAATGCTCCGGGAGGCTTCATCCCTAAACCAAACTCTGTCCATCTCCTCAAGAATTGCCATGTTAGCATTAGCACGCGCCTCGGCGTTTTCATCCGTTAGGCGCATGGGGACTGTCATCTCTATTTTAACCGGCTTGCCATCCGCTCCGAGAATAGGATTTCCGTCGGGGCCGTTGATTTCGCCCCTTATCAACCCGCGCCAATTATTATCATTCTCGGTGACAAAAACCTTCATCTTCATTATTTCGCCGTTTAGCCGTTCCTGATAATGATCCCTTACCCTTCCCTCATTGCCTTTAGAGTCAAAAGCCTGATCCGTCCTTGTCCCGTCTAGCGCTATAGTGGTTTCATTGCTTACAGTTATAAAATCAGTCGTGGGCTGTGAGCCGGGGTTAAGCGCGCCTCTCCCTTCATGCCTTAAAGAAGCCAACCGTCCGACCTCGGGCACTTCTCTGTAGCGCGTCCCGCCGAAGCCGGTTGTGGCGCCCAGGCGGAAATAATTGTTGCCCAGCATATTGAAATTATAGGTCTGGGTTTCCTCCGGCATTGACCCGTCGGCACGCGGCAGATTCAGGCGGATATTGTCTCCGGAACGGTCAAAATACTGATATCCCGGCGTATTGAGCTCAACATAATTAGCGTCCATGAACATCGGTGCGCTGGCGCCTGAGGTTGTTTCGCTTTTGGCCTCGCCCGGGCCGCGAATCTCGCCCATGCCCTGGGCTGTCAGCGACCAGCCCGCGCCTGAATTTGTTTCCCTAATTCCGACGATAGGAATTACGTTACCGTCTTTGTCTAAGACATGCGCCTTTATAGGATTTTTTTGCGTCCATATAAATTTGTCAAATTTGCCTGCATCTCCGGCGACGATCTTTCCCCGCCCGGAAATGTCCTCTACGACCAAGGGGACAATAACCCCGTAGGCGCCGTCGCTTCTTATATGTAGCGCGTTGACATCGGCTCTGTCCGCCCGGATGACATCCCATTCACCTCCGTAATTTTCCACGCCGCTGCCGTTGGTAGTGATAGTCGTTATCCCGCTATTTAACGGATACGCTTTCCACACCGAGTCGGAATATTTACCGGTTTCCGAGCCGTCTTTATTTCTTTCGATGGCCTCTTCGCCTAAAATAAGTCGGTGAGCGCTGTCAAAACCGAACGCTCCGGAAGCGGCCTTTGCCTGCTGTGACAGGTCTAAGGCCTTGTAAGCCGCTATGTCTTTATTATCGTATATCCTCTCAGTGCGCTCATAGGCTTCATTCATCATGCTATCAGCCTTGGCGGCGTCGCGCACGGTGAAATGATACTTCGAGCCCGATTCAAAAGGATTAAAAGCCAGCCCGTCGGTTGTGACCTTAAAATTAAGCCTTGAGTCCGGGCCGCTTCCCTCGCCCCGGACCGCGGTGACGATATTATTGTTGGCCGTCGTGATTATATCCGCGTTATGCCTGGCCTTTGAGGAGGGGTTATCCCCCTCAACCTCAACGGTAATCAGCCCGTCTTTCTGTTTTGAGGCATCGATAGGGTTTTTAACCTTGGCGAAATCGGCGCGCAGGGCATATCCTCCGACGGCATCGGAAGAGATATAAACACTTTTTTCTTCGTCAACAAAAGCTTTTGGGTCAAACCCGAGGCCATAGCTTTCGGGGCTGTCAATTTTCCCGGGCTCGCGGTTGCGGATAAGGCCCGCCATCCCGACGGATGTATTCTTGTAGATTTTAACCACAGCAATATCCGCGCTTTTTTTGGCTTTAACATCCCCGGCTTTTATCCCCATATCGCCTTCCAAGGCGAAATTTACAAGCTCGCTTGTGTCGATATTTCCCTCTGTATCAATTTGCCGGAAGCGGCCCAGCATGCCCAGTTCACCGATGCCGGATAATCCGTCGGGCTCTCTGGGTCCGAAATTCACAACAGCGCCCTGCACATTCCTAATCGAGGATAAATGAGAAACCGTAATCGCTCCGGAGGGGCTGGCGTCTTTGGCCAATTCAAACTTTCCATCTTTGTCCAGGCCGCCGACTAGATTATTGCTGTTAGGCGTGACAAATAATACACCGGAACCGGTCCGGCCATCAGGAAGTTGCATGCCCTGCATTAAAAGGGCAATATTCCTTTTTCCTGTCATGCCTTCGGCTTTTAAGTTACCGCTTTTGACGTTGCCTTCCAGTGTCGTCAAATTACCCGCGTTGTTGACAATCCAAAAAGAGCCGCTTTTTCTGTTCACTAAACCGTCGGCAACCGGGCTAAGGATGGCCGTGCTTTCTTTGATTCCCTCCGGCATCGCGTATTCCAGCTTTGCCGGCTTGCTTTTTGAGGCTAAGACTTCGCCGGAAGCAGGCTTTTCGGATATACTATCCCTTATTAGTTGCCGGGTGACATCTTTTCTTAAGTCTATCGTTATGTTTGTTGACCCGCTCGAGGCCTGGCCGCCGGAACGCGTTTCACCGCTGACTCCGTTAATCGATGTGCCCGCCCCCTGCAAGCGCGATTCGTTTTCCGCTAATTCACTGCCCGTGATTTCCCTTAAATAGGTATTGCTCAAAATTGAATTAAACCGTGCTTCCCTGGCATTTGGGGCGCCATAAACGAGGCCGTTTTGATCAATAACAGGTTCGGAAAAGGAAGCAAACCCCGTCTCTTTATATCGTGCCACGGAGAAAAGCTGCTTTCCTTCCCGGCCGGGCATTATTTTATTCAAAGCCGCGATTTCTTCATTATTGCCGTCTTTAGCAAGTATATCATCATGAGTTTCGGTAGCTATGGTATTATAAAACGCGGAAAAAACTTTCTCTCCCTTTGCCTGCTTTTTGTAAGAATTGGGCAAAACCCAACGGCCCTCGCTTAAGACAAATTGATTATCAGCATCTTCCGGGTTTGCCACTTTATAGGCAAAATCTTCTTTTTTACTGACCAATCCCCTTTCAATCGTCTGTCTTCCTGTTTGAGATATTACCGTAAGTGTATCCGTGCCGTTTTGCGAACCAGTTAAGGATATTGCCCGGCCTTCGAGATTTTTCGACGCTCCGGTGGAATACAAGGAATAAACTGGCGAGCCATATTTATCAGGGTTGTCTTTTATGGTAAGAAAAGTATTTATTTCAGATT
>JADFZM010000036.1 GCA_015232535.1 Candidatus Omnitrophota bacterium
TAAACCTTTTATCGGACACCAGCCTTTCGCTCCCCGCCTCGGGGGAGAACGTATCGGCTTATATTTCGGTTTATGAATATGAGATCGGTTTGATCAAAATAGGCGATAAGGCGATTTTAGAAAGCGTAGCTTACCCCGGCACAAAATTCGATGGTAAAATAATTGCAATAAGCCCGGTCTTGGACCCAATTACGCGCACGAACCAAATCAGGGTCGAGGTGCCCAATATTGAAAATAAATTAAAACCGGAAATGTATGTAAATGCCGCAATTGAGGTAAGCTTAGGGGAGAAATTGTCCGTCCCGCAAACCGCGGTTATTGATACGGGCTTAAGAAAAATAGTTTATGTTACATCGGGCGAAGATGAGATCGAGCAAAAAGAAGTGATCCTCGGGCAATCGGGCGATAATAGCTTCGAGGTTATCGGCGGATTGGAAGAAGGAGATATCGTAATAACCAGCGGGAATTTCTTAATCGATTCGGAAGCGCGTTTAAAGTCTTATACCGGCGAAGGAAACACTCAGCATAGCCATTAAATAAAACTTTATGAGAAAACTTGTCGAAAAAATAATTGAGTATTGCGCGTTGAATAAATTTATTGTCTTTGTTCTGGTCGGACTGACGATATTTATGGGAATTATCGCTTTAAGGACTTTGCCGCTTGATGCTATTCCCGATCTATCCGAAACCCAAGTTATAATCTATTCCCGATGGGATCGTTCCCCGGATACTATAGAAGACCAAGTAACATACCCCATTATAAGCGCCCTTTTGGGCGCCCCTAAGGTAAAAGCCATCCGGGGTTTCTCCGATTTCGGATATTCTTTTATCTATGTAATTTTTGAGGAGGGAACCGACGTATATTGGGCAAGGTCCCGGACACTGGAATACCTTTCAAAAATAACTTCGCGTTTGCCGGATGGGGTTGAGACAGAACTCGGCCCCGACGCGACGGGAGTGGGGTGGGTATTCCAGTATGCCTTAGTCGACGAATCAGGGAAAAACTCCTTATCTGACCTAAGGACTTTTCAGGATTGGTACCTGCGCTATTATTTGCAAAGTGTTCCCGGAGTAGCGGAGGTGGCCCCTATCGGAGGTTTTGTACGGCAATATCAGGTCAATGTCGACCCCAATAAATTATCCGGATACAATATCCCCATAAACAAAGTCATAGAGGCTATACGAAAAAACAACAATGACGCCGGAGGGAGGCTGGTAGAATTTAACGGTATTGAGTATATGATCCGCTCCAGAGGATATGCAAAATCGACGGCGGATATTGAAAATATCGCAGTAGGAATAGACGATAAAACCTCTGTTCCGGTTTTAGTCAAGAATGTTGCCTCGGTTACGCTCGGGCCGGATATCCGCAGGGGTGTCGCCGATTTGGACGGTAAAGGAGATGTGGTAGGAGGAATAGTCGTAATGCGCTACGGCGAGAGCGCCTTAAACGTCATTAAGAAGGTAAAGGCCAAGCTTAAAGAAATCGAGCCCAGTTTGCCGGAAGGGGTAAAAATAGTCACAACTTATGACCGGACCGAGCTTATTACCTCCTCGATAAAAACAGTAAACCAGGTCTTAACCCAAGACTTCATCATAGTCGCGGGTGTAATCATCTTCTTTCTACTTCATGTGCCCTCGGCCCTGATCCCGATAATGTTGATACCCATCGCCGGGATTATAGCTTTTATCCCTTTCGCAGGCATGCGATTGACGGTCAATATTATGTCGATTACCGGCATTGTTTTAGCGGTAGGGGACATGGTTGATGCCGGGGTGGTCATGGTTGAAAATGTGCACACGAAGCTCCATGAACTATCAACCGGAAAGATTAAAGACTCCCGGAGTGAAGTCATTATTAGCGCGATGAAAGAGGTGGGCCCTACCGTATTCTTTGCCCTATTAGTAACAGTTATCGGGCTCACTCCGCTATTCACCCTTGAATCCCAGGAGGGAAGGCTTTTTAGGCCGCTGGCGGCTACTCAAATATTTACTATATTCTCCGCCGCGATCCTTTCTATAACACTAATTCCCGCGCTAATAATGGTTTTCTTGCGTAATGTAAAAGGAAGGGCCCTCAATGACCACCGGCCTTCCCGGATAATGGCCGGACATCTTAGAAATATCCTTATGTGGACATTTGCAAATAAAAAAATCACCTTATTTTTAACTATTCTTATATTATCATCTGCCATTCCTGTATTTTTTAGCCTTGGCTCGGAATTCATGCCCCCTCTTTATGAAGGAAGCATTCTCTACATGCCTACAACCCTCCCCGGAATATCCGTCGCTGAAGCGCATAAAGTTTTACAAAGTCAGGATAAAATATTAAAATCTTTTCCGGAAGTCGAGAGGGTTTTCGGCAAAGCCGGCAGGATCGAATCATCGACCGACCCTGCCCCGCTTTCAATGATCGAAACAACGATTATTCTAAAGCCCAAGAACTTATGGAGGAAGAAACCTGTTTTAAAGGCGCTTCCCTTTCTGAAAAGGCCGATCACCTTTGATGAGCTTGTTAATGAAATGGATGAGCGTATGCAATTCCCGGGAATTACTAATTCCTGGACTATGCCGATAAAAGCGCGTATAGATATGCTCTCTACCGGAGTCAGGACTCCTGTTGGCATAAAAATATACGGCTCAAATCTCGATAAAATAGAAGCCCTAGGAGAGGAAATAGAAAAAACTCTTAAAAATTTGCCCGGCACCCGCAGTATTTACGCCGAGCGGACAGCCGCCGGTTATTTCCTGGATTTCAACCTCAAGCGTGACCAGCTGGCCCGGCACGGGCTTTCTATCGACGATGTCGGTTCAGTTGTGTCTTCCGCCATCGGCGGGGAGGATATTACAACTACCGTCGAAGGCCGCGAACGATACTCGGTAAACGTCCGTTACCCGCGGGAGTTGCGTGACAACATAGATAAATTAAAACGGGTATTAATCCCGACTCTATCCGGAGCCCAAGTCCCCTTAGAGCAGCTGGCCGATATAAAAATCACCCTTGGCCCCTCTATGATAAGGAATGAAAACGGAATGCTTTCGGGATATGTTTATATCGATGTTTCCGGGCGGGACATCGGCAGATATGTCAGCGAAGCAAAAAAGATAGTCAAAGAAAAAATCAAACTCCCTCCGGGATATGCCGTTTCATGGAGCGGGCAATACGAATACATGGACCGGGTCAAGAAAAAACTTATCATTTATATCCCATTGGCGCTTATGTTGATTTTCGTTTTATATTATTTTGAGTTTAAATCTTTAACCGCGACCGCTTTAATAATGCTCGCGATGCCCTTTACGGCGGTAGGAAGCATTTTGGGGATAAAGCTGCTAGGTTTTAACATCTCTATAGCGGTCTGGGCGGGTATGATCGAAGTCGTTGGTATAGGCGCCGCTCTTTGCGCGCTGGTCATAACATATCTCAATCACGCTTACGATAAACGGGAAAAGGAAGGAAGGGCCGGATCTTCTTCGGATATACGCTCTATTGCGCTGGAGGGGGCAACCCGCGCTCTACGCCCGGCAATTATGACTTGTTCGGCAGATATACTGGGATTAATGCCGGCTCTATGGGTGACGGGGATCGGCGCGGAAGTCCTAAAACGTTACACTACCCCGATAATTTTCGGGTTATTCACCGCGGCAGTATTATCGCTTATACTAATTCCGACATTCTTCGTAATGTGGAAAGAGAAAGTAAAAAAAGCTTCTGTATAAATCAAAACCCTGAGAAATAATATTCATGGCCGCCTTTATTGCATCTTTTTTGTTTGTACTACTTTCCGAGATGGGGTACAAGACTCAACTTCTGGCCATAGCCATTGCCATGCGCTTCAGGGCGGATAAAGTTTTATTTGCTGTTTTTTTGGCCACTCTTATTAATCATGCCCTGGCAGTTTTGTTAGGGCATTTCTTGAAAATTGTAATACCTTTTAAAATTATTTCCTTTATCGCCGCGCTCTTTTTTATAGGTTTCGGCTTATGGACCTTGCACGGCGATAAACTGCACGGAGAAGAGAAAAGGGTCCGCTGTTTCGGGCCGGTCGCAACCGTAGCTATTTCCTTTTTCCTTGGCAGGTGCGGTATGGTTTTTTTTCCTTATAAAATATAATATTTCTATAGCGGTGTCGGTCGGTATAATCGCAACTATGGGCTTAGACGCCGAAACAGGCGTATTTATGCTGCTTTTTTTAGACATGGCTTATTATGACATGGTACGCCGAGGGATAATGAAAACAAAAGAAGACCTTCATGAGGCGATCATTCATGGCGCCGTGAAACGTATACGCCCTAAGATGATGACGGTGATGGCGATGTTCATGGGATTGCTTCCAATTATGTGGTCAATGGGCGCAGGAGCCGATACGATGAAGAGATGCGCGGCTCCTATTATCGGCGGTATCTTGACAAGCTTCATTATGGAGCTTTTGGCCTACCCGCAAATATATTCCATATGGCAATGGGATTTTGAAATGCAAAGAGAAAGCAGGCAAATCAATGAACTTTAAGAAACATAATTATTTAATTTCATTCGTACTGGTTTTCTTCTTCATCCTTTCAGCCTTAGTCTCGGCGCAAGAAGCAAAAAATACGGGCGATATTCTGCAAGGATTGACAAGCATAAACCCCAGCGACCTCAATATGGTTTTATCAGTGGTCGGCGCGAATTCATTTGACGGGTTTGACATCCCTAAATTAATCGCTAATATACTTTTCGGCAGTATTGGATTTGTCGCCTTCGTTTACGGCAAGAAAAACGGCTTGTGGCGAAAAATGGCTTTAGGGGCTTTGTTGATCGGGTATACTTTTTTCATATCTCAAACTTTGTTTATTTACATAACCGGTATTGCTTTAACTTCCGCGCTCTATTTCTGGCGGGAATAACTAAAACAAACACTTTTTAAAGACTTTAAATGACCGCTTTTATAACTTCTTTTTTCTTTGTAGTTCTTGCCGAGATGGGGGATAAGACTCAACTCTTAGCCATGGCCTTTGCCATGCGCTACAGGGCGGATAAGGTTCTATTTGCTGTCTTTTTGGCCACTCTTATTAATCATGCCCTGGCAGTTTTGGTAGGGCATTTCCTGACCATTGTAATACCTTTTAAAATTATTTCCTTTATCGCCGCGCTCTCTTTTATAGGTTTCGGCCTTTGGACCTTGCACGGTGATAAACTTCATGGCGAAGACAAGAAAGACACTCGTTTTGGCCCGGTCATGACTGTGGCCATAGCCTTTTTTTTGGCCGAGATGGGCGACAAGACCCAACTCTCCACAATAAGCCTTGCCATCGAGTATCAAAACATGCTTGCGGTCTTAGCGGGAACAACTTTGGCGATGGTAGTTGCCGATGCCTTCGGGATAATCGTCGGGGTCGTAATGCATAAACACATCCCGGAAAAAATTATAAAATTTATTTCTGCCTCAATTTTCATAATTTTTGGAATAGTAAGCTCTTGCCTTATATTAGCTAATAAGTAGAATATATCCGGGAGATAAGATGAAAGAGTTCATATTGGTAGTTGAGGATGAAGTTAATATCGCAACAATGCTTGAATACAACCTAAAAAAAGAAGGTTATAAAACTTCTATCCTAAGCAACGGAGAAGACGTCTCGAGGTTCTTAATCAAAAACACGCCGAATCTAATAATCCTTGATCTAATGCTGCCGGGAATAGACGGCCTGGAAGTATGCAAAAACTTAAAAAAAGACCGTAAGACAGCATCCGTACCAATAATTATTTTAACTGCCAAATCACAAGAGACCGATAAAATAATCGGGCTCGAGCTTGGAGCCGATGACTATATCACAAAACCATTCAGCCCGAGGGAGTTGATCGCTAGAATAAGAGCGATTTTAAGAAGGTCTAATAACCCGGAAAAAGAACCTGAAACATACAATACAGGAGACCTGACCATAGATTTCAGCAAAATAATGATAACAATCAAAGGTAAAACGATAAACTTGACCTCAAAAGAATTTGAATTACTTAAGGTCCTAATCAATTCAAAGGGACGGGTTTTATCACGCGAGCATTTGCTTGACAATATCTGGGGATTCGAAAACTCTTCGGAAATCGAAACCCGCACGGTTGACGTGCATATCCGGACATTAAGGAAGAAACTAAAAACTGAATCAAAACGCATAATTACCGTAAAAAACTACGGCTACCGGTTTGAAGAGGAGATATAAAGTGGATTTACCTTTATTAAACAACTTTAAAGCCAAGGTTATCATTACAAACATCCTCGTCACCGTTTGTTCTCTGGGGCTTTTATCCTTTCTTTTAGAGCGCGAAATTGAAAATAAGTATCTTGACGGCATTAAAGAGTCCCTAAGAGCTCAATCGCTTTTAATCTCTAAAATGCTTCCACTCGGAAGCCTTAAATCCAACGATTACATGACGGCTCAGAAATACCTCGAAAGTTACCGCGGGCCAAAAAGCCCGCGAGTAACCGTTATTGACAATTCCGGGAAAGTGCTGGCAGACACATCTAAATCCATAGAAGAGATAACGTCGATGGAGAATCATATAGAGCGCCCGGAATTCAAATCAGCTTTGTCCGGATTCGAAGGCATCAGCCTCCGCTATTCCGACACCCTAAAAATCTCTATGTTATATATAGCCTTGCCGATTAAAGAAAATAATTCGCTTATCGGCGCGGTACGCACAGCCATGCCGATTAAAGATATAAACATAATACTTTTGGAAACCCGCAAACGCATATTACTCGTTTTCTTTATATCCCTTTTATTAGGCATCTTATTAGCTAATTTACTTTCATATCAAACTATAAACACAATCAAATCGATGATTGATATTTCCCGATATTACTCCAAGGGCGATTTTACGAAGAAAATGCTGATTATCCCTAAAGACGAAATCGGCGAGCTTGCCCGCAATTTAAATATTATGGGCCAAAAAATTGAATCACAGCTTAAAGAAATTAAAGCCCAGAAACAAAAGCTTGAAGCCATGTTTAACAGCATGAACGAGGGAGTGATTGTTACCGATGAAAAAGCGACGGTGCTTTCCTTTAATAAGCAAATAGAAAATACCTTTCCGGTAAAACACCAAGAATCTGTAGGGAAAAATCTTTTGGAAACCATAAGAAATATAGAAATATATGAAATAGTAAGAAAAACTATAAACTATACCGAGCCAATATCTGCTGAGGTCACCCTGGTTTACCCGTCGCAAAAAACATTCAAGATTAATTCAACCCCTATCCTTGAAAATAACTCTATTGCCGGATGCCTTGTCGTAATACATGACATTTCTGAATTAAGACGCATTGAGAATATCCGCAAAGAATTTATCGCCAATGTCTCACATGAGCTCAAGACCCCGCTTACGTCGATAAAAGGCTATGTTGAAACGCTTTTGGACGGAGCCATTAATGACAAGGAAAACAACCGCCGCTTTTTGGAAATAATGAGGGGGGAATCTGATCGCCTTGAGAGCCTGATTAACGATATCTTGTCTCTTTCTTCCATAGAATCTAAGGAAATGAAGCCTGATAAAACTGCCTTCGAGCTTAGCCAAATTTTAAGAGAATTATTGCCTTCTTTCGAAGCCAGGCTGAAAGGGAAAAGCATCATTCTTAACAACTATATAGAAAAACGATTGACTGTAATAGCGGACAAAAAACAGTTATCCCAGGTTTTTATCAACCTAATAGACAACGCCATTAAATTCAATAAAAATAACGGAAGTATTGATATAAAAAGCCGCGACATGATGACTTCCATTGAGATTTCGATCTCCGACACTGGGCTGGGAATACCCAATAAAGACATAACAAGAATCTTCGAGCGCTTCTACCGGGTAGATAAAGCCCGCTCCAGAGAAATGGGAGGGACAGGGCTTGGCTTATCCATAGTTAAGCATATAATCGATGGCCACAATGGCACATTAAGAGTTGAGAGCACCGAAGGCCTGGGCTCCACATTCTTCTTTACCCTTCCCAAATAGTTCTCACCTTTTTACATACATTTTACACTTCCTTCAATTGTATTTAATATGCTTGTTTTATACTTCTTTCAACATCACTCGAACGAAAGGAGGAATAATGCAAGATATCAGTAAAATCCGACGAGAATTCATCTCAGGCCACCTGCGGACTCAATTAAACAGCTTGAAATGGCTGTTGGACGATCTTGAAAATGAGATCACAATTGACAGCGATTACACTTACGAGTCCTTGCGCGAAGCCGAAATAAATCTTCGCAAATTAAGGCTTAATATTAACGCAAACTAAGTTTTACCTGGTTCCTAATCAAAAAAGGAGAAATTAATGAACAAATTGATTTTAGCCGTTTTGTTAATAGGGGTATCTTTTGCCGTAAATAAACCGGTGTTTGCCGCTTCAACTTCAGTGGATGCCTTAATAAACAAACTAATCGATAAAGGGGTCTTAACCAAAGAGGAGGCAAGGGATATCAAAGCCGAGGTCATTGCTGATGAAAAAATCCTTAGCGAAGACCAAATGAAACAACAACTACCTTCCTGGGTACGCAACCTTAGCTTCAAAGGCGACCTTAGGACAAGATTCCAGTACAAGCATGATAAAGCAACCAGCGATCTAACACGGGATACAAATACCGGGGCAATACGCATGCGCCTAGGAATAGATAGCAAAATAAACGATAAACTTAATGCCGGAATCGGAATCGCTACCGGAAGCGGCAACCCGCGCTCAACAAACATAACTCTCGGCACTTATTCCAGCAAAAAAAATATTTACATTGATTATGGCTTTGCCAAATACAGTCCTCTTGCTTGGGTCAATATTGTCGGAGGGAAAATGCTTTTAAACGACGTGCTTTGGGAGCCAACAGACCTAATCTGGGATACGGATATCACTCCCGAGGGCGGAATTTTGCAACTTACCAAGAAACTAGATAAGGTTTCTCTATTTCTCAATGCCGGGGTTCTTCTAATCGATAGTGATACATCAACCGACAACGATGCTCCAACAGCATATATTGCCCAGCCCGGGTTTAGTTATAAGTTCAACGATGATATTTCGATAAAGACGGCAGTTTCATTACAATCTTTTGACAACATCAACGAACACGTAAGCAGCAGCAACTCTGCCGGCAGTAACTCTGGAAATACAACAGCAGGAACTTCCAGATATATGTATGACTATTCGATGATTAATCCGGCAGTAGAGCTTAAGGTTATGAACCCTTTCAAGGCGATGGGTTTAGGACTCGAATCGATTAAATTATTCGGAGAATATGTAGATAACCTTTCGGTCTCAGAGAAATCTACAGGTTATTCCGCCGGAATCCAGCTTGGAAACGATAAAATAAATAAATGGGGTGATTGGCAATTTAAATACATATATGCCATGTTAGGCAAGGACTCTGTCCTTGATATCCTTCCGGATTCTGATCGTTACGGTGGGAAAACAGGAGTAAGAAGCCATGAAGGGATACTTAGCTTTGGACTCGGTAAAAATACTTTCCTGGGTTTCGATCTTTACAGATCAGAGAGAATCGGAACAGCCAAAGCCCCTGAAACATTGGGCCAAATTGACTGGAACCTAAAATTTTAACTTCTTAGTAGAAAGGAAATTATCTATGAAAAAATTACTAATTGAAACAATTGCGTTTTTATCGGTTTTAACATTTTACATTTCTCCTTCTATGGCGCAGACAAAATTGATAAAGATCGACGGTTCAAGCACTGTTTTCCCTATTACCGAAGCAGTGGCTGAAGAATTCCAAAAAGAAAATACCTCAATTAAAGTCATGGTAGGAATATCAGGAACAGGCGGAGGCTTTAAAAGATTCACTAGAGGGGAAACAGACATAAGCGATGCTTCCCGCCCTATTAAGGGTTCCGAACAACAAGCAAGCCGAGAGAACGGGATTGACTACATCGAGCTCCCTGTTGCCTATGATGGCTTGGCTGTTATGGTTAACCCTAATAATACCTGGGCCAACTATTTGACTGTTGCTGAACTTAAGAAAATCTGGGAACCGGAATCACAGAGCAAAATAACGAAATGGAGCCAAATAAGGGATGGTTTTCCCGATATAGAAATAAGCCTGTTTGGCCCCGGAACAGACTCCGGAACATTTGATTACTTTACTGAAGCTATTTGCGGTAAAAGCGGAGCCAGCAGAGGCGATTACACCGCTAGCGAAGATGATAACATCCTAGTTGAAGGTATTGCCTCCGATACTCCGGCTTTAGGATATTTTGGGCTAGCTTACTACGAACAAAATAAAGATAAATTAAAACTTGTACCAATTGACGATCAAAATGAATTAAACGGTTCCGGCCCTATTTCGCCCTCTATGAAAACCGTTATGGATTCCACATATCAGCCCCTCGCCAGGCCTATATTCATATATGTCAGCGCACAATCCGCAGGGAAAGAAGAGGTGAGGAAGTTTGTGGAATTCTACCTTACAAACGCCGCAAAGCTAGTTGAGGAGGTAGGGTACATACCATTGCCTGCCGAGGCATATCAAGCCGCTTTAGAACGATTTCGAAAAGGGATAAAAGGCTCTGTTTTTGCATCAAAAGATAAAACAGTCGGCCTAAGCATGGCAGAATTATTAAGGATGGAGAAATAGTTTGCTTGGCAGAAAGAAGTTCATATTAGGATTGAAAGAAAAACTGATAGAAAAGCTGCTGTTTTTATGCAGCTTTCTATCAGTTTTAACCACATTCGGAATCATTTTTATATTATCGGCAGAATCAATAGAATTCTTTAAAGAAGTCCCCGTCTTAAGCTTCTTGACAGACACCCAATGGACGCCGTTATTCGTCAATAAACATTTCGGCATTCTTCCTTTGCTGTGCGGGACAATATTAACTACCTTTATAGCGATTTCTGTAGCTTTACCAATCGGGCTGATCAGCGCGGTTTATTTAAGCGAATACGCTTCAGATAAAACAAGAAATATCATAAAACCCTTAATGGAAATACTGGCGGCAGTCCCAACCGTTGTATACGGATATTTCGCGCTTTTATTTATAACGCCTTTGCTAAAGAAAATTATTCCCTCAATAAGCGGATTCAATGCCCTATCCAGCGGGTTGGTTATGGGCATAATGATAATTCCCCTGGTCGCATCATTAAGCGAAGATGCGTTACGGTCAGTGCCCAATGGATTAAGGGAGGGAGCTTATGCTTTGGGCTCAACAAGGCTACAATTATCGTTTAAAGTTATTTTTCCGGCGGCTCTGTCGGGGATTATTGCTGCCTTAATACTGGCAATATCAAGAGCTATCGGAGAAACAATGATTGTGGCTATCGCGGCCGGGCAACAGCCAAGATTAACATTAAACCCTTTAGTCCCCATAGAAACTATAACCGCCTATATCGTGCAAGTCAGTTTGGGAGATACCCCTCACGGAACGCTTGAATACCGAACAATATTTGCCTGCGGAATGACACTTTTCCTGCTAACTCTTTGCCTTAATATTATCAGCTTCAAGCTAAAGAAAAAGTTCCAGGAGATATATGAATAGAAAAGCACTCAATAATTTTTGGGACAAGCTCTTCAAACTATTAGGCATAACTTCAATATCTTTTGGATTATTGGTGCTTTTAGCGTTAATTATCGATGTAATCATTGACGGTTATCCCCGAATTACTTTGAATTTCTTCAAGAGTTTCCCTTCGAGAAAGCCGGAAATGGCGGGAATCCTCTCGGCCTGGGTTGGAACTATTTGGATAATGGTCATCACTGCATTAATTTCGATCCCAATCGGCATAGGTGCCGGTATATACCTTGAAGAATACGCACCCAAAAATAAATTCACAAACTTTATTGAAATTAATATCGCAAATTTAGCAGGAGTACCGTCGGTAATTTACGGACTATTAGGGCTTGGTTTTTTTGTGCGATATATGAATTTAGACAGAAGCGTATTAGCGGGGGGTTTGACCCTGGCTCTTTTGGTCCTTCCCGTCATAATTCTCTCAACACGAGAAGCATTGCGCGCTATTCCTTCCTCTATCCGCGAAGCTTCTTACGCATTAGGAGCCACAAAATGGCAAACTATAAGAAATCAGCTTCTCCCCGCAGCCATAGGTAATATATTAACCGGCATTATTTTAGCTATGTCCCGGGCAATGGGAGAAACAGCGCCTTTGATAACCGTCGGAGCATTGACATATATAGCATTTTTACCGCAAAATCCGGTAATTATTAAGGACAGTTTTCCGTTTATGGGAATAAGCTTTCAGGGCTTATTTGATCCTTTCACAGTTTTGCCCATACAAATCTATAACTGGGTCTCAAGGCCGCAGAAAGGATTCATTACCGACGCCGCAGCCGGTATTATGGTTTTATTAATCTTAACTTTAATCATGAACTCGATAGCAATTTTCCTTAGGTATCAAAACCAGAAAAGAGTTAGGTGGTAATAATGGCGAAAAATATCCTTGAAACTCAAGACTTGAAAGCATATTTTGGCAATAAACAGATCCTAAAAGGTATAAACCTAGCTTTTCTTTCTAATACCGTGACCGCTATTATAGGCCCTTCCGGATGCGGGAAAAGCACTTTTATCCGTTCCATTAACAGAATAAACGACTTGATCCCGAATTTCCGCATAGAAGGGAATATCATTTTTAACGATCAGGATATTCACGACAAAAACGTTGATGAGGTTGACTTGCGGAGAAAGGTGGGGATGGTCTTTCAACGGCCAAACCCTTTTCCTAAATCTATATACGATAATATTGCGTACGGTTTTAATATATACGGGATAAAAGACAAATATACAATAGATGCGGCAGTTGAAAACAGTTTAAAAAAAGTCGCCCTATGGGAAGAGGTAAAGAATAACTTATCGCAAAATGCCCTTACACTCTCAGGGGGCCAGCAACAACGGCTTTGTTTTGCACGTGCTTTGGCTATTGAGCCAGAGGTACTTTTGTTGGATGAGCCATGTTCCGCTATCGACCCCATTTCTACGGCAAAGATCGAAGAGCTCATACACCAGCTAAAAAAGAATTATACTATAATAATAGTGACACACAATATGCAGCAAGCAGCCCGTGTATCGGATTACACCGCATTCTTTTTATTGGGAGAACTTATAGAATTCGGGAAAACAGACGGCATTTTTACCGCGCCAAAAGATAAAAGGACTGAAGCGTATATAACAGGAAGGTTCGGATAATAAAACGGAATTGATATATCGAAACACCTATCAAAAGGCAAAAATATTTAATCCTTTAGAAGAATTCGCAATCAAATAAAAGAAAAAGTTGAAAGCTTGCTTTTAGAGATTAAAAAAAATAAGGGAGGCTGGCATGGAACGCCATTTAGACGAAAATTTAACTGAGCTTAAAACAAATCTTTTAAACATGGGCGCAATGGTACAAAAATGCATTTCTGACTCAATAGAATCCTTAAAAACCCTAGATACATCTAAAGCAAAAGAAGTAATAGAATGCGATGAAAAAATCGATAAATGCGAGCTAAAAATAGACGAGCAATGCCTTGATTTACTGGTTTTAAAACAACCGGTCGCGGTCGATTTCAGGTTCGTTACTATGGTAATGAAAATCACCAACGATCTAGAGCGGATCGCCGATTTGGCTGTTGATATCTCCGAACGTGTATTGGAGCTTTCCGGGAAACCACACCTTAAGCCATTGATAGATATACCGAAACTAACTGTTATTGCACAAAAGATGCTTGAAGACGCATTGACATCGTTTATCAACCAGGATGCCGAACTAGCCAAAGAAGTCATTTTGCGCGATACTGAAGCCAATCATCTTCGCGATTTGATCCAAGAAGAGCTTATTAAAGATTTCATCGTCAAGGACAGTAATTCGGTAACAAGGGCCATCCCGCTTCTATTGATCGCCCGCCATCTCGAGCGTATTTGCGACCATACCACAAACATTGCGGAATATATAATCTATATGGTCGAAGCAAAAATCGTAAAGCACCGTTCCTCGGAACTATAAGACAAATAAAACCTCCTTTATCAATCAAAGAAAATTTACAAAAATTTACATAAAGTTCACACTTTCTATCCTTTTGATATATAATATCTATAAAATTTCTAACTTGGGAGGGTTTTATGTTAAAAAGGATAGCTTTAATGTTAACTTTATTAACAGCATTTTCTTCGCTGTCGTACTCCGCAGGGAATAAAAACTCCATCCAAATTAAAGGCTCCGACACAATGGTCAATTTAGGGCAGGCCTGGGCTGAGAAATTCATTGAAGATAACCCGGGCGCATTTGTTGCGGTAACAGGAGGCGGCTCGGGCACAGGGTTTAGCAGTATGATCAGCGGAACCTGCGATATCGCCATGAGCTCACGCAATATCAAGGAAAAAGAAATTGCTTTAGCAAAAGGCAAAGGAATAAACCCAAATGAAATCAAGGTCGGCTTGGATGGTTTAGCGGTAGTAGTCAATCCCAATAACCCGGTTGACAAACTTACCCTCGGGCAATTATCCGATATTTTTACCGGCAAAATAACTAATTGGAAAGATGTGGGAGGGAAAGAGGAGAAAATCGTTATTTTATCCCGCGAAGTCAACTCCGGTACGCATGTATATTTCAAGGAACATGTCTTAAGGAAAAACGATTCGAAAAGCCAGGAAGAATTAGCCCCTAGCGCGCTTATGCTTTCTTCATCGCAGGCTATAGCCGATGAAGTCGCCGGCAACTCATCCGCAATAGGATATTACGGCATGGGTTACATATCCTCAAAACAAAAAGCTGTTTCGGTGGCTCAATCGCCGGAATCCGAATTCATAAAACCGACGGTTGAAAATGTTATTAACGGAAGTTACCCCATTTCCCGTCCATTATTGCTTTATACTAACGGTTCCGCCCAAGGTTTCGTCAAAATTTTTGTTGATTTCGTATTATCCGCGGAAGGCCAAAAAATAGTGTTAGAAACTGATTTTGTGCCGGTTATCAAATAGCAATGTTTAGAAAAATCAAAGAATTCGCGATCGAAAAGCTGATCCTGGCATCGGGGTTAGCCTCGATATTCTTTGTCATCCTTATTTTTGTGTTCCTGCTCAAAGAAGGCCTGGCCCTCCTGAAATATGTTGGGATAACTGACTTTCTCCTGGGGAAAAAATGGTATCCTATTTCCGAGCCGGCTCAATTGGGAATTCTTCCTTTAATGATGGGGACTTTGCTGGTCACCCTCGGTGCCGCCCTAATTTCTATCCCAATAGGAATCGGGTGCGCGGTATATATTGCCGAAGTGGCTCCCAAGAAAACAAAAGAATTCTTAAAAGCAGGGATTGAACTTTTGGCCGCCATACCCAGCGTAGTTTTAGGATTTATCGGCATGGTTACGCTTGTTCCCTTGGTAAAAAATGTTTTTCATATACCAACTGGATTAACCGCTCTTTCAGGGTCAATAATGCTCGCTTTTATGGCTATGCCGACGATAGTTTCTATCGCCGAAGACGCTTTATATTCCATCCCCAAAAATTACAAAGAAGGCGCCTTTGCCCTTGGGGCAACCCATTGGCAAACCATCTGGAGG
>JADFZM010000037.1 GCA_015232535.1 Candidatus Omnitrophota bacterium
TGTAATACGCATAACCGTAAAACGATTGAAAAGCCAAAATCACTATAACCTGGATTATGATCTCGCAAAAACCGGTCGTGGCAACGGAATAATTTACTAGGGTTTCTCTTCCTAACTTCTTGGATTTTACAAAATATATCCCGATGATAAATAAAAATACAGGAAATAAGAAATAATATAACAAATTTATCCTAGACACCCTGGATATAATATTTTTAAATGAATCGTTAAAATGCGTCGACCATAAAACAATATTGTAAAGATAAGCAACCGGCCGGTTATCGGTATTAATTTCGCCATTCTCCTCCAAAACCGTGTTAATATAGTCTATCCGCCCTTTGCTTAACTTAAAAGGCAGGTAATATTCGTTTACGAATTTATTATTAATATTGTTTTCTTTGAGCCTTTCTATCAAAACTTCCGGGTTCAGGCCTATATTGCCGCACTTTGGGGAAGCGATAAAAATATTAGTATCGCCGGGAACTGATTTGACATCACAAAAAACTTCACTTAAGGTAGTGTTTATTGACCTTAAGAAGCGCTTGGCCTCTTCCCCTAAATAATTCTCCGAAGATGAAACGCTTACCGAGAATACCCCGGAACTGCTTAAAACATCTTTTGCCTCTTTAAAGAATTCAAGAGTGAAATACCGGTTAATTAAAGCGGTCCGCGGGTCGCCGAGGCTAACAATCAAGCTGTCATACTTCTTCTTTTTTTGCTTTATCAGAAACCTAGCATCCTCATGAATAACAGTAAGCCTGGAATCGGTAAGAAAAGCGGTTTTATCAACCGGCATGTTGCGCTTTAAAACATCGACGATCTTATCGTCAAGCTCCACATAATCTATCTTTGCCGATTTATATTTCAATGCTTCATTAATATTCCCGCCGAAACCGTTTCCGATGAGAAGGACCCGCTCTTGTTTAGGATTTTGCAATAAGGCATAATGGACGTTTTCTTCGGATGTAAGCTCATCGGCAGCGGTAAAAGATAAATGGCCGTTCTCGAAGAGGCTGTACTTTCCTTCAGACTCGGTCAAGGCAATATTCCCGTAAATCGATTCCGCTACCTCGATTAAATTGAAGCCTTTCCACTGTTTTTCCCGCAGCCATTTCTCAATGCCGCCTTTTTGATTTGATAGAAAACCTATAATAGCCGTAACCATCAATACCCCGGCAATCGCTTTAATTGTTTTTGTCTTTGGAAAAACCCAAGCCGTTAAAAAGCTGAGATGTGCCAATATCAAAATCATGTTGGAAGGGGACACAAAACGTATCAAAAAGAGGCTAAAAAACATCCCTCCTATCGCCGAGCCGATAGATTCGATAAGATACACTTGATTGGCCGAGAAAAATGAGGCGCTATCATCCTTTTTCCTTTCGGTTAAAAGACATAACAATGTAAAAAGCGCGCCAAAAAGTATCGTGACGGGGGTAATAATAATAGAAACGGAAAGCACGGCGGTTATAATATCCAAAACCTGCCCGGGATAGACCCCGAGAAGATTCTTAAAATTTCTGATAAGAAATAAAGTAAAAGGTAAAATTATCCCTAAAGAGATAAATAAGCAATTTATTGTTTTATGGGGATTTTCTATCCTTTTCGTTACAAACCCCGCCGCGAAACTTCCCGCCCCGACCCAGAATAACCATGCGGCGATAATAAAAGAATAAGTGACTTCATTGCCGTAAAATACGGTAATAAATTCCCTTAAATAAATTATTTGAGCGGAAATAGAGGAAAATCCGAGCGAAAAAGAAAGAACCTTTATCAGATTATTTTTTGTAAAGGGTTTATCCATAGAGGCATCACGAAGCCGTCCGTCTAAAAGTTCCGGATGGCTCGGTGACAATTAACTTCAGGTGGAGCCCTAAGGGTTTTTAAGCCGTAACTCTCTTTTGTTATAAGCTTTGCTAACACTGAGCGGCGACATCCCGCCCGGAACGCCATTCCTCAGCTGCGAATTTTGCGGTGAGGCGTTCTGTTAGAGGGGCAAAATTACGCTTTTACTTCCGGTGCCCAAAGAGTTTTTAGTCTTTCGTAGAGGCGTACCTTTTGGTCGGTATCTCTTTGTGCCAGCTCTATCAATTGTTTGGCCCTCTCCGGCTTTGACTTAACCAGCATCTTAAACCTGGTTTCTTCGTAAGCAAAATCCTGGAAGCTGATCTTAGGCGGCTGCGAATCCAAGGAGAACGGATTTTCGCCTTTAGCCAATAAATCCGGATTAAAGCGGTATAATGGCCAGTGCCCCGAATCAACGGCTCTTTTTGCTTCGCCCTGGCCGGAGGTCATATCAATCCCGTGCGCAATGCAATGCGAATAACAAATGACCAAAGAAGGTCCTTTGTAGGCCTCCGCCTCAATCAAAGTTTTAACCGCCTGGCTGTCATTTGCCCCCATGGAAACCTGCCCGACATAAACACTTCCGTAAGTCATAGCAATAAGCCCTAGGTCTTTTTTACCTAAAGGCTTCCCTTCCGCGGCAAATTTAGCAACCGCACCTCGAGGAGTAGACTTTGACGCCTGCCCTCCGGTATTAGAATAAACTTCCGTATCCAAGACCAGCAAATTAACATCGCGCCCGGAGGCGATAACATGGTCCAGCCCGCCGTAACCGATATCATATGCCCAGCCGTCCCCGCCGATTATCCAAACACTTTTCTTGACCAGCATATCGGCGATACTAAGAAGCTGTTTTGCCTCGGAAGAATTATCGTTTCTCAATTTGTCTTTTAAATCAGCTACTCTTTTCCTTTGCTCGAATATCGCCGGTTCATCCTTCTGGTCTGCCTCAAGGATAGCCTTAACCAGATCGTCGCCGATTTTTGACGCCAGTTTCTTAACCAACTCTTCGGCGAATTGCTTTTGCTTATCTATCGTTAGCCGATAACCCAGCCCGAACTCAGCATTGTCCTCAAAGAGGGAATTTGCCCAAGCCGGCCCGCGCCCGTCGGAATTAACCGTATATGGGGTCGTGGGAAGGTTTCCGCCGTATATTGAAGAACAGCCTGTCGCGTTAGCAATAACCATCCTGTCCCCGAATAGCTGAGTAACAAGCTTAACATACGGAGTTTCTCCGCATCCGGCACAAGCTCCGGAAAATTCAAACAAAGGCTGTAAAGCCATAGCCTCCCTGACAATCGACTTTTTGACCAAATTACGGTCTAGGTCGGGGATGCTCAGGAAAAATTCCCAGTTTTTCTTCTCCTGCTCTCTTAAGGGAACCTGGGGGTGCATATTGATCGCTTTTTTCGTTTCGTCTTCTTTGTTTTTCGCCGGGCAGGTATAAACACAGGCCCCGCATCCGGTACAATCCTCGACGGACACCTGCAAAGTAAACTTTTTCCCCTCCCAGGATTTGTTCTTAACCTCTGCCGATTTAAAAGCCTGCGGAGCACCCTCGAGATATTTCTTATCGTACACCTTCATCCTGATAACCGCGTGCGGGCAGACTATCGAACATTTCCCGCACTGGATACAAACATTCGAATCCCAGACAGGTACTTGCTGGGCGATATTCCTTTTCTCCCATTTAGTCGTGCCGCAGGGAAATGTCCCGTCGCAGGGAAAGGCGCTCACAGGAAGGTCGTCACCGCGATAGGCGATGATCTCGGCTGTCACTTTTTGCACAAACTCCGGAGCTTCCTTAGAAACAACCGGCGGAAGGCTGATATTGCTTGTGACATTGGCCGGGACCTTTACTTCAAAAAGGTTGGCCAAAGTCTCATCGACAGCCTTAAAGTTCATCTGAACTACCTGCTCGCCTTTTTTCCCGTATGTCTTTTTTATAGTTTCCTTGATCTTACCGATAGCTTCCTCCCTCGGCAATACTCCCGAGATCGCGAAGAAACAGGTTTGCATGATAGTGTTTATCCTAACACCCATGCCGGTTTCCTCGGCAACCTTGTAGGCGTCTATCACAAAAAACTTTACTTTCTTATCTATTATCTGTTTCTGTACTTCCCGTGGTAGCTTGCCCCATACTTCGTCTTTGCTGTAACTGCTGTTTAAAAGGAAAACCCCGTTTTCTTTTATCTTGCCTAAAACATCGTATTTCTCCAGAAAAACAAATTGATGGCAGCCGACAAAATTAGCTTCCGTGACCAGATATGTTGAATGGATGGGGTTTGGCCCAAACCTTAAATGCGACACGGTCAAAGTACCGGCTTTCTTGGAATCGTAAACAAAATAACCTTGAGCATGGTTGTCGGTTTCTTCCCCGATGATCTTTATCGAATTTTTATTCGCCCCTACCGTTCCGTCCGAGCCTAGACCATAGAATATCGCCTGAACCCCTTGTTTATCTTCGGTTTTGAATGTCGGGTCATACTCGAGGCTCGTTTTCGTGACATCATCGACAATTCCTACCGTGAAATGATTCTTAGGGTGATCTTTCTTGAGCTCATCAAAAACGCCCTTTACCATTGCCGGGGTGAACTCTTTTGAAGAAAGGCCGTATCTTCCGCCTACCACAACAGGCTTAATGCTGCTTCCCGATTCATATAAGGCATCCACCACATCCAAATACAAAGGTTCTCCGATAGTACCTGGCTCTTTGGTCCGGTCAAGTACCGCGATCTTTTTTACAGTCTTCGGGATAGCGGCGATGAAATCCTTAACCGAAAACGGCCTATAAAGCCTTACTTTCAATACACCTAGTTTTTCGCCTTTCGCATTCAAAGCATCAATCGTTTCCTGGCAGGCTTCCGCCCCAGAGGCCATAATGATAACAACCCTCTCCGCATCCGGCGCGCCGTAATAATCGAAAAGATTATATTGCCTTCCGGTTATTTTAGCGAACTTATCCATGGCCTTTTGCACAATCTCCGGACAGGCATTATAGAACGGATTTACCGCTTCTCTTGCTTGGAAAAACACATCCGGATTCTGCGCCGTCCCTCGTATAACAGGTTTATCAGGGGATAAAGCACGGTTGCGATGGGCAAAAACAAGCCCGTCATCGATCATCTGGCGTATAATATCATCGGTAACGGCTTCTATCTTATTTACTTCATGGGAAGTGCGGAATCCGTCAAAAAAATGCAGAAAAGGTATCCTGGACTCTAAAGTAGCCGCATGGGCGATCAAAGCCAAATCCATTACTTCCTGAACGCAAGAAGATGACAAGAGTCCAAACCCGGTAGAACGCACTGCCATAACGTCCGAATGGTCGCCGAAAATAGACAAAGCATGAGCGGCTACCGTACGGGCTGAAACGTGAAAAACCGTAGGAGTCAACTCTCCCGCTATCTTAAACATTGTGGGGATCATCAAAAGCAGGCCCTGGGAAGCAGTGAAGGTAGTAGTTAGGGCGCCTGTTTGCATTGCCCCATGGATGGCAGCAACGGCTCCCGCCTCAGATTGCATCTCCTGAACCAAAGGAACGGTTCCCCAAAGATTGGCCCTGCCGGCAGCCGACCAATCATCCGCCCACTCCCCCATAGTTGAGGATGGGGTTATCGGATATATAGCGATAACCTCGCTTAATTTATGGGCGATATGCGCCGCCGCTTCATTGCCGTCCATCATAATTTTTTGCTTATTCATGGGATTCCTCTCATTTAAATTTATTACGATTTTTATAGATATATACAGACGTTTTTATTATTATAAGACTAAAAAAGAACGCGTCAAGAGACATCCTTTTAATAATATATAGTTTATCAAAACAGGCCTTAGGAGCCCGCTATCCATGAAGGATTTTATATTCATTTTCGATTTTGACGGTACTATAGCCGATACCTTTCACCTTTCCATAGGGATAAGCAATAAGCTCGCAGATGAGTTCCACTTTAAAAAAATCAGTAAAGACGAAGAGGCTTTATTAAAAGATAAAAACAGCCAGGAAATAATCCACTACCTGCATATCCCCGTTTACAAAATCCCAGCCATACTCCTTAGGGCCAGAGAAGAATCGCACAAAGATATCGACAATATGCATTTAACTACCGGATTGAAAGAGATATTGCTGTCTTTAAAATCCCGGGGAGATAAGTTAGGGATTTATACTTCCAATTCATCGGCAAACGTTAAAAAGTTCCTAAAAAAACATGAAATTGATTTCTTTGATTTTATAAACACCTCTTCCCAAATATTCGGGAAAAACCACGGCCTTAACCGCCTTATCAATCAAAATAAATTTGCCAGGGAAAAAGTATTTTATGTCGCGGACGAAACTCGGGATGTTGACGCGGCAAAAAAATCAAGAATCAAAATGATCGCGGTAAGCTGGGGTTATAATTCCCATACCTCGCTTAAAAAACACAACCCTGATTACCTAATTGACGAACCGAAAGAGCTCTTAACGCTGGAATGCCAAAGAAATATGTCAACTCAATGTTGCAAAGCTTAAAAATCTTTTTATGTGACGAATCTATCAAGGACTCTCTGAATCCTATCCATACTTAAGGGCTTCTCGCAGGATCCGTTAGCGCCTAAACTAATAGCCCTCTCATAATCAGCTTGAGTTGCAGTTCCAAGCATAACGACTATCGGCATTTCATTAGTAATATTCGAGCGGATATACTTTATTGCATCAAAACCATCCATGACCGGCATATGAATATCCATAAGGCATAAGTCATATTTTTGAAGCATAAGTTTTTCTACGGCTTCTTTGCCGTTCTGGGCATATTCGCTTTCACAGCCGAACTTTTTTAAAAAAGCATTTGCCAGCTTCCAGTTGGGAGCAAGATCGTCGACAACCAAGACCATTTTCCCTTGATATATTTCATTATAGTTATCTGCCATTGACCCATCTCTTTTTGTGTATTTATATTATCCCCGCTTTTGACGGAAAACAAAACACTTTTTTAAAACTTTTGTCCGGGAAATAATATATAAAACAAGGATAACAGATTAGCTTGATCAATCAACCTTTACTTTTAAGATATCCCCCAGCCGGTTAAAGCTTTTATTCCAATCAGGATCAGTATTATTAAGCTGGAGAATCTCCTGCCAATTTTGGGCAATTTTCTTTTTGATATTAAAATAAATATTCTGTGCCCGCCAGTAATTAAGAGTCGCTTCCATACCGCTTAGTATGCCCAATATCGCCACGATGCTCTCTAAAAGGACCAAGTCCCCCGGAGATTTAGAAAGCATTAGCATTAAATCATTGAGCTTGTTAGTCGCGACCAACTCGACCATTTGCTTATCTATCGCGAAATCCCAGCGCTTTATTTCATCAACTGTACGCTGAAGCGAATCTGTATCCGGTTTTTCCTGGCCTAAAAGCTCAATCAGATCCCGGTTAAGGACAAATGCAGCCGTAGTCGCCAGTGATTTAGGAAGAGGTATGTTCAAATCTTTCCTCACTTGCATCAAAAAATAATACTGGTCATAAATCGTGCGGAAGTGCCGGTCGATATCAAAAAGCGTTGTTTCCATAATCCTGTCTAAAACTTTCTTTTGTTCATGTTTAAAAAGATGCCACAAGGAATAATGCGCTTCCCCAAAATAAAGGCGCATCAGCCGGATAACTTCGGGCAGGTTGCTCCTGGTAAAGGCTTCTTTTACTTCGCGATGCATCTTCCTGAAATTAGCCGAATCCAGGCTATTGCTGACCCCCCCGTCGATAATATGCTCGACCAAATGCAGCAGGGAAAAACAAACTATTTCCTCCTCCCAGGTTATATCGGAAACGATACTGGTCCGGCCGATGACCATTTTTTGTTTTCCCGCCTCAAGTATATCGTAAACTTCGCTTCTTGCGCTGTAACAATAAACTTTGGCGTCTTTCGGGAATCCTTCAAAAAGGGAAGAAATAGCATAATGAGCGCCGACGCGCTTAAGGTCGATCATTGCCGGGCGGACATATTGCTCATATACTCCGGCGGCGTTCCCCAATTTTCCAAGATTGCTGGGCGCGTTTTTTAGCCGCGAAATGAACTCCCCCTCTAAATCCTTTCCGCTGACATCCCTGATAAGCTGTACCACCCGAGCCGCATACTGTATGATCTGTGTCGTTTCGATACCCGAAACCTCATCGAAAAACCATCCGCAGCTGGTAAACATAAGCATAGAATGCCTGGCAAACTCCAAGCATTTTAAAATCTTAACCTTATCATCTCTGCTCAAACGCTCTTTAACATTCTTCCTAAAGAAATTCTCGATATTGCCTTCATCGCGGCTTAAAACCACATCTATATAAATGTCCCTTAACTGCCAGGGGTCTTTAGTATATTTTCCCGCTTCGGCATTAAAGGTTTCCGCTGCTTTGTCCCGAAGCCAATTCAAGGCTTCCCTTAAAGGTTGCCGCCAATTCTGCTGCCAGGAAGGGTTACCTCCGGATGAGCACCCGCAGTTCGCCTTCCATCGTTCGATACCGTGAACGCAGCTCCATGAACTCATTTCAAATATCTCAACCTCATAATAAGGAGGGAACTTTTCTAAAAATTCCGGATAGATCGTTATTTTAGCCAAGTTATTGCTGGCTATTTTATGCAGGCAATAGGCCAAGGCCATATCCGCGTAACGGTGGTGATGCCCGTAAGTTTCTCCGTCGGTAGCGATGGAAACAAGCCTGTTTTCCGAAAGATGCTCGGGGAAGGCATTGAGCAGGCGGTTAACAAAACTGTCGCCGCTTTTTAAGAGGCCCCGAAACGCCACTTCCTGAGAAATCATCCCGTCGTAGAAAAATATATTTATCTTCCGCCCGGAGGGAAGGCTGCATAAATATGCCCTCTGAGGGTCAATCCGGGAACCGCTCACATCGAACCATTCATGACTCCCCATATGCCTTACCCTCCTCGCCTGGTGCGGAGCGAGAACGGTGAATTTGATATCATGCTCGGCCATTATATCCAAGCTTTCGTAATCGACCGCTGTCTCCGGGAGCCACATACCTTCGGGCTTCCTTTTAAAACGGTATTCAAAATCCCTTATCCCCCAGATGATTTGCGTCCTTTTATCGCGGGAATTCGCCAATGGCATGATAATATGATTATAAGCCTGGGCCATAGCCGAGCCGTGGCCGTTGAAAATACGTTGGCTCTCTATATCTGCTTTCAAAATATCCTCATAGAGGTCGGGCGCGTTTTTCTCCATCCAGGAGAGCAAGGTCGGCCCAAAGTTAAAACTTATCCTTGAATAATTATTCAATATCTCGACTATCCGGTCGTTTTGCTGCAAGATACGACCGGCGCTATTTGGGGCATAACACTCGGCGGCTATTCTTTCATTCCAATTGTTATAAGGATAAGCGGAATCCTGAACTTCGATATGCTCAAGCCAGGGATTTTCCCGGGGAGGCTGATAAAAGTGTCCGTGTATGCAAATATATTTATCCATCTTGAGGGATATTATATTTGTTGTTTAGGCAAGTCTTTGCTAATCTCTTTTAAATCTTGGGGCTTTATGTTATGAGAAAACGCCGCCGGATGTGATTCCTGAATGGTCTTTTCTTCTTTGCTTTTTAAAAATATCGCGCTTAAAGGCGGCAAAGTCAGAGACAAGCAGTATTTCCTGCCGTGGCAAGCCTCTTCCAAGGCCTCAATTTCGGGGGCGTTTTTCTTGCCGCTTCCCCAAAATCGCGCGTCGTCACTATTCAATATCTCCGTCCAAAAACCCTTTTGATGCACGCCGATCTTGTAAACATTATGCGTCTGAGGGGTGAAATTACATATAACAATTATATCATCCTTGGGGTCTTTGCCTTTTCTGATAAGGCTTAAGATGCTATTTTGCCTGTCGCTGCAATCTATCCATTCGAAACCATCGAGGGCAAAATCCTGCTCGTAAAGCGCCGGCTCTTTCTTATAAACGTGATTAAGCTCCTTAACCCAGCGCTGTAAGCCGGCATGGCAGGGATACTGAAGGACATGCCACTCAAGGCTATGGTCATGCTGCCATTCGCAGACCTGGCCGAATTCTCCGCCCATAAAAAGCAGTTTTTTACCGGGGTGGCCGTACATATAGCCGAAAAGCAACCTTAGATTAGCGAACCTCTGCCACTCATCTCCGGGCATCCGTCCTAGAAGCGAGCCTTTGCCGTGCACTACCTCATCGTGAGAAAGGGAAAGCATAAAATTCTCGCTAAACATATAAAGGGCGCTGAAGGTAAGCTCGTCCTGGTGAAAGGTGCGGTATATCGGCGGGTTTTTAAAATATTCCAAAGTATCGTGCATCCAGCCCATATTCCATTTCATGCCGAACCCCAATCCACCCACTTCCGGGGGCTTTGAGACCATCGACCATGCGGTCGATTCCTCGGCGATCATCTGGGTGTTTGGAAATTCTTTGTAGGTCGCGACATTAAGCCGGCGCAGAAAATCAATGGCCTCGATATTTTCCTTTCCGCCGTATTGATTAGGGATCCATTCCCCATCGCGTCGGGAATAATCAAGATAAAGCATTGAGGCGACCCCGTCGACCCGAAGCCCGTCCATATGGTATTTTTCCAGCCAGAAAATAGCGCTGCTTATCAAATAACTGCAGACCTCTCCTCTTCCGTAATTAAAGATATTGCTTTTCCAGTCGGGATGATAACCTTTTCTTCTATCCATATGCTCAAAGAGGCATGTGCCGTCGAAATACCCCAGGCTATGCCCGTCCTCGGGAAAATGCGACGGGACCCAATCCATAATGACCCCGATATTATTCTGGTGCAGAGAATCGACCATATACATCATTTCCTGCGGGCTGCCGTAAAAAGAGGACGGGGAGAAATAACAATCGCATTGATACCCCCACGAAGCGTAAAAAGGATGCGACATTAAAGGCAGGAATTCAACATGGGTAAAACCCATATCCTTGCAGTATTGAGAAAGGTACCCGGCCATTTCGGTATAAGAAAGGCTGCGGTTATTCTGCTCGGGTATCTTGCGCCAGGAGCCCATATGGACTTCATAGACTGACATCGGGCTGTCTAAAGAATTATGCTTCTCCATTTTCTTTTTCCAATTCGCATCCTGCCAAGAATAATTCAAATCCCAAACAACCGAAGCAGTCTTAGGCGGTATTTCGCAGTGGAAACCAAAAGGGTCTTTTTTCTCGATTGAGTAGTTGCGGTATTTAGAACGGACAAAATACTTATATAAATGGCCTTTTCTTACTCCGGGAATAAACCCCTCCCAAATACCCGAGCCGTCCCAGCGCGGTGCCAAATTATGAGCGCTTCTATCCCAACCGTTAAAGTCACCCATGACCGAAACCGATTCGGAATTAGGAGCCCAGACAGAGAAATGAGTCCCGGGTTCTCCGTCCACAATGATTTCATGCGCGCCCATTTTTTCATAGAGGCGGTAATGAGTGCCTTCCCGGAACAAAAAAACATCATGCTCGGTCAGCAGGCTGTGGCCGTATTTAATCCCTTTTATCGTTACATTCATATCTTTTTAAACCCGAATAAGTTAAAGAAAAATACGCTTCCATATAATACACGAAAAATTCTTGATGTCTAGGATTTTTTTAACCCGTATTTTGCTCGGAAAATCCGACCAGGGGCCCGTCAACCGGTTCTGCTATACGACAGAAAAAGTCATAAGAGGGTTTCGCTGATTACCTCAAAATAAAATTGGAATAATCAGCATACACTGGCTTACTCTAAATGTTTTAGAGGTAAGCCAGGTACCCAAATTTTCACCTTAACCATGTATAAAATCCCAGCCCAGCTAGGATGAAACAGCGCACTTTATTGTGCGTTTATCTTAAACAAAATCTAAATTGTAATGTAATTTTTGCTAGAAGGTAAGTATTTAAAATAAAAGGACTTAAAATACAACGGTCACAAGTCGCAAATCACAGGTCACAGTAAAATCAATTGTGACTCTGTTTCCATTATACTTGTGACCTTAATCGCCTTAAGCCTTCGCTCTAATTTTACCGAAGCCATAATATCCTTGCCGTCGTCTTCCGTAACCCCTAGCAATAAAGGAAGATCTGTAATAGGTGTGACACTAATAATGACCGGCAGGAATCCGTCAACTGAAAGGTTCTGGATCTCAACCGGAGTCAAAGGCAAAGGGACCCCGTTTCCATCGCGCTTTATAATCATATCCAACAAAGCAGGATTCAAGTTTATACCACCGACCTCATCAGGCTTTTTAGATTGAGAAGCCATCATATTATCTTTTCCTTCTAATTCATTTATGTAGGTATCTAAAAGAGATAGATATCTTGGCTTAACTTCCTGCCAATTCGAAGCTACGCGGAAAAACTCCCTATCTTCAGCGCTTATATTCATAGGGAAAGAAGTCCTGACTTGATCAACTTCTCCCTCGATTAATTGAATAGCGTTTCCTGATAGGATAACTCTGTGCTGTTTTGAGAATTCCCACTGCCTAATAGTAGCCGGAATAAGCCTATCATTGGGCCCCGATTCAACAGGGTTATCAATCAATTCTTCAGCAACTATCCTTCTCGCTTCCCTGGCCATAACTACTGACAGCATAGCCTGATCTACAAGAACCTGAACAGGATTACTGGTCAAGTTTATTATTTTAACACTTCCGTCTTTTATGCTAACTTGCACCTTTGCTCCTTTTGATGACTGCCTCTCAACCGAGTCGGCTTTATCAAAAAATCCACCGAAATATTCTTCGATATTATGATTTATTTTGCGCACTTGCGTGATAATCTTTTTATCCATATCGGATAGAATTATATTCATATTATGCTTAATATCGATCTCTATTTCCTGGCCTTCCGCCAACTCAGTCGGAGTTCTTACTTCTGAAGGTCTGTCTCCGGAAAAGCTATACTTAGCAAGATAATTTCTTATTTCAAACAAAGTTAGGCGAAAATCATAACTCTCTTCTCCCTGGCCGAGCAGATCAACCGCAATTTTCTTTTCAACAGCACGGACTAAAGGCCTTAATTTCCGAGATTGTCCTAATTCAGTATTGATATTTTTAACCGCCTGATCTATCCTTTGCTCCTCGACATAAATGCCTTTTCTTTGGACAACTCTCGTTATTAACTGCTTGATTTGTTCTTCCCTTTGAAAAGAAGGGACGCTGGCCGCATCAACCATGGACTCACCACCACCCTCATTTATTGCAACCTCTTCCAAAACAGTCCAACGGTCTTCTCTCGACCTAGGGAAATCAAGCGCGAATAAATTATCATCAGTCAAGGCAATACCGGCTTTCTCCAGGTCATAACCTAACTTTAAATAGGAATTCGCTTCTCGGAAAATCTGCTGTAACCTGGCTTGCGGGAGCAGCGGTTTGTTTAATCTGGCGATCAAAGCATTTAGCCAAAGCGTGGAAACTTTAGCAAACTTGGTTTTATTCCCTAACATCGCCGCGTCTCTAACTTGAATCACGGTAAATTTTCCGCGGACCATTTGAGGAGTTGGTTCATACTTTGAAGAAGCAAGCACTTTCTTGTATTCATCGGGAGTAGTGGCAATAAGCTCGACTATTCCTTTTTCAAGACCGGGGATTAAAAATCCTTTTTTGATGCCTTCTTCTGCCTGAGTATTGCTGATTATTAGTTTAACACCAGGCTGTTCCTCAACTGCTTTACCCCGAAAATACACGGCTATAGCCGCATCTGGGTCGGGATTCATCTTAGCAAATTCATCCGCGTTTTGACTTCGCTTGATTAGTATGCGGTACAAACCCGCCTGGCTTCTACCCTCAATCTCTAGTCGCTTCGATACAGGATCATAAGCTAAAGTTCCGTCGATAATCCGCAATAAAACTTCCCTATAATTGAGCTGCAACATTGTTTGCCCCTGCCCTTCAAAAATAAATAATCCGTATTCCCCCATATATTCAGCCAGAAAAGCCTTTGCGGAAGACTTTCTGCCTTCTGTGAGGGCCCTTTGGTAAGATTCCACATTATTCACCATAGGGACAAGCTCGCCCCGCCGGCTTAACGACAGATAACCGGACATTATGTCGTTTTCAGCTTCCCTTAAATTCGGCCTCGGGCTTCGGCCTTTTTCGCCCGCTAACTTAAAAAAGTTAGGACCGTAACCCTCTAAAGCCCTGAAAGAAGCTAGAATAACTTGACGTGCTGCTCTGATTTGATTATCAAGCTCAGTTTCAGTTATGCCAGATAATTCCAATTCACCGTCTGTGTTATAGACTATCTCGGACCGGAGGATACGGCTTCTCACTTCCTGCTCATTCATCGGAAATCTCATCCCCCCGAAACCGGTCAACCCGGGCGAGGCGTCATACTCTTGATTGAACCTAAGAAGGTTCATATTTTCCCTTGTCGGCAAGCCCAAAGATGTAGCGAATCCCCTAACAGCCTCTTGCGTAGGGCTAGTAGCAGACAACAAATCTATGACAACTTTTCTCCAACGGGATTCTCTAATCGTGCCGCTTCCAAAGCCCGGAGGACTAATAACCTGGGCTAAAACCCTTGATCTTTGTATTCCTGCAGTATTTTTCCTCTCACCCAAATTCCCCTTTATGATGCCTGATAGCATCGCCCCGTCTCTTCCCTTAGGAGAAAAACCCCCAGAGAAATATTCCTTTTCGATAACAGTTTGGGTTGTAGGGTCATATTCTTCTTTCATCACATCGTAAACGCCCTTTTTAAAAGCTTCCAAATACTGCTGGTAAATCTTTTCGTTGATCTTTTCATCTTCGTTTTCAATCCCGCCGGTTTTCTTTTTATCAATATAAACTTGCCCCAAAAAACTTTCTTTCAAATTCATCTTAAACCAGGTGGCCAGAATCATGGAATTATAAATTTGCCGCAATTGGGTAAAATTCTTTCCTTCGTTAACTTCCTTTTCTATTTCGGGGATCAGCACTTCCTTAATTACCGCGGTTGAAACTGCGCTTGCATCCTGTATCTGATCGCCGGTAGATTTATCCAGCCCGAGTTTCTTGTTGCCGATATTTTCCTTCAAAGCCAAGTAATCTTCCTCATGCATAACGCCTAAATGGCTTTCGACGATAAAAGCCGAGTTGCCGTGCTCATAAACTTCCGCGTTATCGGGAACAATCCAGATTTTATTGAAGGTATTTACGGGAATATCGGTCGTTCCGAATTTTTCCTGGGCTTTTTTATAGACCCTCTCCCAAAAGGCCTCCCCGGTTTTATCTTCCGGGTACATTAAAGATGACGTCAATTGCTTTAAAATATAATCCTGGGCCAGAAGGTCGCGTCCCATCTCAGTTGAGCCGAAACTCTCAGGGATAATCCGGTCTTTTTCATAAGGGGATAAGTTTACCCAAAGGTCTTCTTCAGGGGTAGTTAAGGTTGCCAAGAAATATCTGACCAGTTTATTTGATTCAACTTTAAACGTGTCTGTATCAATATCTTTTTCCCCTTGATCAATTATAAAATCAAACCTTAATGGGTTATCGGGATTGATAGTTAATCCCTTTATCACTATCGGCTGAAACGCAGCCGATAAACCGACCATTGACCCGGGTACAGGCAAATTCAAAACAGTTTGCGCCTGAACTATATTCGGCGGGATAATAAAATTACAAAG
>JADFZM010000038.1 GCA_015232535.1 Candidatus Omnitrophota bacterium
TTCAGGAAGGATAAAAGAATAGAATGGATAAAGAGGACTGTTGATGATACCATTGATTCAACCGTGGATAGGATATTAGAAAGGATATAGCCAAAGGAATATGAGCCAGGAACTTATAAGCAATAAACGCCGTGTCGAGAAAGCCCTTCTGGTGATAGTTTACTTGAAGAAGGTCAGGCAGGCCTGGACGGCCGAGGATATTTTAGAGGAAATGAAAGAGCTGGTTTCGGCCTGCGACGGAGAAGTTGTTGACAGCATAATCTGCAAAGTGGAAACTCCGACGGCGCATAGCCTGATCGGTGAGGGAAAGCTTAAGGAGATCGAAGCCCTTTTAGCCTTTAAGAAAACAGATGTGGTTATCTTCAGCCATGACCTAAAAGGGAGCCAGCAGCGCAATATCGAAGATCAGCTAAAGGTAAAAACTATAGACCGCACCCAGCTTATTCTGGATATTTTTGCCCGCCGGGCGACTTCCCTTGAAGGGAAAACGCAGGTCGAGCTGGCTCAGCTGGAATATTTGCTTCCGAGGCTCTCCGGCCACGGCACCGAGATGTCACGCTTAGGCGGCGGGATAGGAACGCTCGGCCCCGGCGAAACAAAGCTTGAGGTTGACCGCCGCCGGATCGCGCAAAGGATAACCAGCCTTAAAAGAAACCTCGCTGATATCGCCGAGAGCCGCAGTTTAAAGCGCAAGAAAAGAAAAGAGAACGGAGTCCCCTTGGTTTCTCTGGTCGGATACACAAACGCCGGAAAATCCACGCTCCTCAACTCTTTAACCGAAGCGGAGCAGCCGACTAAAGACGGGCTTTTTACAACACTTGATTCTCTATCCAAGCAAATGATCTTGCCCAACCATCAAAAGGTCGTCCTCTCCGATACCGTCGGGTTCATGCGTGAGCTTCCGCATAGGCTTATCGAGGCTTTTATGTCGACCCTTGAGGAGGTAAGGGAGGCGGATCTGATCCTGCATGTTTTGGATATCAGCAATCCTAATTTTATCAATATGCACGCCTCTGTCATGCAGGTCTTGGAAGAATTGGATGCCGCAAAAAAGCCGATTATAACCGTATTGAATAAGATCGATAAGCTCGAAGACCGGATTTGGCTGGATAATTATAAATCTAAATTTCCGGAAGCAGTTTTGCTTTCCGCGAAGAACAAGGAAAACATCGCCGAGATTTACAAGCTTATTATTCCGTATGTCAGCTTGGTTGTCCGGGAAATTGACGTGCAAATTCCCATCACCCGGATGGACCTGGTCAATCTTATACACAAGCAAGGCGAGGTGTATTCGATAAAATATTACGAAAAAACTATCAATATCCGCGCTTCTGTCCCTGTCAGCCTAGCCAACCAGCTGGAAAACCTGGAATAAACTCAGGAGCGCAATTCCGGAGACGCGTCCCCAGAATTCTCATAATTCCGATTTCCTTCTATTAAATTTAAAACAATTTTTACTCTGAGTATTGTTTATTTTGATTTTTCATGTTACTCTTTAATTAGCACAACGTAGAAAAAATCCCGCTAACGCGGGATAGCTAGGGGAAATAGGCAGCCCTTAGCAAATAGCTCCCAGAGTAATAGGGTAGCCAACAATAGCCGGGATGTTCGCGCATCCCGGCTTTTAAATTGCCTCAATAGTTAGATAAACTAACTAAGATAGTAAGTAAAACTTGACAGACAGATTAGTTCATGTTATATTAATAATGAGCAAAAGAGGTAGAAAAAATGGAGAAATATTTACCCGCACAATTTGAGGTCGATATAAATCCTGACGCGCCTTTGTTCATTATAAGCGTTGTGAGCGATATGGTCGGTATTCCTATTTGGACTTTGCGTAAGCTTGATGAGCTGGGTGTTGTCGAGCCTAAAAGATTAGGAAAGAAAACACGCTGTTATACTAAAGTACAAATCCAGCAATTAAACTATGTACATTATCTAATGGATGAAAAAGGGGTCAATATTAGCGGCATAAAGGTTATATTGGAAATGAATTACAGTCAGGAAGGCAGTAATATAAAGGAAGAATAGTTTTTTTTAACCAATAGTTATCACTCATTACAAGAGAGTGCTAGGAAGGAGTCAAGTATGAACCTAGTACCTAACAAACAAAACACCTGGTGGTTAGATCCGTTTCAGGAAGTGGAAACTTTGCAGAAAGAAATGAACCGGCTCTTTTATTTTTCGCCGGTCAAAAGCCCGGAAGGGGATGGGCAATTGTTGGAAAACTATTTCAAACCCGCAGTTGACATATATGATAATCAAAACGAAATAGTGGTTAAAGCCGATATTCCGGGCTTGAACAAAGAGGAGATTAATGTTTCAGTGGACGATAATATCCTTTCGATTCAGGGTGATAAGAAATACGATAAGGAAGTTAAGCGGGAAAGTTTTTACCGTTTTGAGCGTTGCTACGGGAAGTTTATCCGAAGTATAGAACTTCCGAAAAACGTTGATTCGCAAAAAATAGCGGCTAATTATCAAAACGGTGTTTTGGAGGTTAAGCTCCCTATAAAGGAAGAAGCTCAACCAAAACAAATAAAGGTGGATGTAAAGTAGGAAAGAGGAATAGTCACCGGCTCACATGGCACAAAGTCAGCTTTTAACTTGTGCCGTGTGGCTTGTGACTTGAAAGGACGATAAAATGTTGCGATTAGACAAATTTACATTGAAAGCTCAAGCTGTAATCCAAAAGGCGATCGAGCTATGTGAGGAGCTTAGCCATCAACAGATAGATAGCAATCACCTCTCCATGGCTTTAATTAAGGAAGACAGCGGCTTTGCCGGGAGTTTCTTAAAGCTTTTAGGGCTTTCGTCCGAAGCTGTCGAGAAAAGATTAAAGATACAGCTTGAGCGCACAGCGGTTGTTAAAGGGGGAGCCCAGCCATTCTTATCGACCGAAGCGGACCGAATTTTACGCAACGCGCAAAAAGAAGCGGCTTCCTGGAAAGACGAGTATGTTTCTTTAGAGCACATTTTATTTGCCCTTTCTAAGGAGCCGGATACAGTGATCGCGGAGGAACTTAAATTAAACGGCAAAAACGAAAAAGATTTAATGAGTGTCATTGACAAAATCAGAGGCGGACAAAAGGCGGACAATATGAACAGCGAAGAAAATTATAGCGCACTATCTAAGTACGGGCGGGACCTAACCGAGCTGGCCAAAGAGGGAAAGCTCGATCCAGTTATCGGCCGAGATGAGGAGATAAGGCGGGTGATTCAAGTTTTATCTCGCCGCACAAAAAATAATCCGGTTTTGATCGGCGAACCCGGGGTAGGAAAGACCGCGATCGCCGAGGGATTGGCCCAGCGTATTTTTAACGAAGATGTCCCCGAAGGGCTTAAGGGCAAGAAAGTCATTGCCCTTGATATCGGCTCACTGCTTGCCGGGACAAAATACCGCGGGGAATTCGAGGAAAGGATAAAGGCCGTCTTAAAAGAAATGGAAACGAGAGCCGGAGAGGTAATACTTTTTATCGACGAGCTGCATACTATTGTCGGCGCAGGAAAGACCGACGGGGCGATGGACGCTTCTAATATGTTAAAGCCGGCTTTAGCTAGAGGGCTTTTGCGTTGTATCGGCGCGACCACTCTCGACGAATACCGTAAGAATATCGAGAAAGACGCGGCGCTCGAGCGGAGGTTTCAGCCGGTTATGGTTAATGAGCCGTCCGTTGAGGACACGATCGCGATTATTCGCGGGTTAAAAGAGCGTTATGAGATCCATCATGGAGTAAGGATTCAGGACTCTGCTATAATTGCCGCCTCAACTATGTCGCAGCGTTATATAGCCGAGCGGTTTTTGCCGGATAAGGCGATAGACCTTATCGACGAGGCGGCCAGCCGCCTGCGTATTGAAATTGACAGCCTCCCGCGGGAATTGGACGCGAATGAAAGAAGGATCCGCCAGCTAGAGATTGAGAGGCAAGCTCTTAAAAAAGAAACTGATGAGGCATCCAAAGAGAGGTTAAAGAAATTAGAACAAGACCTGGCTAAGGCTAAAGAAGAAAATGTTGTTTTGCGTTCTCGCTGGGTTAGGGAGAAAGAATCTATCGAAAAAATCAGAGGAATAAAATCCAAAATCGAGCGGGTAAAATACGAAGAGGCTCAATATGAAAAAACCGGCGATCTGGGGAAAGTAGCGGAGATCAGATACCATACATTGGTTAATCTTGATAAGGAATTAAAGAAATATAATCAGGAATTGTCCGCTCTGCAGTCCAACGGATCGCTCTTGAAGGAAGAAGTCGACGAGAATGATATTGCGGAGGTTGTAGCTAAGTGGACAGGGATCCCCGTTTCTAAATTAATGTCCGGCGAAACCGAGAAACTTATTAATATCGAAAAAAGCTTAAAAGAAAGAGTCGTTGGCCAAGATGAAGCGATATTGGCGGTTTCAGCCGCGATCCGCCGTTCTAGAACAGGCCTTAGCGATTCAAACCGGCCAATGGGGTCTTTTCTCTTTGTCGGGCCGACGGGAGTCGGGAAAACGGAGCTGGCAAAGGCCTTGGCCGCGTTTCTTTTTGACAGCGAAAACGCGCTTATACGTATTGATATGAGCGAATATATGGAAAAGCACAGCGTCTCTAGGCTTATCGGCGCTCCGCCGGGTTATGTCGGCTTCGAGGAGGGCGGCCAATTGACGGAAATGGTAAGGCGCCGCCCTTTTTGTGTTTTGCTTTTTGATGAGGTCGAGAAGGCCCACCGCGATGTTTTTAACGCGCTTTTGCAGGTCTTAGACGAGGGCCACCTTACCGACGGGCAAGGGAGAAGAGTTAATTTTAAGAATGCGATAATTATTATGACCTCGAATATCGGGTCCGAATTTATTGCGAGTTTAAACAAAAAAAGCGATATAAAAGAAAAAGTCGAGGAAGAGTTGAAAAAGCATTTCCGTCCGGAGTTTTTGAACAGGATCGATGAGGTGGTTACCTTCAACCGGCTTTCGAAGAAGGATATCGCCGGAATAGTCGATATACAGGTCGATATGTTAAAAAACCGCCTTTCTGCTTTAGGTATTGATTTATCCTTAAGCGAAGGCGCTAAAGAATTCTTGGCGGATAAAGGCTACGATACTGTTTACGGAGCCCGGCCGCTTAAAAGGGTTGTCCAGAAAATGCTTCAGGACCCGCTGGCTTTAAAGCTGTTAAAAGGCGAGGCCGGGGAGAAAAGCCTGATAAGCGTTGTCAAAAACAGCAAAAACGGAAAAGACGAATTGGATTTTATTATAAAAGCTTAAGTGTTATAATAATCCGGCAGAATTAGGAATATTAAGGATTAGTAAAGTCTCGCGTTACAGGACACAAGGTTACATTGTGGTTTGTGCCTTGAGGCTAAACGCGATCAAAGCTTGAGGGCAAAATGAATAAATTTATTCTCGCGGTATTGTTATGTTTATTTTCCGCTTCGTTTTGTTTCGGCGCCGAGCAGCCCATAGACGACGGGATCTATAAAGAACTCTACGATACCGGCGAGGTAAGAATGCGGGTGAATGTAAAAAACGGGATTCTTAACGGCCCTTTCAACGCCTATTATCGGGACGGCAAATTAATGGGGGAGGGCTTATACACAAACGGCAAGCTTGAAAACAAAGCCCAGGCTTATTATCCGGACGGTAAGCTGAAATACGAGGTGTATTATCGAAAAGGCCTTCTGCAGGGAATAGCCAAATCATACAGAGAAGACGGCTCCCTTTTTCGCGAGTCTTACTATGATAAAGGGCTCTTAAACGGCGTCACCCGGGAATTTTCGCCAGACGGAAGGTTGGAATTCGAGCGCGAGTATAAAGAAGGGATCGCCAACGGTATTGCCAAAACTTACGCAAAAGAAGGGTATCTGCTGCGTTCGGCAACTTTTAAAGGAGGGATGCAGGAAGGATTGATCCGGGAATTCGACATGGGCGGGAATTTAGTCCGGACCTTTGAGGCGTACGACGGCACACCGCAGGGTACGCTCAAGGAATATTATCCGACGGGGGAATTAAAGCTGGAGAGCTTCCTTGTCGACGGAGCGGCCAAAGAAACGACTATTACCGAATTTTATAAGGCCGGCCAAGTTTTGAAGAAAGTAAGGGTCAAGGGCGGCCAGATGGACGGCGTATACGAGGAGTTTTTCGAGACCGGGCATTTGAAAGAGACGGGCGAATATAAGCAAGGCAAAAGGGAAGGGACCTTCAAGGAGTTTTACTCCGACGGAAAGGTAAGAAAAGTAAAAAATTACGAGGGCGGTAAATTAATATTTAGCAAATCATATGATGAAGCCGGGAACCTGGATTTGAACCCGAAAGAATGAGGGGAAAATGGCTTGGATTGCGATCGCTGTTGTTTTAGCTTTAGCGGGGATAATTTTTCTTTCCAAATTTTCTAAGATGCAGGAAAAGACCCGTGAGCAGGTTCTAGAGGACTTAGCGAAATCCCTCGAAAGCAAGTGCGAGGTTGCCGCCGAGGCGCAAAATTCTTACCGGATTAACTTTGTCTTTGAGGGGAAGAATTTTATTTATGAGGATTTTGAGCGGGCAAGTTTTCGCGAGAAGATATATAAAGGGTTCTTGAAATGCCGTTTAAAGCAGGATTTCATTATGAATTTCTCGGAAAAGCAAAAAGACGGGATCATCCGCACCTCGACTTTTACCCGGGCAACTCTGGATAAAGCCAGCAATAATGCTAACGAACGAGAAATATTAAGGATCCCTAAATCATTTTCCGCGTTTAATATTTATTCTAATAATGTCGCTTTGGCGAACCGGATCATGGAAGATAAAAAATCATTAAAGGTCCTATTGAATTTTAAAGGCGTTGATAATCGTGGGATGAGCTATATGCCTCTAAGGTTTCTGGATAATTTCCTGGTTTTGGAATTCGATTCTTCGCCTAACAAGCATCCTAATATAAAGACATTATACCGTGATGTCCATTCTATCGAGCAGCAGCTCGTTCAATTAGTAAAACTGATAGAGGTAGTGGAAAGGGTTTAGGTGTTGTTATTTGACAGTTGACAACAAAAGGCGATTTGTTATAATAGCGCTTTAGCAATCGAGGCGAAAGAGTGCTAAATTGATTAATCCTTCGGCCTAATGATCTAACAAAGCGAGGTAAGTATGGGACCGCGATTGATTGATGCGAAGCAGAGAAGGAATGAAGTCCTATCTATCGTTGTAGAAGAGTACATAAAAACCATTTCTCCGGTAGGTTCGAACTTTATTTCTACTTTGATCCCTTATGAGATAAGCTCGGCCACGGTCCGCAATATTTTAGCTGAGTTGGAAGAAGACGGTTATTTAACGCATCCCCACACATCAGCCGGACGTTTGCCTACGGAAAAAGGCTATAGGTATTATGTTGATTTCCTTATGCGCGAAATTGAGCTTCTGGAAGAAGAGAAGAGTAATATCCGCAGGCAATATGAGGAGCAGACTAAAGAGCTCGAAATACTGCTGGAGAGGACCTCTCGCGTTTTATCCGATATGACCCATTACACCAGCATAATCTCGCTGGACGATTGGGGGAATAAAATAATATTTAACGGCATGAGCTTTATAGCCGAACATCCGGAGTATTACCAGAATTTTGCCTCAATAAAAAGGATATTACACGCTTTGGACGAGAAAGAACGGATACTTAAATTGATAAACGGCAACCTGGCACGGAAGATCGAGATATATATCGGAGCGGAATCGGCTTACAATGATATCAGCGACTGCTCTTTGGCAGTTTCGAGGTATAAAACCAGAAACGGCCTTTCGGGGCGAATCGCGCTTTTGGGCCCGACTTGCATGAACTATAAAAAAGTAGTTTCGGCTCTGGATTACATGAGCGGCCTTATGGAAGATTTACTCTAGGCGGTTAATTATGGAAAATAAGAAACCCGAAAATCAAAATAATGCAGTTAATCCCGCTATGGGTGAGGATAAAGCACCTCCGCAGGAAGATAAGGTTATGCAGATCCCGGAGGCTGAATATCTTAAGTTGACGTCTGAGGCGGCTGTTTTGCGCGATAAGAATTTACGCTTATATGCCGAATTTGAGAATACCAGAAAGAGGATGGAAAGAGAAAGGCTCGAGTTCGTCAAGTTCGCTAATGAAGGGTTGTTATCGGAGATACTCGAGGTTATCGATGATCTAGAGCGCACGGTCAAGGTTGCCAAAGAAAAGCATCAGGATTATGACGCGTTCCTCAAGGGCGTTGAAATGGTCATGAATAAGGTGAATGAACTTTTGAAGCGAAACGGCGTTAAGCCTATTGAGGCTAAGGGCAAGATGTTCGACCCGCATTGCCATGAGGTTTTGATTCAGGAAGAAAACGCCGATTCTGCCGAAGGAACGGTCCTCGAGGAGTTGCAAAAGGGTTTTCTATATAACGATAGAGTCCTTAGGACGGCTAAAGTTAAATTGGCAAAAGGGAAAGAGGAAGAAAAGAAAGACTAAAGAAGAGAATTAAATATATATTAAAAAAAATTTGTAGTCCCGATAAAGACTAAAAGCATTTATCGGGATAAATTCGCAGACGGCCCAAAAAGGACTATGGTTTATTTTCACTAAAACTCCATAAGCCGTCTGCTCATTTAGGAGGATTAAAATGACAAAAGCAATCGGAATCGACCTAGGAACTTCAAATTCGGCCGCCGCGGTTATGGAAGGCGGAAGGCCGGTGATTATCCCCTCCGCTGAAGGGGCGGGGGTAGCCTCGGGTAAAGCTTTTCCTTCGTTCGTCGCTTTTACCAAGGACGGGCAGAAGCTCGTCGGAGAACCTGCCCGGCGCCAGGCACCGGTAAACTCCGAGGGGACGGTTTACGCCGCAAAAAGAAAAATGGGCACAAGCCATAAGTATCAGGTTGCGGGAAAGGAATTCACTCCCCAGCAGATAAGCTCTTTTATTTTGCAAAAGATCAAGGCGGATGCCGAGAAATTCTTAGGCGAGACAGTTGAAGAGGCGGTCATAACCGTTCCGGCATATTTTAACGATAATCAAAGGCAGGCGACAAAAGATGCCGGTGAGATCGCCGGGCTGAAGGTCCTTAGGATAATCAATGAGCCGACCGCGGCTTGTCTGGCCTACGGCATAGACAAAGCCGGTAAAGAGCAAAAGATCATGGTTTTCGATTTTGGCGGAGGGACATTGGACGTAACCATTCTCGAGATGGGTTGGGACGAAGAACACAAGGCCGCCACCTTCGAAGTTATATCGACGAGCGGGGATAATCTTTTAGGCGGGACCGATATGGATAATGTCTTAATTGATTATATCTGCCAGGAATTCAAGAAAGAATCCGGCATTGACGTAAGAAACGACAAAATGGCGTTCCAGAGGTTAAGGGACGCGGCCGAGAAAGCTAAGGTCGAGTTATCTTCTACGGTATCGACCGAGATAAGCCTTCCTTTCATAACTGCTGACTCATCGGGGCCGAAGCATTTACAGCTTACGCTTCAGCGCTCACGATTGGAAGAGTTGGTCCGGCCGATAGTCGAAAGGTGCCGCGGGCCGATCATTCAAGCCCTTAAGGATGCCAAGCAAAAATTAGGGGAAGACGCCAATGTCGCTAAGGTGATCTTGGTCGGAGGCCCGACAAGAATGCCTATCGTTCAGGAATTCGTCGAACAAGAGATCGGAAAGAAGATCGAGCGCGGGATCGATCCTATGGAATGCGTTGCATTAGGCGCGGCTATTCAGTGCGGTATCATAAGAGGCGAAGCCAAGGAGGTTTTGCTATTAGATGTAACCCCGCTTTCTTTAGGGATTGAAACCTTAGGCGGAGTGACGACTAAGCTGATCGAAAGAAATACAACCATACCCGTAAAAAAGAGCCAGGTGTTCTCGACGGCAGACGATAATCAGCCGGCGGTAACGATTCGCGTTTTGCAGGGCGAAAGGCAAATGGCTAACGACAATACCGAGTTAGGCCGTTTTGATCTCGTCGGTATCCCGCCCGCGCCGCGCGGGATCCCGCAGATAGAGGTGACCTTTGATATTGATGCTAACGGCATTGTTCATGTCGCGGCAAAAGATAAAGGGACGGGCAAGGAGCAATCGATAAAAATAACCGCTCCGACCAAGTTATCAAAAGATGAAATTGAGAAGATGGTCAAAGAGGCGGAGAAATACGCCGAGGATGACAAGAAAAAACGCGATGAGGTGGAGCTCTTCAATCAGGCGAACAGCCTGGTTTATGCGACGGAAAAATCCGTTAAAGATTACGGAGAAAAGCTTTCCGCGAAGGATAAAGAAAATATCGAAAAAGAATTGAATATCCTTAAAGAGGCGATCAAGTCAAAGGACCAGGGCAAGATAAAATCCGCCATGGAATCCTTGCAAAAGGCTAGCCATAAATTAGCCGAAGAGATTTATAAGGCAACCGCATCCCAACAGGCTTCCGGAGCTAATGCAGACGCTCAGGCCCATCCGCATCAAGGAGGGCCTCAGGAAGAAACGGGTACGGGCGGAAAATCTTCAGGCGATAAGAAAGACGATATAATCGACGCTGATTTCAAGGTCGAAGACGATAAATAATGAAACGCGATTATTATCAAATATTGGGGGTTGAAAAAAACGCGAGCTTACAGCAGATAAAAAAGGCTTATCGTTCGCTCGCTTTGAAGCATCACCCTGACCGCGTGCAGGAGAGCGAGAAGAAACAAGCCGAGGAGAAGTTCAAGGAAATATCCGAAGCCTACGGTGTTTTATCGGACCCGAAAAAGCGCGAGCTATACGATCAGTACGGGCACTCCGGAATAGACCAGCAGTTCACCTCAGAAGACATCTTTAGAGGGGCTGATTTTAGCGGGCTTGAGGATGTATTCTCACGAATATTCGGGGATACAGGCGGAGGCGAATCGATCTTTGATTTCTTCGGCATGGGCGGCGGTTCGCGCCGTTCGGGAAGGCGCTCACAGCGTGGGGCGGATATTCAGTATGAGATAAATATCACCCTAGAGGAAGCTTATCAGGGAGTGGAAAAGAAAATAAAAGTCCCCAGGAACGAGCATTGTACTGACTGTAAAGGCACTGGGGCAAAAAACGGCACTGAATTAAAAAGCTGTCAAACTTGCGGTGGGCAGGGTCAGACCTATATTTCGAGCGGTTTTTTCCGGATGCAGCAAACGTGCCACAGTTGCCAGGGGCAGGGACAGATAATCAAAGAGCAATGCCCGAACTGCCAGGGGCGGGGCGCGGTAAAAGTAACCCAGACGATAGATGTTACTATCCCCAAAGGCGTTGATAGTAATTCCCGCTTGCGGGTTGCGGGAAAAGGAGAGGTCGGAAGGGACGGCGCCGGAAATTTGTATTTATATGTTAACGTACTTGCCCATGATAAATTTCAAAGGGAGGGCAATGACCTTTATATGGAATTGCCTATTCCCTTCACTGTGGCTGCTTTGGGAGGGGATGTTTCTGTTGTTACGCTCGACGGTAATGTTGAGATGAAAATTCCCTCGGGTACTCCGTCGGATAAGACATTCCGCCTGAGGGGCAAGGGCATGCCTGACGTGCGAGGCAATGATATCGGCGATCTTTATGCCAAGGTGATCATTGATGTCCCTAAAAAGCTAAGTATTCAGCAAAGGAAATTGCTTGAGGAATACGCGAAGCTAAGCGGTGAAGAAGTGGGCTCGAACGATTCCTTTGCTGATAAGATAAAAAAGGTTTTTAAATAAGGAAATCCCGCCAGGGCGGGATAAACTGACAACTAAATGTCCCAAGAAAATGCCAGAGCATTAAAAGGGGATAAACTGACAACTAAAAATCCCCAGAAAATGCCAGAGCATTAAAAGGGGATAAACCGAAAACTAAAAATCCCCAGAAAATGCCAGAGCATTAAAAGGGGATAAACCGACAACTAAAAATCCCCAGAAAATGCCAGAGCATTAAAAGGGGATAACCCGACAGCTAAAAATCCCCAGAAAATGCCAGAGCATTTTCGGGGATAAATTCACAGACGCTTTTCGGCTTTTGTTTATGGCCGTTTGAGCGTCCATAAACCATCTGTTCATTTATGCCTACATATCAATACGAATGCGATAGTTGCGGCCATGACCTGGAAGCATTCCAGTCGATGACCGAAAAGAAATTAAAGAAATGCCCCAAATGCGGGAAGCCGGAATTGAAGCGGCTTATCGGCTCCGGGGGAGGGGTTATTTTTAAGGGAAGCGGTTTTTATGAAACTGATTACAAGCAAAAATCCGCATCAACCGCGGATTGCCCGGCAAACAAAGGGAGCCATAAACCAAATTCGGACTCTTGCGCCTGCTGCCCTAAGAATCCCAACAAAAAATAACAAAATATTTTAGATTTCGGTTTAAAGCCGGTTTTTCTTTTGTTATATTGACTTTAGCCGTTTAGCAGGTTGAACCGACATATGTCAAACATAAGACCTTTTAAAGCCATACATTACAACACAGAGAAGCTAAAAGACCTCTCCAAGCTCGTCTCTCCCCCGTACGATATTATAAGCGAAGAGGAACAAGGAGTCCTGCAATCCACCAGCCAGTATAACTTTACCCATATCGACCTTCCGGCCGAAGGGCCGGGCGATGATAAATATTCCCGCGCGAGGAAGATATTTGATGATTGGCAGGCGAAAGGTATCCTCGTCCAGGATGAAACACCCGCTTTTTATTTCTACCGCCAGGAATATAAAATGATGGGCCAGAAATATTCACGTTTCGGCTTTATCGGGGCGCTTGAATTATCCAACGAAGGGGAATCGAAGATTTATCCCCATGAAAACACCCACGCTCACGCGGTGGATGACCGCTTTAAACTGACCAAGGCTTTAGCGGCGCAATTAAGCTGCATCTTTGTCTGTTTTTGCGATAGGCAAAAGGTTGTTGAGAATATTTTTAACAAGAAAGTTTATATGACCGCGCCGATGATCGAAGCGCAGGACATCGAAGGGGCCTCCCATAAATTATGGAAAGTTAGCGACCCGGCTTTGATCAAGGAGATACAAGAGGCGATGAAGGGGGAACAGATCTTTATCGCCGACGGTCATCATCGTTTCAAAATGGCAGGCGAATACCGGAATATGCGCTTGAGCAAAGAGCCGAACGCGAAAGGGGATGCGCCCTATAATTACGTGATGACCTATTTTACCAACATCGATTCGAAAGACCTCAAGATTTTTCCGATGCACAGGATAATCAAGTCAATGCCCAAGAGCATGGCAAATATCGAAGAGTTCTTCCGTATCGATAAGATAAAGGATAAAGACGACCTTTTGGTTATCCTGGCTCAGGCGGGAAAGAACGAGAATGCCTTCGGACTTTATACTAGAGAAGGGATTAAACTTTTCCGGCTGAAGAACAAAATGCTTATCGATAGCGTGGTGAAAGAAGGCTCCAAAGATTACAAAATGCTTGATGCCGTAATACTTAAATATTTTGTTTTTGACAAGATCGGTATTAAATCCGATGATATCTTATATACCAAGGACATGGATTCTGCCATTCGCTCGGTTGACAAACATGAAACCGACGCGGTTTTTATCTTAAATCCCGTGAAGGTTTCTCAACTCAAAGCCATAGCTCTTAACGGCGAAAAGATGCCCCCTAAGACGACCTACTTCTACCCTAAGGTCTTATCCGGCCTCACTGTTTACAAAATAGATTAAAAGGTAAAAATGTCTTTATTCGGACGTAAAAAATATACTTTAGTCAGCGTTAAGAGAAAAGAGATCCCCAAAGGGCTTTGGACCAAGTGCCCTGATTGCGACAATCTTAATTACAGCAAGGAGCTTGAAAGCAATCTCCAGATCTGCCCCAAGTGCAATTGGCATTTTACGTTCGGAGCGTATCAGCGCATTGAATCTCTCGCCGATGAAGGCACTTTTCAGGAAATGGACAGGGAGATGGCTTCCGTCGACCCGTTAGATTTTAAAGGGCCCAAGACTTATAAGCAAAAGTTGCAGGCCGATCAAGCCGCGACGGGCCTAATCGAGGCGGTAATAAGCGGCACATGCAAGATAGGAAAAAAGAACGCTGTTTTAGCTGTCACCGATTCGCGATTTATTATGGGCTCGATGGGTTCTGTCGTCGGAGAGAAGGTTACCCGCGCCATTGAGCACGCGACCGCGAAAAAGTTCCCCGTTATAATCGTATCCGGATCGGGCGGTGGCGCAAGGATGTACGAGGGCGCGATATCGCTAATGCAGATGGCCAAAACCTGCGCGGCTTTGGCACGGCATAGCGAGGCGGGGTTTTTACATGTTTCTGTTTTGACCAATCCGACGATGGGCGGGATCATGGCTTCTTTTGCCGGGGTGGGTGATGTTATAATCGCCGAGCCGAAAGCCTTAGTCGGGTTTGCCGGCCCCAGGGTTATCGAGCAGACTATCCGCCAGAAACTTCCAAAGGGATTTCAGAGTTCGGAGTTCCTTTTAGCCCACGGGCTTATTGATATGATCGTCGACCGTAAATCACTTAAAGATACTATCGCAAAACTGATAGATTATTTCCATGTAAAAAATAAACCGTCCGACCCGGCCGGGGAAAAAGATTAAAAAGCAAGCGTATTAAGAATCGGAGGCAGAGATGAAAAGAATCGTAGCAGTTCTTATTATAATATTGTTTTTGTCCGCTGCTTTTTCCTATGCCCATCCGCCTAAAGATATGAAATTGGTTTACGACAAAGCAACGGGAGTCCTGCGTGTTGAGATGAAGCATGTCACGACGGATATTATCGACCACCGTATCCGCGAGATACAAGTATCAAAAAGCGGCGCAGAAACACAAAAGATAAAGTTCCCTAAGCAAACCAGCCCGCAGGGGGTTTCCGAAGATATTCCTTTTACCGCGGCCGCCGGAGATACGATAAAAGTAAAAGCTATCTGTAATCAAGCCGGATCCCTTGAGGGAGAGGTTGCAATCCCGAAAGAAAAAGGCGCCGCATCCGAAGCTAAACCAGAAAGCATAGAATCGCCGCAAATCCTAAATCAGGAAGATGCTGCTTCTAAATCGTATTCTGCGCCGGTTAAGGAAGATAAGAAATAAACAATCAGCCTGTACCTACCTATAGTAGATTGTAATAATAAGTGCGACAAAGTCAAGCTCTCAATTCCGGTTAAATTGTGAATATTCTTCAGCCGTTTGCTTGGCCGACCTGTATCCCAGTTTTTTTCTGGGATAATTGTTCATCCAATCTTGAATTTTCTGAATTTCTTTCTCGCTGAACTGATGGATGTCAGTACCCTTTGGAATAAACCTCCGGATCATTTTGTTTTGGACTTCGTTTGAGCCGCGTTCCCAAGCGGCAT